>NZ_CALFSA010000244.1 GCF_937919355.1 uncultured Methanofollis sp. | reverse complement strand
GTTCTTCCTCGCCGCGCTCCGCTGGGAGGTCAGGGACCTCTCAGCCCTTCTCGTCCTTGGTATCGGCGTCGGTGCCGGAGTGCTCACTGCGGGCCTCCCTGCTCTCTCGATGATATCCTTACCCACACTCGTCCTCCCGAACCCTGCCGACCTCTTCTTCGCCGCCTGGTACCTCGTCCCGCCGCAGATCCCCCTGACCCTCACCAATGCGATCCTTGCAACGTCCCTCCTGACGCGTGACCTCTTCAAAACCGAGGTCGACCCCGACCGCCTCTCCCGGACGATCGGCGTCATGAACCTTGTCTCAGTTCCCTTCGGCGGGTTTCCCATGTGTCACGGTGCTGGTGGCCTTGCCGCCCAGTACAGGTTCGGCGCCAGGACAGGAGGTTCGAACATCATCGCCGGCATCATCTTCCTGGGCTTCGCCCTCTTCTTCGCCTCGCCAGAGAGCCTCGCCCTCATCCCACTGGGGGTCTTTGGCGGCCTCCTCATCTTTGCGGCGGTGGAACTCGGCAAACACAGCATGAAGACCGATTCCATCTTTGTCACCGTGGTCATCGCCGCACTCTCAGTTCTGACGAATATCACGGTGGGTTTTGTCATTGGCCTTGTGCTCGCCTGGGGACTGGAGAGATACGGGAGGAAGCGGGCAGCAAAAAGAAGGACGCCATAAAAGCCCCCATAAAAGCACTTCTGAACAGACAATCTACAGATCCCGAAAAGGAATTAATCCTCGACGACGTGGACGGCACTGGCCTTGAAGGAGATCTTCACCGCCATACCCTCCCTGATGCCGAGGTCCTCGGCAGACTTCCAGGTGATAAGGGCGGCGAAGGGGATGCCGCAGTCGATCGTGAGGTGGTTGAGGGGGCCGTAGGCCTTCACCCCGGTCACCCTGCCGGAGAGAACGTTCCGCGCCGAGATACCGGTCCCGTCAGAAAGGTGGATGGTGATGTCCTCAGGTTTGATGCAGGCACAGACCTTCGTGCCCGGCGCAAGGGGAGTAACAGCGACAACCGTCACCTCGCCGGCAACTATGGAAGCAATCCCGTCGCGTGTTTCCCGGACCACTCCCCCTATGAGGTTCTCGATCCCGACAAACCGCGCCACATTCCTGCTCTTCGGCATCGCGAAGACCTCCCGTGGGGTGCCGATCTGCGCAAAGACACCGTCCATCAAGACCCCGATCCTGTGGGCGAGTCGCTGCCCCTGGAGCATGTCATGTGTCGAGAGGACCACCGTCTGGTTCAGGTCCCTGTTGATCCGAACCACCAGTTCCTCGATCGCCTCGGTCGCCACCGGGTCGAGGTTTGCAGTCGGTTCGTCGAGGAGGAGGACGGCAGGGTCGGTGACGATCGCACGGGCGATGGCAACCCTCTGCATCTCACCACCAGAGAGGGTCTTTGCCTTCCGCTTCTCGTAACCGGAGAGCCCGATCACCTCCAGGGCCGCCGTGATCTTCTCCCTGATCTCGGCCTCAGGGATATGCCTCATCCGCAGGCCGATCGCGATGTTGTCATAGACATTCTCATTGAAGGCCGCAGGTTTCTGGAAGACCATCGCCATCCGCCGCCTGAACCCGAGTGCACTCGCCCGGTTCGCGTGGATGTCGGCGCCGTCGAGGAGGATCTCTCCCCCCGAGGGAGTGTCGAGGAGGTTGATCAGGCGGAGGAGGGTGGACTTGCCCGACCCCGAGGGGCCGATGATCGCAAAGATCTCGCCGTCCTCGATCACCGCGTTCACATCTGTCAGCACGACCTTCTCGCCGAAATTCTTTGCAACATGCCTGAGTTCGATCATGGTTCACCTCTGCTGGTAAACGGTCACCACCGTGTTCACGACGAGGGCGATGCCGAGGAGGATGATCCCGAGGGCGATCGAGGTCCCGATGTTCCACTGCGAGGTGTTGAGGGAGATCGCCGTCGTCAGGACCCGAGTCCGTCCGTAGATGTTCCCGCCGATGAGGATCGCCGCACCGACTTCGGAGATCGCCCGGCCGAAACCGAGGGCAACAGCCCCGAGGATCGCAAACCGCGCCTCCCTGACAACGTGCCTCAAGAACTGGAAGCGTGTCGCCCCGAGAGAGAGGATCGTGTCCCTGATCGTCGCGTCCACCCCCGAGAGTGCGGTGATCGTGAGCCCGGTCATGATGGGGAGGATCAGGATCGTCTGGGCAAGGATCATC
>NZ_CALFSA010000243.1 GCF_937919355.1 uncultured Methanofollis sp. | reverse complement strand
GTGGGACGAATCGGCGATGACGATCTCCCCCTCGATACCGAGGTCTGCAAAGACCCGCCTGATCCTGGTGATGCAGTCGGCGATGGTCACTTCTTCGTTCAGGGACGGAAGGACCACCGAAAGCGCCGGAGGAGATCGGTCCATGGTTATCGTAGATTAATGGTTATTCTGCCCCTATATAGTGTCGCCGGAGGGACGGGGGAGAGAGGGGGCAGGTATAAAATCGTATATAGCGTTACGCCGATGATCTGACACGAAGGATCGTCCTCGCGTTCACCACCGAAAAAGGACATTGAGGCGTACATGGGAGAGAAAGGTCTCTATTCAGTGATTATACCAGCATATAACGAAGAAGCAAGGATCAGGTCGGTCCTCACCGCATTTACCCGGGCATTCTCCGGGCACGAGATCATCGTCGTATGCGACGGGCCCGACCGCACGGCGGAGATCGTCGGGGAGGTCTCGAAGGAGAACCCGGAGGTCAGACTCCTGCGATATCCAGAACGCCTGGGGAAGGGAGGCGCGATCATCGAGGGTTTCAGGGCGTCGCACGGACAGAGGATCGGTTTTGCCGACGCGGACGAATCGGCCGAACCTGCCGAGATAAAGGGGATGTTCGATGCCCTGGACGGAGCAGACGGGTTGATCGGTTCGCGGAGACTGAAGGGATCAAAGATCACCATCAAACAGCCCCTTATGCGGAGGGCGATAAGCAGGATATTCAATATCGTCTTTGCGCACATCCTCTTCGGCCTTCCCTTCAGGGACACCCAGTGCGGTGCGAAGGTGTTCACAAGGGAGGCGGTCATGGACATCGTCGACGACCTGCAGGGCAGGGGTTTTGAGACCGACCTCGAGATCCTCTGGCGTCTGCAGAAGAAGGGGTATCAGGTGAGGGAGTACCCGATCACCTGGAAGCACTCGGAGGGGTCGACCTTCAGGCTCTCGTATTCGTGGAAGATGTTTGTCAGTCTGATGAAGATCAGGTGGGGATGACCCCGGAGAGTCCATGCCCGACCCTGCCGACCGTATCCATGCCGCCGCCGACCGCCTTGCCCGGTGCAGGAGCCGCGGCAGTCTTGCAGAGGCGATCGCCGTCGAGGTGGAGAGGTACACCCTCTTCGACCTCCAGCGGATCGGCGGGGGGGTCAGGAAGGAAGTCGACCGCCTCCCGGAACCGTACCGCTCCCGCGTGCGGCCGTACTTCGAGGCGCAACTCTTCGGGGCCTACCACCGCCTGATGCTCGGCCACCGTTCAGGATCTTTTGCGGGGCTGGAGGGCCGGATCGCCGACCCGGATCGCTTTGACATGTTCGTCGGCCTCATCGTCCCGGGGTGCCTGGACGACGGCGACACCGACTTCGGCCTGAAAAATCCCCTCCACACCCTCTTCTACTACCTGATGGCAGGTTTCGTGATGTTCGTCGAGGGGGGGCCTGGCCACCCTGTCGGCACACCCTTCCCCGGCGGATTCGTCGTCGAGAAGAGGGGGGAGGAATATTACTGCCCTCTCCGGGAGAAGGAGGAGGAGGTGCTCTTCTCCATCTGCAATGTCTGTCCGGCGAAGCAGATGGAGGGGGTGTGAAAAATCCCGCGACAGGGGTCTTCAGGGACGCAGGTGCGCGAGGGGGACGCCCCGGCCATGACGAGGTCGTTGCCGGCCGCATCCTGCTCAGGCAACCATGCCCCGTGTCCGGGGTTCACCTCTGCCCGGGCCAGAAAACCGACCGCATCCCACCGTGAAGAGTTCATCCACCGCACCTCGCCTCCTCCTTCCCGCCACCTTGCGAGATCCGCATGATTTGATCGGGGATATTTGCGTTCGGCCGGGGATACATCCGATATAAAGCAATCTGATCCCTTCACAACGTTTTCATAGCGCGGTACAGACCCTTCACGTATACAGGGGGAACGTTGACGGGATGCAGGACCTGAACCCGACAGAGAATATGAGTACGGACGAACGGAGGCGCGGTCTCCGCCTCGTCCTCTGGGACGGGATAGTCACCCAGGCAATGGTCACCCTCACCGGGGGGGTCTTCCTCGTCGCCTTCGCCCTCCATCTCGGCGCCTCGAACACGATCATCGGCCTCCTCGCCGCCATTCCCCCCCTCGCAGAACTCTTCCAGATGCCGGCAGTCTACCTGGTGGAAAAGATCCGGAACCGCCGGCGCCTTACGGTCACGGCTTCATTCATGGCCAGGACGTTCTGGGCTGTCATCGCCGTCATCCCCTTCCTTGTCCCGCCACCGGGAGCGGTCTGGGCACTCGTCGGGGCGATGTGCTGTTACTCCATCCTGGCTGGCATCTCGCACTGTGCATGGAACTCGTGGATACATGACCTCCTCCCGCAGGCAGAGATCGGGGACTTCTTCTCCAGGAGGATGCGCCTCTCCACAATCCTTGCCATCATCCTCTCCCTGGCCGCCGCCTTTTTCATCGACTTCTGGAAAACAGGGACCGGGGGAGAACTCACCGCCTATTCTATCCTCTTCCTGGGCGGATACCTCGCCGGGATGGCCGGGATCATCATCCTCTCCAGGACGCCTGAGCCCCTGATCCAGGAGGAGGAGGCCCCGGAGATCCGCACGATCCTGATGGAACCGGCCTCTGACAGGAACTTCCGGAACCTCCTCATCTTCCTCGGTTCCTGGAACTTCGCCGTCAACCTCGCCACCCCCTTCTTCACCGTCTACATGCTCCAGAAACTTGGCATGAACATCGGGTGGGTGATCGCCCTTGTCGTCCTCAGCCAGATCGCTTCGGTCGCCTCATTCAAGGTCTGGGGACACACCGCCGACCGCCTCAGCCACAAGTCGGTCCTCCAGATCAGCGGCCCGATCTTCATGATCGCGATCCTGGCCTGGACCTTCACCACGCTTCCTGACCCGTACTTCCTCACTGTCCCCCTCCTCATCGCCATCCATATCCTCACAGGGATCTCGACGGCCGGGGTCACCCTCTCCACGAACTACATCGGCCTCAAACTCGCACCGCAGGGCCACGCCACCGCATATATCGCAGCCGCAAGCATCACCAACTACCTCGCCGCAGGGATCGCCCCCATCGTCGGCGGGCTTTTTGCCGATTTCTTCGCCGCACGGCAGGCATCCCTCACCCTCACCTGGAGCGACCCGGCGGGCACCATTGTCCTGAACACCCTCGACTTCCAGCACTGGGACTTCTTCTTCTTCTTTGCATTCATTATCGGGCTGTACTCCCTCCACCGCCTCTCGGCCGTCCATGAAGACGGGGAGGTGAAGGAGCGTATCGTCATCCGCGAACTCATCGCAGAGGTGCGGCGGGAGGTGCGCAACCTCTCCACCGCAAGATTGCGGGCGCTGGTACGGCCGCCTGTCACCAGAACGCAAGAATTGGAGGAGACAAAACCGGAGAGGAGGGCATATGAAAGCGAGACGAGGGGGACAGGAGCATCAGAGGATTAAATTCCTCTCCTCCAGGGGATTTAACAATAAAACATCCGATATATAATAAAATGACATTTTTAGAGGGAATGACGGATAGAACAATATATCTATCAATTGCGAGTATTCACGATATACCCGCAATCCCCTTCTTGCGAGCGAGATGAATGCATGTCCTTTCAGAGGAAAGAGTCTCTACAAGTATCTCCTGTCCACGCCTCATGTCCCGGCACGACGGACAGGGCCAGCGACCAGCGTGAAAAGGAAGAGAGGAAAGAGAAGGAAAGACCTCTTTACGACCATGCAGACCTCGAAGGCCTCCTTGCTTCGACTCTCCAGACACTGGACTTCCCGATCGGGTGGATCGACCTGGCCACGGATGATCAGGGGGAAACCAGGGTGATCTGCACCTCGGGTGTCCCTGCGGCACGGATCGGGGAGATCGGAATCGACAGTCCATTTTATGATACAGTGTTCCGCAAGGGACAACCCGTCTTCACCGGGGATCATGCCAGGTTACACCCCGAACAGGCCACGACGCTCGGGATCGTCTCCCTTGCCAGCGTCCCCCTCCGCGCCGGGGAGAGGGTGATAGGGGCGCTCACTCTGGCCAGCACGCAAAAACACGGGTTCACGGAGGAAGAGTGTTCGGTTCTGATACAGATTGGCACAACAGCAGGCGGCACCGCCAGGGAGACTGGTGCCGAAAGACCCGGAAGAGAAACAACACCAGACCCCACACCCATGCCAATGAAACGCAGGCAGAATCCGGTATTATCCCCCATTCGGACAGGTCAGAGGACAATGGGGCGACGAGGCCAGAGAGACACCTTCCTCCCCCGCTACAGGAACCCGCGAGAAGCCGTGGAAATCGCACTGAAAAGGAGAGAAAGGGTATTGCAAGCCGTTAACTATGCCGCGGAAAGATTCCTCGGTGCGTCGGAATGGGAAGACGAGATCCCGGGCGTGCTCAGGCAACTTGGCGAGGCAACAGGGGCAAGCAGGGTCTATATCTTCAAGAACACAACCGACCCGGTCACCGGCGAGGTCCTGATGAACCAGGTGCACGAGTGGACGGCTACGAGGACGCCGCAGCAGATCGATAACCCTGCATTGCAGGCTTTGCCGTACAGCAGGGCTGCACCCCGCTGGCAGGAGATCCTCTCGGCCGGGCGGGTCGTTGCCGGGACCGTCCGCACCTTCCCCGCGATCGAACGTGCATATCTGGAACCACAGGGAGTCCTCTCCCTCGTGGAGGCGCCGATCTTTGCGGGCTGGAGATGGTGGGGGTTCATCGGTATGGACTACTGCACCGAAGAAAATCTCTGGTCTCCCGCAGAACTGGACGCAGTCCCTGCAATCGGGCGGATCATCGGGGCGGCCGTCCAGAGGGCGAGAACAGAGGAGATATACCGCAGGCCTGTCGAGAGGTCGCTCGCCGGGGTCTTCATCGTCCAGGACGATCTCCTCAAACAGGCCAACCCACGTTTCTGCGAGATTTTCAGGTATCGAAGGGAAGAACTCATTGATAAAGTCAGGCTCAGTTCTCTCCTCTCCCTGGAGGGCAGGGAGACCCTGGACCTTCATATGACCGACCCCGAGGCGTCCTTCCATGCAGAACTCCCGGGAAGAACAAAAGACGGGAGCGAGATCATTGTCGAGGTCTTCTGCTCGTCGTATCTCTACCAGGGAAAACCGGCAGTGGTCGGCACTCTCATCGAGATCACTGCCAGGAAACAGGCAGAACGTGCCCTGGCAAAGAGCGAGGAGAAGTACAGGGAGTTCTTCAAAAACGTGACCGACACAATCCTCGTCACCGAGATCCCGAAACCAGGGAGAGAGGTCAGGATCCTTGAGGCAAATGATGCCGCCACCGCAATGCTTGGTTATCCTCACGAAGAACTGCTCCGGGTCCCCCTGCGGGACATTGTTGATGCCTGTATCGATGATCGTACGGGCGAGATAACCCAGACCCTCCTCGCCACCAGACATTGCAGGGTCGAGGGAGCATTTTTCAACAGAGAGAGGCAGGCCATTCTCGTCGAGGTCAACCTCCACCTCTTCACCCAGAATGGCCAGGACGTCGTCCTCTCCATCGCACGGGACATCACCGAGAGGAAGAGGATGGAAGAGGAGGCACGTGAGGCATATCAACAGATAGAAAGGAACATGGGACAGTTTGCCGTCCTGAACGACGAGATCAGGAACCCCCTCCAGGGGATCATCGGCTTCGCCGCCCTTGAGGAGTCACCGCTCGCCCCGAAGATCATCGAACTCGCACGCGAGATCGATGGGATCGTCTCCGAACTCGACAGGGGATGGGTGGAGTCCGACAAGGTGAGAGACGTGCTCAAAAGGCAGTACGGTCTCTTCGACGAGGTGAGGTGAGAGGGGGACCTCACTCCCTGATCTCCATCTCGATCCCGCCGACCCATGCCGCGGCGATATTATAGAGCCATGCAAAGAGTCCGCCGATGATGAAACCGAGGATCCCGTAGAAGATAGCAAAGAAGAATGTCATGATAAGAAGAGCAATGCCTCCGAGTCCTGCCGTGGCCATGCCAGCACCCCCGGGCGCGACCATGCCGAGGAGGGAGAGGAGGGCGAAGATGAAACCGACGATCAGTCCGATGATCAGGTAGAGGACGCCTGAGATCTTTGCAACCGAAAAGATGCCAAGATGTTTAATTTCTGCCATAGCGCAATGATCTTCCGGGTCAGCATAAGAATATTGTTTTTTGAATCCATACGGACTCTCTTTTCATGATCAGCGCCTCTCTGTAATTCCATTAAGAGAATCCATCTGCCTGACCTCACGCTATCTCCTCGCGGTCCAGGATTTTCACACACGGGGCGTGAAGAGAGTACCTGAAGGGGGAGTATGAGGTACGGCAATCCGCACCGATGTGAGAAATATCCCACAAAGTATATAGGGGAAGTGATGAATACCCCACATATAGTGATGTATTTCTCACATGTGATCCCATGAAAACACGATACCTCCTCCAGATATGTGCCGGCGTCCTGGTGGCGGCGGCAGGCATCGCCCTCCCGATCACCGGCGCCGTCACGAGCACGGCCATCTCCTCAGGCATGGTCGCGGCCGGGGCGGCGATGGCTACCATCGGTGTCCTCAGGCACCAGCGCTTCGGCGACGGCATCGAGTCTGACGAGATGACGGAGAGCATAGGCGCAAAGGCCGCGGCAAGGTCGTGGTTCGCCACCCTCCTCTTCCTCTTCGCCCTCTTCTGGGTCAACGAACTCGGTCTCATCACCCTCGACGTCGGCACCGTCATCCTCGCGACGGTCCTTGTCATGGCCATCTCATGGAAGGCCTCGTCCTGGCGCCTCGCGCGGGAGGTCGGGGCCTGAGGAGGTGACAGAGATGAAGAACAGAACGCGCTATCTCCTCTGGACCGCCTTCGGTGTCCTCCTCCTCGCCATCGGCACTGTCCGGGAGGTCACGGGGAGAGAGGACGAGACGGTGACAGGCATGTTCATCACCTCCGGGATCATCGTCCTCCTCTTCGCCGGCACACGGGCGATGCGGCAGGAGGAGGGGCCGGAGCAGGACGAGAGGACGAGGAAGATCGGGGCCTACGGGATCACCTACGCCTGGTTCCTCACTGTCCTGTACCTCTTCGCCCTCTTCTGGCTGGAGAACATGGGAGTGCTCGCCCTCTCGTCGACAGACGTGATCATCTCCACGATCCTGCTGACGACAGTCTCGGCGAAGGTCTTCCAGTGGTGGCTCTTCAGGAAGGGGGATGTGGAATGAAGCAAAAAGCGAAAGAAAGGTACTGGCTCGGCCTGATCGTCGGACTCCTCCTCATTACCGCGGGGATACCGGCCCGGGCCATCTTTACGGACCAGCCGCGGGTCGCCCTCTTCATCATCGTGGCAGGTGCGGCCCTGATCGTCACGAGTATGACCGGCATCTATCTCAGGTCGCGGGGAGGAGAGGCAGAGGACCCGGACGAGCGCGACAAAAGAATGCGGAGGGCGGCGCTTTCCGACTCGTGGATCATCACGTTCTGGCTTGCAATGGTCCTCCTCTGTATCGATTTTACCGGCACCATTGAACTGCAGGCCACAGAAGTGCTCATGGCTATTTTCTATTGCATGGGCATCAGTGCAGCATTCTTTGGATGGAAGTACAGAGAGATGGGGGACGTGGAATGATCCGGAGAGAGACGGCAATTAATCTCCTGACCAATTTCGTCGGCCTCCTCGTGGCATGGCTCGGCCTCACCCTCGTCTGGCTCGGCATCACCGACGACATGAGTCCGGTCACGCTGGCCCTGGTCATCGGCGGCATGATCGGGATCTTTTTCCCGACACTGCGGCAGATGTACCGGGACGAGATGACCAGGTTCCCGGCAGAGGCCGTCAGGAGGGCATGGTACGCCGGGGTTGCCGCGGGAACAGCGACAATCGTCGTCTTCATCGCCCTCAGAGCGGCAACGACAGGCGACCCGAAACTCCATGCCCTCCTCTCCCTCCCTGTCGCGGCGATCGCCGGGGTCCTCGTCCTGATGGCAACGGAAAAGGGCGTGCTCCGGATCTCTCGGGGAAAGAACGGATCGCAATGACTGAAGACACCATCATAAAAGGAGCAATACATGAGCATCATTGACGTAAAAAACCTGAAAAAGACCTTCAACAGGAGGGAGGTCCTGAAGGGGATCACCTTCTCCGTGGAGAAGGGCGAGGTCTTCGGCTTCCTCGGCCCGAACGGCGCCGGGAAGACGACGACCATGCGGTGCATCCTCGGCCTCCTGCGCCCGACAGAGGGGGAGGCGCTCGTCTTCGGCGAGTCCCTCGCCGCGAAAGACGGGACACGCGGGCGGGTCGGCGTCCTCCTCGACAAAAACGGGGTTTCCGACACCCTCAGCGCCCGGGAGAACCTGGAGTATTATGCACGCCTGTACGGCGTCCCCGACCCTGTGGGGCGGGCGACGGAGATCCTGGAGTTCACCGGGCTTACAGAGAGACAGGACAGTCTTGTCGGCACCTTCTCGACAGGCATGAAGCGGAAACTCGGCCTCGGGCGGGCGATCCTCCACGACCCCGAGGTGCTCTTCCTTGACGAACCCTCGGCGGGCCTCGACCCGGAGGCGCAGAGGATGGTCAGGGACCTGATCCTTGACCTCTCCCGGAAGGAAGGGATGACCGTCTTTGTCAACTCCCACAACCTGGACGAGATCCAGCGGGTCTGCTCCAAGGTCGCCATCCTCCACCAGGGGAAGGTGAGGGCCTTCGACACCGTCGAACACCTGCGGGGCGGCAGGGAGGGGACGCACCTCCGGGTCGTCCTCTCTGACCCCGCCTCGGCAGAAAGGGCCGTCGCCGTCCTCGGCACGGTGCCGGGAACCGGCGGACTCTCCCGTGAGGGGGAGACCGTCAGCGCCACCTTCGCCGGCGAGAGCGCCGCAGAGATTGTCCGGGCACTCGTCACCGCCGGGTGCGGCATCGAGGAGGTCACGCGGGAGCGCCGGTCCCTGGAGGAGATCTATCTTGCCGCCGTGCGGCAGGCGGAGGGATCGGCATGAACGGCATCTTCACCGTCGCAAAAAAGGAGGCAGGGCAGGTCTTCAGGTCGCGCCAGCTCCTGATCTCGGCCGTCATCGTCACCCTCGTCTTCTCCACAACCGCGGTCCCGGCCGCGCTCAGCACCGGCGGTTCCGCCGCCCTCGACCGTGTCGGGTTCATGCTCCTCGTTGTGATCGGGATCTTCATCGGCTACATCTTCTCGGGACAGGCCTTCCTGCGGGAGAAGACAGAGGGGACGATCGAGACCCTCCTCTGCTCGCCCCTCCCGCTCAGGGACATCTGGCTCGGCAAGGTGCTCGGCGTCACCCTCCCGGCCTACGCCCTCACCCTCGCCGGTGCGGCTGTCATCGTCGCCGGGACATCGGCCCTCACAGGGACACCCGCCCTCCCGTCCGGCCCCATGATCTTCCACATCCTCGTCGTCGTCCCGGCCTTCATCGCCGTGGCCGTCGGCCTCCTCGGACTTGTCCAGCTCCTCCTCGGCATGCGGGAGAACCAGATCATCAACATGGCCGTGATCTTCCTGGTCATCTTCTTCTTCTCGGCCTCGGCCGGGTTGCTGGGGGTCGGGTTCCAGGTGACCTGGACGGTCGAGGGTGTGCTCCTTGCAATCGCCCTCGTCCTCCTCCTCGTCCTCAGGGGGGCGACACGGTTCCTGGACCGCGAGCGGATCGTGACCACCATACCGTGAGGCCCATGCAGACAAGAATGCGCGAATACCGGGCACGGACCGGGCTCACCCAGGAGGAACTCGCCGCACGGGTCGGCGTCAGGAGGGAGACGATCGTCTTCCTGGAGAAGGGGAAGTACAACCCCTCCCTCAGGCTTGCCTGGCGGGTCGCCCGCGAACTCGGGGCAGGGATCGAGGAGGTCTTCATCTTCGGCGAGGAGGATCTGGAGAAGTGAAGATTGATGACGTGCTCGCCCGCCTTGCCGCCCTCGCAAAAGACCTCATAGCATCAGAGAGCATGACCGCCCGCTGGACCGGCAGGGACACCCTGCAAGACCTCAGATAAATACTCTTTTTCATACGAGGGACCCCGGCATTCCCCTCCTGCCTGCCGGGGACCCTAATAGAGTTTCTTTTCACCAGTGCACGTCCCGCAGAAAGATCAAAAGATCCCGAGGACGTACGCCGCCGCCCCGAGGAGGGGCGCCCTGCCCCCGAGGTGACTGACCGCGAAATCCGGGAGAGGGAGATAGCGGTCGAGGTGCGGGAGAAAAGACCTGATCAGGAGGTCGCCGTGGTGCTGTGCAAGGGGACCGTCGAGGACGACCACCTCGGGTTCGTAGGCGGCGACGATGTCGGAGAGGGCGCGGGCATTGACCCTGCCGAGAGCGTCCATGAAGGAGAGGGCGAGAGGGTCGCCCCTCTCCGCGGCGCCGAGGATGCCGACGCTCGTCGCGGCGTCGAAGGACGGCGCCGCACCCTGCCCCTCCAGCCAGGCCGCAAAGAAGCGGGGCATCCCTGTCCCCGAGGCATAGGCTTCCCAGTGGCCGGGGTGGCCGCACCCGCAGACACAGCCATACCCCCCGTCCACGAAGAAGTGGCCGACCTCTCCCGCGTTCCCCGACCGTCCAAGAAGCAGGCGGCCGTTCACCACCGCCCCGCCACCGATCCCTGTCGAGAGGGTGACATAGACAAGGTTCTCGACACCCTGCCCGGCACCCTGCCACCTCTCGCCGAGGGCGCCTGCCCGACAGTCGTTGAGAAGAAGGACAGGGAGACCGAACCGCCTCTCCAGGGGTCCGCGGAGCGGCACCTCCGGGAAGGCCATGTTCGGCGAGCAGACGATCAGGCCCGCGGCACAGTCAAGGGGACCGGCCGAGGCGATCCCGATCGCCGCGGGCGAGGCAGGACCCACCACCGCCTCGACGGCGTCGCCGACCGCACGGGTCACGGCAAGGCCCGACTCCCCGACCCGCGGCGTGTCCCCGACCTCAAGCCTGACGATAGACCCGTCATCCGCCACAAGCCCGGCCCGGTAGTGGGTGGCGCCGATATCGACGGCGACCACCGTCTTCCTCTCCATCACCCACCCGGTCGGCGCGGCGGCATATGGGCCTTGCCCTCTCCGGCAAGGGACGCCGCCTCCTGACCGAGCACAGGCAGCAGGGCGTCCCTGTTCGCCTCTGTCACGACGACGAGGCGCACGTCAGGCCTCGCCTTCAAACCCTCGATAAAAGAGTCGCCCCGCAGGGCGACCGTCGCCACCACAGGCAGGGGGCCGTCGAGGAGGGAGACCACCAGGTCCCGGAAACGCGGCGAGAGACACTCCATCTTCCCGATCTCGTCGACGACGACAAGACGCACCCCGGCGCCGGAAAAGGCGGTGGCGGCAAGGAAGGCCTCAAACGCCGCGACGTCCACACCGTACCTCCCCACCCGGTGCCGCCCCCTGATCCCGGTATGCGCAAGCAGGGCCCGCCTGCCGTCGAAGCCCACAAGTTCAAAGCCCGTCCGTCTCCCCTCCTCCCTGACCTCGACCGTGTAAAACCCGGCGACACCGGGCACCCCCTCCGCGACCCGGCGGACGAGAGTCGTCTTCCCCGTCCCCGGCGCTCCCGTGACGAGAAGGTTTGCGACCGTCAGGACTCTTCCCCCTCCTCCTTCTTCCTGACCGTCATCTCGCACTGCGCCTCGCCCATGCACCGGGCGCGGACGAACCTGAGAGTGAAGGCCGGGTTGAGGTGCTCGACCGCCGAGACGGCAAAGGGGAGACACCAGGAGAAAGCGGTGTCGGCGTCACACCCTGCCGCGGTCAGGCACCGCGTGTACGGGCATGCCTTCAGCACGACCGTCGCCCTCTCCGGCGAGGTGGCAAGGACGGAGAACCTGAAGTCCGGGCCGAAGAGCACGACCGACCCGGCCCTGAAGACCTCGCAGACCTCCTCCGCAGTCTCTGTCGGGAAACCAAAGGTCTCCGCGACCTCCCGCACCTCCCGGCCGAGTGCGTACCAGACCGCCTGCTCCCTCTCCTCGGGCGTGCCCTCCTCCTCCCGCAGCGCCCGCGAGTACAGGGCCGGGAGGAGAGAAGCCGCCTGCGTCGCAAACCGCCACCTCGCAAGGGGCGGGATCTCCTCGATCAGGTCTTTCGCCATGACACCACACACTCCGGAAAAAGGGATGCGACCGAAAACCCTACCTCTCCGGCTCGATCCTCATCTGGCACGTCTCCCCGCCCAGGCACATCCGGTCCTCGAATGTGATCCCGTAGGCAGGGTTGAGGCTCCCGACCGCCGCGGTGCAGTAAGACCTGCAGTCAGGGCAGATGGACACCGCAGGGTCCTCTCCCATCTCCCGCGCCCGCGAGAGGTACGGGCAGGACGTCGTGACCACGCGGGCGCAGTCGCGGCCCTGTGCGACCTCCACGTCGCCCTTCAGTTCTGGCCCGAGCATCACCGTCGAGAGAGTGCTGAAAGCCCGGGCCACGTCCCCCGCACCCTTCAGCGGCATGCCGAAGGCGCGGGCGAGGGCACCCTGCGCCTTTCCCCCTTCCGTCCAGATTCCCTGCGAGATCTCGCCGAGTTCGCTCCCGTGCCTCTCGCGGTATACCTTTGCATACGCGAGAGGGAGAGCACTCGCCGCCCGTGTCGCCAGACTCCACCGCACCTCGGCAGGGATGTCGTTGATCTCCACCATCTTTCTCTCCTCCCGGCACCATGCGGCGCCGGGCAGGGATATACAGACTACAATATAAAAAAAGTCCGCACGATAGATCAGCAAGACCATGAAAGAGATCAGGGGAGTCCTCCTCGACATAGACGGCGTCCTCTATGTCGGCAGGAAAGCGGTCGAAGGGGGAAGAGAAACAGTTGCGTGGCTCAGGGACAACGGCATCCCCTTCAGGTGCGTCTCGAACACGACAAGCAGGTCGCGCCAGTCTATCGCGGAAAAGTTGCAGGGCTACGGCTACGACATCGATGCTGGTCTCGTCTTCAACCCACCCCTCGCCGCAATCCACCATATCGCAGGGAAAAAGACCTTCCTCCTCACGCGGGGCAACGTCAGGGACGACTTCGAGGAGGCGGGCATACCTCTCGTCGAGGACGGTGCCGATGTCGTCGTGGTCGGCGACGCGGGCGACGGGTTCTCCTATGCCGCGATGAACCGGGCCTTCAGGATGGTCCTCGACGGCGCCGGGATCGTCGCCCTCGAAAAGGACAGGTACTGGATGGGCGACGACGGCCTCATGCTCTCCGCAGGCCCCTTTGTCACCGCCCTCGAATACGCCACAGGAAAGACGGCGACGGTCGTCGGCAAACCCTCGACCGCCTTCTTCTCCCTCGCCCTCGCCGACATGGGTGTGCCCCCGGAACAGGCGCTGATGGTCGGCGACGATATCAGGACAGATATCGGCGGGGCACAGGCGGCAGGGATGAAGACCGCCCTCGTCATGACAGGAAAGTTCAGAAAAGACACTCTCGACACCTCCCCGTACAGCCCCGACCACCTCATCACCTCGGTCGCCGACCTGCCGGCGGCCCTGAGAGCAACCTATATATAGAGACAGTCGTGACTCTCGCCGGAGGGACGGGAGGAGGGGAGAGTGAAGGAACAGGTACGCCGGACACTCGTCATCGGGATCACGATACTGTGCGCATGCATCATCGTGGCATCGGGGGTCATGCCGTTCCTGCGGCCGGCGGCAATCTATCCGTCCATCACACCGGCTTCGGAGGCCGACGAGACCGGAGACTCGGAGTTTGTCTTCTCCTTCGAGGACCGCACCTATCGGCTCGGCATGCCCGTGGACATGGCCGTCTACAGCGGCGCCCGCAGCGGGCCGAAGAACGCCATCCTCTACGAGAACATATCAGACGACGTCTGGATGACCGGATATTACCGCGCCTTCATCGACGACCCCCACCAGGAAGCGCTGTACGGCAAACTCCTCCACTCCTTCTCCGATCTCAGGGACAAAAAAGACCTCGACTCAGACCGTTATGCCGAACTGATCACCGCCTTCGTGCAGGCGATCCCGTACGAGAACCACCCGAACGGCACGCCGCCCAAGTTCCCGGTCGAGACAGTTGTCGAAGGCACGGGGGACTGCGACGACAAGAGTCTCCTCCTTGCCGCTCTCCTCTCGCGGGCAGGATACGACGTCGCCCTCCTCGACTTCGTCAACGACTCCCACATGGCCGTCGGCATCGCAGGCGACAACAACACCTTCGGGTCGACCGGGTATATCTACATCGAGACGACGGATGTCGGTTTCATCGGGTCGGTCCCCGACGTCCTGGCAAACGGGGCAACACTCTCCGAAGATCCTCTGGTCATACGGACCGGCAACGGCACGACAGAATACACGAGCGGCGACGAGACCGCATATATCGAGATGCGGAAAAGAGAGGCCGAAGAGATCACCGCCACCCTCGGCACCTCCCTTGCAGAGGAGATGACGGCACTGCGGGCTGAAGAGGTGAGGCTCATCGGGGAGAGAGACCGCCTGGAAGAGATGATCGGGGAAGGGGAAACCGCGGACTACAACGCGGGTATCTCCGCGTTCAACGAAGACGCCGCAGCGTATAACACCGCCCTGCAAGCCTACAACAGGGAAAAACAACGGTTCGACGAGGCGCTGGAAGTTTCGGCCCATATTCTCGGCCACTGTTCAGACCGGGCCGAAACCTATCGCTGGCTCATCGACCATCCCCTGGCTCAGACCACGATGCAGGGCGGGCAGAGGTCCTGGTCCGGCAGGTCCTGATTTTTCCTCGCCAGGAAAGCGACCTTCGAGATCTGGTTCCTCCGCTGGACGACCTGATAGGCCCGGGCACGCACGGCGAGTGCACAGAAGGTACTGTCTGTCATGGTCATGGGGTCGGCAGGGAGGTATTCAATACCTGGCCGTGCGCAGGGTGAAAGTGTCGCACGTGCCGATAACTGTTTATCCCCATTTTCTGATATACTCTGGAGGGTTATTCATGCTCAAGATTGAGAACCTGAAGGTCAGGATCGGGGACCGCGAGGTCCTGCACGGGATCGACCTCCAGATCAACGACGGAGAAACGCATGTCCTGATGGGCCCGAACGGTTCAGGCAAGAGCACCCTGCTGATGACGATCATGGGGTTTGGCAACTACCAGGTGACCGAGGGGCGTATCCTCTATAACGGGAAGGACATCACCAGTATGCCCATCGACGAGCGTGCAAAGCTGGGGATCGGAATGCTCTTCCAGCGTCCACCGACGATCTCCGGCCTGAAACTCGGCAAACTCCTCTCCGCTGTTGCAGGTGGCAAGACCGGCGACATCCCCGGATACGCCAGGTCGATGAACATGGAAGGGTTCCTTGAGCGGGACATCAACAAGGGCTTCTCCGGCGGTGAGATCAAGAGGAGCGAGGTGCTCCAGCTGATGGTCCAGAGGCCCGACTTTGTCATGGCCGACGAGCCTGAAAGCGGTGTCGACCTGGAGAACATCTCCCTCATGGGCAATTCGATTGCCCGCCTCCTCCAGAAAGACATGCACATCGTGAACCGCCAGAAGAGCGGGCTTATCATCACCCACACCGGCTACATCCTCAACTATATCGAGGCCGACTTCGGCCACGTCATGATCGACGGGATGATCCGGTGCCACGGCAACCCCCGCGAGATCCTCAACGTGATCAAGGAGAAAGGCTACAAGGAGTGCCTCGCATGCCAGCAGATATGAACGAGTTCTATACTCTCCCGGAGACCGAGCAGGAGCGTCTCACCCAGACGGGCCTTGACGTCAGCATGGAGAACAGGTGCGGGAGTTTCTTCCAGATGGACCAGAAGATCCTCCAGACCACCTGCTCGGCCCAGGGCGTCGAAGTCCTCGCCATCGAGGACGCACTGGAAAAATATGACTGGATGGCAGACAGGTACTGGAACGCCGTCAAGAGGGACAAGGACAAGTACACGAAGTTCGTCGCAAAGCAGGAGCACCCGAAGGGGGTCGTCGTCATCGCCCACAAGGGCACCCGCGCCGTCTTCCCGGTGCAGGCCTGCCTGTACCTCTCGGCAGAACCGGTCCAGACCGTGCACAATATCATGATCGCCGAGGAAGGGGCCGAACTCCACGTCATCTCCGGGTGCGCCAGCGCCAGCGGGGCAAAGAGGGGCTCTCACCTCGGCATCACCGAGTTCTATGTCGGCAAGAACGCACGGCTCACTTCGACGATGATCCACAACTGGAACCCCCATATCTCGGTCTACCCGCGGAGCGCCGCAATCGTCGAGGAGAACGGCGTCTTCATCTCCAACTATGTCTGCATGCACCCGGTCGCACGGGTCCAGATGAATCCTGAAGCGATCCTTGCCGAAAACGCCACGGCACGCTTCTCCTCCATTGTCATCGCACACGAAGGGTCCCACCTCGACCTCGGGTCCCGCGCCGTCCTCCAGGGGAAGGGGAGCAGCGCCGAACTCGTGACCCGCGCCATCACGAAGGGCGGGACAGTCATCTCCCGCGGCTACATCGCCGGCGTCACCGATGAGACGAGGGGGCACATCGAGTGCCGGGGCCTCATCCTCACCGACGGGACGATCCACGCGATCCCCGAGATCGACGGGCGGGTCACCGGCACCGAACTCTCCCATGAGGCGGCGGTCGGCAAGATCGCACGGGACGAGATCGAGTACCTGATGTCCCGCGGTCTCTCCGAGGAGGAGGCGACGGCGACGATCATCCGCGGTTTCCTTGACGTGAAGATCGAGGGACTGCCACCGGTACTCCAGAAACAGATCGACGCGGCGATCGACGCATCTGAAGCAGGATATTGAGATAGACGATGGAGAGGGACTACACAGAGGAGCGCCACCACATGGTGGACAAACAGATCCGGGCGCGGGGTGTCAGGAGCGCCCGGGTCGTCGCCGCGATGCTCGAAGTCCCCCGCCACCTTTTTGTCCCGCCGGGTCTGCGGGGCGTCGCCTATGGCGACCACCCTCTCCCCATCGGGAGCGGTCAGACGATCTCCCAGCCCTATATCGTCGCCGTTATGATAGAACTCCTCGCGGTGGAAGACAGCGACCGCATCCTCGAGATTGGGGCGGGGAGCGGCTACCAGGCGGCGGTCCTCGGCCGTCTCGCCGCCGAGGTCTGGAGTGTCGAGCGCCTGCCCGAACTTGCCGACCTCGCCACGCGGAACCTTGCCGGTCTGGGGGTGGAGAACGTCCATGTCGTCACGGCTGACGGCACCCTGGGCCTGCCCGAACACGCCCCGTACGACGGGATCATCGTGACTGCGGCGACCCCGTCGGTCCCGCAGCCCCTCTTCGACCAGCTCGCCGACGGCGGGAGGCTTGTCGCTCCGGTCGGGAGCCGCGAACTCCAGTACCTGATGTGCTACACCCGCCGCGGCGACGATATCGTCCCGGCTTCGTGGGGTGCGGTCTGCTTCGTCCCCCTCGTCGGGGAGCACGGCTGGGAAGAGTGATGTCCGTGTTCCATGACGTCACCCGCCCTCTCTCCGGGGAGACTGTTATCTATCCGGGCGACCCTGCCGTCACCTTCAGGCGGGAGGAGCACGGGGACTACCGTATCGCCGCTCTCGCCCTCGGGACGCACTCCGGCACCCATATCGACGCCCCCTCCCACTACCTGAAGGACGGGGCGACTGTCGACGCCATCCCGCCAGAGCGTCTTATCGGGAGGTGCCGGGTCGTCGACCTCGGGGAAAGGACGGTGATCACGCGGGGCGACCTCGAAGGCCGGACCGGTTGTGCCGATAAGGTCCTCCTGAAGACGGGGTTCTCCGGAAGAACCGCGTTTGATCCCGCGTACCCGCACCTGACCGCGGACGCGGCGGCTTTCCTCGCGGAGGCCGGGGTCGTCTGCATCGGTATCGACTCCCCCTCGATCGAGGCCTTCGACGGCGACGGCACGGTCCACCGCACCCTCCTCCAGGAGGGCATCGCGATAATCGAACTCCTCGACCTCTCCGGTGTACCCGGAGGAGACTATTATATGATCGCCCTGCCTCTCCGTCTCAAAGGGCTCGACGGAGCGCCGGCGAGGGTGGTCCTCTCTGACACGCCCATCTCCTGAGGTGACAATGAACCTGATTGCAACTGCCGTACAGCGGCTTGAAGAGATCATGAAAGACGCAGGTTGCGAGGAGGGCGTCGTCTCCCTCGCACAGAACCCGAAACTCCCCCTCTGCCCGTACCCGCGGGGGGTCTGCACAGAGGCGTGCTTCGGCGACAGACACGGCCACGTGGTCACCGCCGACCCTATCCGGGCGTGCACGAAGGTCTCGTTCATGTTCGGCGCTCCGCTCAGGAGCCCGGTAGAAAGGACGGCGGCCTGCGCCATCATCAACGCCGTCACCGGGTTTTTCTGCATCAACAGGAAGACGAACGCCTGCGACGGGGTGCACCATGCCCCCTGCCTCGAAAAACTCCTGGCCGAGGTCGAAGGGAAGAGGGTTGCCGTCGTCGGCGAGGCAAAGGGCCTCCCCGACGCCCTCGGTGCGGCACTCGTCTCCGACCCGGCCGACGCCGACATACTCCTCGTCACCGGCCCCGGCCTCGTCTCCGACGAGGGACTTGCCGCGATCGAGGCCGCCCCCGGGACAAAGAGGGTGATCTTCCTCGGCCCCTCCACAGCGGGCGTCGCCCTCCTCCAGAAGGTCGAGCACTGGTGCCCCTACGGGCACTGAAAGGACCGGCCCTTCCTATTTTTATACCCTGTTCGGGCCCATTTTTTATGGTGAATTTTCATACTTCGGTCAATGCCTCCTCCTGATGCACTATGAAAGGAGACATCGATCACCCGCCTTCCCCACAATCTATGCCGGGGGACACTCGAAGCCCTAACGGTCTTCTCGTTGCCCCCGGACAGCGAAGATCTTCGATCTTCTCGACTCCCTCCGGTCGTCCCCCGATCTACGATAGGGTCGGGGAAGGGAGAACCGAGATCCTGCTGAGGGAAATTGCCATCCCCCTATCCTGCACCGGGGGCCCGGGGGCGGTAGTCCCCCGGACAAGATGCCGATCTACCGTCTTCCCCGCACCGCCCCCTCCGGAACGGCCGCACAAATCGCGATTATAATAATCTCGATACCTTGAAAAGATCCCCGCGGCCCAATCCCCAAACCTCATATCCTGTGAGGGCGCAGACGTACTCATGCTATTCGGCTCTTCAGGGATCAGAAGAGAATATTCCGGGGAGTTCGCCGACCTCGCCATCCGGGTCGGCGCCGCCGCGTGCACCGGCGGGACCGCCGTCGTCGGCAGGGACGCCCGGACAACCGGACAGGTCCTCGCGGACAGTGTCAGTGCCGGCCTCCTCTCGGCCGGATGCGACGTTTACACCTGCGGCATCGCCCCCACCCCGACAGTCGCCTGCGCCGCACGGGCCCACGACCTCGGCGTCATGATCACCGCCTCGCACAACCCGGAGGAGTACAACGGGATCAAACTCCTGAACCCGGACGGGTCCTCGTTCACCGCCGCCCAGCAGACCGCCATGGAAGAGGCACTCGCACAGGACCACTGGACCGGTTGGGAATCGCAGGGGAGCGTCCACACCCTCGACGCCGTCGCCATCCACAAAGACGCCATCCTCAGCACCCTCACGCTCCCTGAAGGCCTCGATGTCGTCGTGGACTGCGGGAACGGCGCCGGCAGCATGATCACCCCCACCCTCCTTGCCGAGGGAGGCGTGCGCCCCCTCGCCCTCAACGCCAACCCGAACGGCCGCTTTGTCAGGCCCTCCGAACCCCTGGAGGCAAACCTCCCGTACATGCCTGCAATGGTGCGGAAAGCAGACGCCGCCTGCGGCATCGTCCACGACGGCGACGCCGACCGGATGATGGCCTTCGACGGGAAGGGCCGGTACATCGGCGGCGACCACCTTTTGATGCTCTTTGCAAAATACCTGGGTGCCCGCCGCGTCGTCACCACCGCCGACGC
Organism: uncultured Methanofollis sp.; assembly: GCF_937919355.1. Classification (GTDB taxonomy): domain Archaea; phylum Halobacteriota; class Methanomicrobia; order Methanomicrobiales; family Methanofollaceae; genus Methanofollis. The sequence goes on along the minus strand of NZ_CALFSA010000243.1, from coordinate 7,982 downwards.
CTCGATGGCGATCGAGGAGGTCGCGGAGGTGAGGCGGACGCCTGTCGGCGACACCTACGTCTCCGAGGAACTCCTCAGGTGGGGCGACTTCGGCGGAGAACCCTCGGGGGCATGGATCTTCCCGAAGAACTCCCTCTGTCCGGACGGCATCTATGCCGCCGCTCTCCTCTGCGAGATCGCCGGGGCATGGGACATCGCCGCCGAGGTCGCAGAGATGCCCACATACCCGATCCTCAGGGACTCCGTCCGCCTTGAGAACGCCCGCGACCTGATGGTTACGCTCGGCGCCGCCGTCCCGACAGACGGCATCCGCCTCGAAGACGAAGACGGGTGGTGCCTCATCAGGGCGAGCGGGACAGAACCGAAGATCCGCTTCACCGCCGAGGGCAGGGACGCCGCCGCAGCGAAAAAGATGATGGAGAAAGGGAAGGCGCGTCTCGCCGCCGCCCGCCACGGGAGGGACGCCGCATGAAGTGCGTCATCCTTGCCGCCGGCGAGGGAAAGCGGATGCGTCCGCTCACCGCAGAGAGGCCGAAGGTTATGCTTCCCATCGCCAACAGGCCGATGCTCGAACACCTGGTCGACGCCGTGCGGGACGCCGGGATCACCGAGATCATCCTTGTCGTCGGCTACGGCGAGAGAGAAGTGCGGGAGTGGTTCGGCGACGGCGAACGCCTCGGCGTCTCCATCCGCTACGTCCCCCAGCGTCACCAGTTAGGTACGGCTGACGCCCTCCTCGCCACAAAGGGACTTGTGAGCGGTCGGTTCCTGATGCTCAACGGCGACATGATCGTGGAGACCCGTGACCTTGCCGCCCTCTGCCAGATGGACGCACCCTGCATGGGCATCTACGCGTCAGACCACCCGCAGGACTACGGCGTCGTCACCACGGAGGGCGACCGCATCACCGGCCTCGAAGAAAAATCGCCGCACCCGAAGAGCCGGACCATCAACGCGGGAGTGTACCTCTTCGACGCCGGGATCTACGACCTCCTCGAAGAGGTCTCTCTCTCGGGCCGCGGGGAGTACGAACTGACCGACGCCCTTGCGGAGTACATTAGAGAGGGGCGACTGCGGGCGCACCCCCTCGCGACCTGGATGGACGTCGGGTCGCCCTGGGACCTCCTCGACGCCAACGCCACCCTCCTTGCCGGCATGAAACCGGCCTCCGGGGGGGAGATAGAGGACGGCGTCGTCGTCCACGGGAAACTCATCCTCGGGAAGGGTTCGGTCGTCAAGGCCGGGACATATATCGAAGGGGACTGCATCATCGGGGAGGGGTGCACCATCGGGCCCCACGCCTATCTCCGCGGCTCGACCGCGATCGGCGACCGCTGCCACATCGGCCACGCCGTCGAGATCAAAAACTCGATCATCTTCCCGGAGACAAAGGTCCCGCACTTCAACTATATCGGCGACTCTGTCATCGGGAGCGGTTGCAACTTCGGCGCCGGGACGAAGATCGCAAACCTCAGGCACGACCACGGCATCGTCAGGGCCAGCGGCAGGTCGACGGGCAGAAAGAAGTTCGGGGCTATCGTCGGCGACCACGTCCTCTTCGGGATCAACTGCTCCGTCAACGTGGGGAGCGTCATCGGGAGTTACTCCCTCATCGGCCCCCACTGTCTCGTCGAAGGGACCGTCGCCGAGAGGACGATCATCAGGTAGGTGAAGAGAGATGCAGGCAGTCATTCTCGCAGCAGGCGAGGGAAAAAGGCTCAGGCCCCTCACCCATACAATGCCCAAGGCGATGGTACCGGTGGCGAACAGACCGATCCTGGAGTACATCATCAGGGCCCTGGAGAAGAACGGGATCAGGGAGATCATCGTCGTCGTCGGCTACAAAAAGGAGCATGTCATCCGCCACCTCAACACCCTGGACGTCCCGGTCAGGGTCGTCGTGCAGGAGAAACAACTTGGCACCGCCCATGCCCTGGCATGCGCCGCACCCCTGATCACCGGCGACTTCCTCCTCCTCCCGGGCGACAACTATGTCGACACCGCTTCCATCGCCAGGATCATGCGGGAGAAAAACGCCGTGCTCACCTGGGAGCACCCGCACCCCTCGAACTTCGGCGTCCTCGTCATCAAGGACGGCCTGGTGAAGGAAGTGATCGAGAAACCCCAGGAAGCACCGGGATTTACCGTCTCGACCGGCATCTTCTCCCTCGACCCCTCCTTCCTCAGGTACCTCGAGGAGACGGAGATCCCGGACGCCGTCAACAGGATGATCAGGGCGGGCACCCCCCTGAAGGCCGTCGCCGCCGCAGACTGGCAGGACGCCGTCTACCCCTGGGACCTCCTCAAACTGAACGCCGCACTCCTGCGTGACGTCAGGCAGGAGCGGGCAGGCAGGAGCGGGCCCGGCGTTGTGATCAGGGGCAGGGTCTCCATCGGGAAGGGGACGACCATCGGCCCGAACACCACCATCATGGGGCCGGCAGTCATCGGAGACGACTGCGACATCGGCGCAAACTGTGTCGTCATGCCGGAGACGAGCATCGGGGCCAGGGTACGGGTCGAACCTTTCACCATGATCGGCCAGTCGGTCGTCCTCGACGACGTGAACATTGGTTCCCATTCCCGGATCACCGAGGCGGTCGTCGGCACCGGGTCGCACCTCGGCGACCACGCCACCACCTTCCCCACAAAGACGATCTTCTCGATAGAGAGAGAGATGATCGGGGCGAAGTTCGGGGCGATCATCGGGGACCAGATGCGTTCGGCACCATTCTGTATCTTCAGGAACTGCATCGTGGGGAACGATGTGGTCATCGATGACGGAAAAACGATTTATGGAGAGATACCCGATGGGGCAAAACTATTATAGGATCGCAGGGGAGTAGCAGAGTTAGCCGGATTCGTGATTACCATGTGCGGGATAGTAGGATATATCGGCTGGAGGGACGCGGCGCCCCTGATCATCGAGGGCCTCAGGCGCCTGGAGTACCGGGGGTATGACTCCTTCGGCGTCGCAACGGAAAACGGAGATATCAGGGTCGTCAAAAAGACAGGGAGGATCTCGGACAACCACCTCGACCTCTCGGCGCTCAGCGGGACCATCGGCATCGGCCACACCCGCTGGGCGACGCACGGCGTCCCCAACGAGCAGAACGCCCACCCCCACACCGACTGCACCGGCGCGATCGCCGTCGTCCACAACGGTATCATCGAGAACTACGCCGTGCTCAGGAGAAAACTCACCGAGAAAGGCCACCACTTCAGGAGCGAGACGGACACCGAGGTGATCGCACACCTCATTGAAGAGTATTACACCGGCGACCTCCTCGCCGCCGTCACCGAGACCGTCCGCCACCTCGAAGGATCCTATGCGATCCTGGCCCTCGCAAAGGACGACCCGAGAATCGTTGCCGCCCGCAGAAGCAGTCCGCTCGTCCTCGGCATCGGCGACGGCGAGATGCTCTGCGCCTCAGACGTCACCCCCCTCCTCGACCACACCGAGCGTGTGACTTTCCTCGAGGACGGTGACATCGCCGCCCTCACCCCCGCCCGGATCGATGTCTACCACGACGGAATACCCGTCGAAAGACAGGTCGACCATATCACCTGGAGCGTGGACGATGCAAAGAAAGGGGGGTTCACGCATTACATGCTCAAGGAGATCTACGAACAACCCCAGGCATTCTACAACACCATCAAGGGCCTCGAAGGGGACAGTCGCCTTGCCATGGTCAGGATCGCACCTGAACTGACGGTGGCGGCCTGCGGGACGTCGTACCACGCAGCCCTCATCTTCCGTTACCTCGCCGAGTATTATGGCAGGAAGAGGGTCAATGTCGAACTCGCCTCAGAGTTCAAGTATTACGCTCCCCCCATCCGCGAACTTGTCATCGCCGTCTCCCAGTCAGGAGAGACAGCAGACACCCTCGCGGCGATCGACCAGGCAAAGGCGCACAACTGCCCGGCCCTTGCCATCACAAATGTCCTCGGGAGTACGATCACCAGGAAGGCGGACTGGACTCTCTTCATGTGCGCCGGACCTGAGATCAGTGTCGCCGCCACCAAGTCGTTCACCGCACAGCTTGCGGTCTTCATGGCTATGGTGAACACGATGTGCGACAGGCAGTTCGACGACGTCCTCGTCCACGCCCACTGCTCTATCGAGCGTGTGCTCTCCTCAGAACTCGGCAAAGCCGTCGCTTTAATATCAGGGGCAGAGGAGATGTTCTATGTCGGGCGGGGCGTCTTCTACCCGGTCGCCCTCGAAGGGGCGCTGAAGATGAAGGAGATCTCCTACATCCATGCAGAAGGCTATGCCGCAGGCGAACTCAAGCACGGGCCGTTCGCACTGCTCTCCCCGGAAACGCCCGTCGTCGCCATATGCATGCCGGGCAGGACCTACGGCGTGATGCTCTCCAATATCAAGGAGATGAAGGCGAGAGGGGCACCGATCATCGGCATCGGCGTCGAAGGAGACACGGAGGTGGAACATGTCGTCGACATCTTCATCCCTGTGCCCGACGACCACCCGATGGTGAGGGTGCTCACCGTCTCCGTCGTCCTGCAACTCCTCGCCTACCGCACTGCATGTGCTTTAAACAGGGACATCGACAAACCAAGGAACCTTGCAAAGAGTGTGACCGTCGAATGATAGAATATGGCAAAAACAGGCTGGGAGATGGCGCACGCGTCTTCGAGCCGGTGACTCTCGGCTTCCCGTCACGGGACAGGCTTGACCAGAAGGACTATCCTGGCACTGTCATCGGGAAGAACGCCGTCCTCAGGTCGGGGACGATCATCTACTGCGACGTCGAGATCGGGGACGAGTTCTCGAGCGGGCATAACGTGCTGATCAGGGAGAGGACAAAGATCGGCGACCATGTCGCCGTCGGTACGTCGGCCGTGATCGAGGGGGACTGCGTCCTCGGAAACCACGTCTCTCTCCAGAGCATGGTCTACATCCCGACGAACACGATGATCGGGAACAACGTCTTCATCGGGCCGAACGCCGTCCTGACAAACGACCGCTACCCGCCTCGGGGCCGGCCGCCCCTCCAGGGCCCTGTGGTGAGGGACGGCGTCTCCATCGGGGCGGGCGCGGTGATCCTCCCGGGGATCACGATCGGCGAGGGGGCGCTCGTCGCCGCCGGTGCCGTCGTCACCCATGACGTCCCGGCCAGGACGATGGCGATCGGGGCGCCGGCACGCTTTGTCGACCTTCCTGCGGAGATGTGCGACTGATATGATCCCGATCGCACACCCCCTTCTCGGGGCAGAGGAAGCGGACGCCGTGACAGCGGTCCTGGCCTCAGGTATGATCGCCCAGGGCCCGGTCACCACAGCATTTGAGCAGGAATTCGCAGCATATTGCCGGGTCAAACACGCCGTCGCCGTCAACTCGGGCACGGCGGCACTCCATGCGGCTCTCCTTGCCGCCGGTGTCGGGCCGGGGGACGAGGTGGTCGTCCCGGCCTTCACCTTCTTTGCGACCGCGTCCTCGGTCTCGATGTGCGGCGCCACGCCGGTCTTTGCCGACGTCGACCCCGACCTCTTCACCATCGACCCGGCGAGTGTCCACGACAGGATCACGCCGCGGACAAAGGCCGTGATCGGCGTCCACCTCTACGGCCAGCCCTGCGACGCCGGGGCCCTGCGGGAGGTCTGCGACGACCGCCACCTCGTCTTCATCGAGGACGCCGCCCAGGCCCACGGGGCAGAGTACCACGGGAAGAGGACCGGGTCCCTCGGCGACCTCGCCTGCTTCTCCTTCTATGCCACGAAGAACATGGCGACAGGTGAGGGCGGTATGGTCACGACGTCGTCGGACGACTACGACGCCCGCCTCCGCCGGGTGATCAACCACGGCCAGGCAGACAAGTACCTCCACACAGAACTTGGCTACAATTACCGCCTCACCGACATCGCCGCCGCGATCGGCCGGGTGCAGCTGAAAAAACTCGACGGATTCAACAGGCGCCGGCAGGAGAACGCGGCGTATTATGACGACCACATCCATGCCGCCGGGGTCCTCACGCCGCCGGTGGCGGCGGGCATGACCCATGTCTACCACCAGTACGTGCTGCGTGTGACAGGGGATGCGTCCCTCTCGCGGGACGACCTGATGGCGGCACTGAGGGAGAAGGGGATAGGCTGCGCCGTTCACTACCCGATCGCCCTGAACAGGCAGCCGTATTATGCAGGGGCCGACTCCTGCCCGGTCGCCGAATCTCTTGCAGACTCTGTCTTCTCCATCCCCGTCCACCCGGCGGTATCGGACGAAGAACGCACATACATATGCGACACGATCAACGAGGTGGTCTAGAATGGACGCAGGCGTTATCGGCACCGGCACGATGGGCAGGAACCATGTGCGGGTCTACACCGAACTGAAGGAGGTCGGGACGACGTACGTCTACGACCTCGACCAGAAGGCCGCAGAGAGAGTGGCGGCCGCCACCGGCGCCGAGGTCTGCACCTCGATGGACGAACTCCTCAGGAAGGCCGAGTGCGTCTCCGTCGCCGTCCCGACGCCGTACCACTTCTCGACGGCAGGGCAGGTGATCGGGGCCGGGGTGCACACACTCATCGAGAAGCCGATCTGTCTCACCAGCGAGGAGGGAAAACAACTCCTCGGTTTGATCCCCGACGACGTCACCGTCGGCGTCGGCCATATCGAGCGCTTCAACCCGGTCGTCGACGAAGTGAAAAGGCTCGTCAGAGATCCCCTCTATGTCCAGGTCTCCCGGCACAACCCGGCATCGGCACGGGTAACCGGGTCGTCGGTCGTCGAGGACCTGATGATCCACGACATCGACATCGTCTTCCACGCCCTCTTCAACGGCCCGTACACCCTTGCAGGCAGCGGCACCACAGATATCGCCGGGGCCCTCTTCACCTTCGGGACGACTCCGGTCTACCTCTCCGCAAGCAGGAAGTCCTCGAAGAAGGTCAGGAAGATCTACGTCGAGGAGGAAGACCTGACGGTCGAAGGCGACTTCATGACCCAGGAGGTCTACGTCTACCGGAAACCCGGCGCATACGGTCAGGAAAACGGGCTGTACCGCCAGGAGAACATCATCGAGAAGGTGCTCGTGAACAAGGTCGAGCCCCTGAAAATAGAACTCCAGACTTTTGTCAGGGCGGCACGCGACGGCACGCCCTTCCCGGTATCGCCGGCAGAGGGGCTTGAGAACCTCAGGATCTGCGAGGAGATCAGAGGGAGTCTCTCCGGCTAAACTTCTTTTCCCCGATCGCTGGCTACTTTATTCCTGCACACCCATATTCATTCAGGTTCCGGGATCACCATGAAAAGCAGACTATCATCGATCATAGCACGGAAAGGCCCGATCCGGCGGGTCGGCGTCATCGGCATGGGCTACGTGGGCATCCCCGCGGCAGTGCTCTTCGCCGACGCCCCGGAGTTCGAGCACGTCTACGGCTTCCAGCGCGACTCTCAGACGTCAGGGTATAAGATCGCGATGCTCAACAGGGGCGAGTCGCCCCTGAAAGGGGAGGAGCCTGGCCTCGAAGACCTCCTCCAGAAGGTCGTCTCAGGCGGGAAGTTCGAGTGCACACCTGACTTCTCGAAGATCGCCGAGTGCGACGCCGTCACCCTCGCCATCCAGACACCCTTCAAGGACAAAAAAGACCTCCTCCCCGACTTCACCCCCCTGATCGCGGGGATCAGGAATGTCGGGAGGTACCTCACGCCCGGCACCCTCGTGGTGCTCGAGTCGACGATCACGCCAGGGACGACCGCGGGCATGGCCCGCCAGATCCTGGAGGAGGAGTCGGGCCTCGTCGCGGGCGAGGACTTCGCCCTGGCCCACGCACCCGAGAGGGTGATGGTCGGACGCCTCCTGCGGAACATCCGCGAGCACGACCGCATCGTCGGCGGCATCGAAGAGGTCTCAACGAAGCGTGCCGTCGAACTCTACTCCCCTGTCCTCACCACAGGCCGCGTCATCCCGATGACCGCGACCGCCGCCGAGGTGACGAAGACCGCCGAGAACACCTTCCGC
>NZ_CALFSA010000242.1 GCF_937919355.1 uncultured Methanofollis sp. | reverse complement strand
ACCGGGTCGATGACGAGCGGGACACCGGGGGACAGGGCGGCGGCCACCGCGTGAATGACCCCGGCATCCGCGAGCATCCCGGTCTTCACCGCGCCGACGGGAAAACCCTCGAAGACCGCCCGCACCTGGGCGGCGACGGCGTCGGGGGGGACAGACCACACCCCGGCCACGCCGCCGGGGTTCTGCGCCGTCACCGCTGCGAGCGCCGACGTCCCCCAGACACCGTAGGCGGCGAAAGTCTTGAGATCGGCCTGGATACCGGCACCGCCGCCCGAGTCCGAACCGGCGATCGTCAGGGCACACGAAGACATACCCCGAAGAATTGGCACGCAGAGCAGAAGAAAGTGGCGCCGTTACGGCCGGGATCAGACGCTCTTCGCCACACCGTCGATGCCGGGTTCCCTTCTCCCCCCGGGCGTCCGGTCGAAATCCGCATCGAAACTCACAGGAGAGAGGCCGTTCTTTTTTGCCGCACAATACCGGTCACGCATCGTCGGAGTCCGGGGAAAAGAGGGGGGACAGTGGTTGATCCCGGGGACCGCCCGATGAGAAATTGCCTTTCCTTCTCGCAGCCCACAAACATGGGTTGAGACATACGGAGACTGCGCCGGCGTGTCAAAAAGGGCATAACGGCCCTCACGAGACAGTCGCCGCCTCGCCGACAAGGAGGAGGAACCGCTCCCTGTGCAGGTTCGCCTGCTGGAGGACGGCGATGAGCGTCCCCACCGGCAGGACGCTCTTCTTCGGCAGGATCACGAGGAGAGGGTGGCCTGACTCGTCGACGCGGCAGAGGGCGACCTGCCGCCCCCTGCTCCGCCGGGGCGCATAGTCGAAGCCCGCCCTCTTCAGCGCCCTGAGGACCGCGTCCGAGGAGAGGACAGGGAGGTGCGTCACTCGACCACCTCGAAGGTCGCCGCAAACTTCCGCGGCGACCGGAGCGCCGGGGCGATGTCCTCCATCATGCCGAGCGCCCTCGCGTTCTCCAGATACAACTCGACCGCCTCCTTCAGGTGGGCCAGGGCCTCGTCAGGCGTCTCGCCGCAACTGGCCACACCGATCTCCGGGCATTTCGAGACATAGACCCTCTCCTCCTCCCAGAGCGCCGCAGTCAGCGTGTATTTCCTCATGTCCCCCCTTCACCCGTGCCGGGCGACCTCGCGCCCGCCCACACCCTTGCGCTCCAGAAATATCAATCCTCGCACGGTGTCACGGCGAGGGCACCTATCACTGCCTTTAACACCGATCCCGTCGATCTTTTTCTATGGATATAGAGGGATTTGCCCGCAGGGAACTCTCCGCGGGCAGGGGCGAAGACGACGTCGTCGCAGCCCTCACATACGAGATCCTCAGGATCAAGACAGGTGCTTCCCCTGAATATGCGGAGAAATTCGCAAAAGCCGTCCTTGAAGAGGTGAAAAATACCTCCGGCCTCACCGGCGACCTCTTCGCCTTCGAACACGCCGGCGTCACCATGGGGGAGTTCGGCGTCGGGTCCCGCGGCAAGGGCGACTTTTTCGCCCACAGGCAGTTCCCGCGGATCATCGGGAAAGCGACGGCCGCAGTCGGCGTCGACGAGATGGACGACGCGGGGGCAGTCTCCGCAAACGGGAAATATATCATCACCACCGTCGACGGGATGCACTCCCGCCTCTCCGACTTCCCCTTCC
>NZ_CALFSA010000241.1 GCF_937919355.1 uncultured Methanofollis sp. | reverse complement strand
GATTTTCGAGTGACGAGCGTCAGCGATTCAAGAAGACCATCGGTCTTCACCGAAACCCCCCGGAACAGGCCGCGGTAGTCCCCCTGCCCCTACCGCATCTGCGGGAGGGTGGTCCGGCGGCGGACACTCTGGATAAAGGAGTTCAGGGACCTCTTCCGTTTTTCCAGCACCGCACGGTCGATCTGCTGCCGCGCCAGTTCCTCCTCCAGGATCGCATCGACCTTTGCGATCCAGGCGGCGGTATATTCACCGGCACCTCCCGCCTGGAGGCACCGGACACTCTCGAAGACCGTCTCGAAGAAGCAGAACTTGTCGAAGAAAAGGTCGGAGACCGCCGCCCTGATCCTGTCGCGCATCAGGTAGCGCATCGAGAGGGCGCCGAAGGAGGTCCTGCCGACTGGTTCCCCTTCCTCGTCAAAACCAGCATAGGAGAGAGGCGCAGGCGTGCCGCTTGAAAGCAGGCGGTTCACTGCAAGGAGCGCCTTCCTGTCCGTAGCGAGGTCATGGAGAGAGTAGCGGTCGCGGGGGAGGATGAGAAACTCGTACTGGCAGGGGTCGTCGGTACGCCTGATCAGGGTGCGAAAACGCGGGGGGTTGTCCCCGACCAGGTGGAGATAGGTGCGCCCGGCAATCTCGACTGCAACCGGCAGGGTACCCCGCGTCAAGAAATCGGCGGCCCGAGCGGAGAAGAAGGCCGACCTGACAGGGGCGAGGAGAGTGCAGAGGGTGCAGGAGAGAGAAGAGGGGTCGGGTGCGGCAGGGTAGCGGTACGGCACCGAGAACCAGAGGTCGAGAAAAGGCCGGTGATATGCCGACTCCTCCGCGATCATCTCCCACCTCGCGGGAGAGATAGGATGCGGGGGACATAAACCTTTGGAACCTCGCTGCGAGGGGAGGGACTAACCGGGATCCAGCAACGCAGATGCAACAGAGGAGAAAAAATCAGGTAGATATGGCGGAATGGAACATTTATATGAGGGCAGGACAATCCCGGCACGGTGATGCCATGCAGTGCACCGCGTATGCCCATCTCTCCGACGAAAAAGTGAAGAGACTTCAGGCCTTTGAAAAGGAGTTCGGGACCGTCCTCGTCGCCTACGAGAAGGTGCCGGCGATCGCACGTCTCACCGAGGGCGAGATCGGGGAGATCAGGGAGAAGGAGAAAAAACTCGGGAAGATCCTCATCGCCTACGAGAAGTGATCGTTCCCTCGATGGGGGCAGGAGTGTCAGCCCGAATTCCTGTCGTCTCGGCGTAACGGTCAGGGGAAGGGATAGTGCAGTAACCGGAATTGAGGTATCGCACTCAAACCCTCCAGAAGAGATCGAGTTACAGCACTCACTCCTCACACGGCGGCGCCGTCTTCCCGTCCTTCCCGGGAAAGAGCGGGACCGTGCAGATCATCCGCAGCACACCTGCACCGGTGTTCTTCACCTGGTGTACGAGGTGACCCCGACCGGGCCGAACTCCATCAGACGCAGGGCATACCGGGGGCACCCGTCGTCCGCCGTCAGGAGAAAATGCGCCGCCATCTTCACAAAGCCCGGTCTATCCTGCGGTTCGGCAGGGACAGCAGGTGTGCCCGACGATCATATGACACCATTCCCCTTTCATGAAAGAAGATGATTACCAAAAATGGGGCAGTACACGGGACATTTTCACCCGGCCCGTCGCATTCTGGCCTTCATCATCTGAAGGATCAGGAGGGATTATATTAATGCATTCTGACGCACCCGAGGCGCGGCGGAAAAAATGACGAAGAGAGGTACGCGCTGAAATCACCATTGCCAATTCATCGCCACGTCGGTAAATTCATCCACCCTGTTTTTCTCTCTCCACCCACCTCGCCACGCCGCCGACCACCACTGCAACGAGCACGCTCACCGCACAGAGTCCGAGCAGAGAGGGGACGGACGACCCTACTACCCTCCAGACCTCCCACCAGTCACCACCGGCGAGCATATACCCGAGAGAGACAAGAAGCGGGGCGGCGAAGGCCGCACCCATGCACCACGGCAGGCTCTTTGGGCGGACGAGAAGGAGACCGCCGGCAGTACCCAGTGCGAGCATCAGGACGATGAAGAGGGCGACATTGAGGAGGAACCACGCACCCCCCGAAGTCAGGAGGGCCGCGTACCCCCACGCAACCGCCAGGGCCGCAGCAACGAGGGCGAGGGCCGGGACCCACCTCCTGCCTGTCGCCGCGGCGAGAGCAAGGAAGAGTGAGGCGACCCCGCCGGCAAGAAGCGCACCCTCGGGAAAGATATGGGCCGGCGCCCCCCGGCCGAGGAACAACCACGCAAAGACCAGGAGAGGTGCAAGGAGAAAAACGTATTCTCCTTCTCTAAAACGACCGAGCAGGACCATCAGAGACCAGGCAACGCACGCAACACAGAACATCTCGCCTATCTCGATGAACGCGTCGATCCTGTCCGGGAAGACGGAGGCGACCTCACCGGGCCCATTGACCAGCGGGAAGAAGTTCAGGCCGACAAGGAGAGCAGTCGTGATCGCGGCGACCAGCACCAGATACCACGGCCGCCGCCCGTCCCCGAACCGGGACGCCACCAGCGGCCAGGGCGTGAGCACGGCCATGGCAAGAGGGAGACTCAGGTCGAGAGAAAACGGAACGGTGTACCGGTCCCACACCCCCGCAAGGGTCGCACCCGCTATGAGGACGAGGAGGAGAGGGGGAAGGGCGGCCCGTACCCGGGGCAGGGGAAGACGCTCAAGGAGAAGAAAGATGAGCGTGGTCAGAGCACCGGCGATCGCAGAACCGATGCAGGCGAGCGTCAGCAGGAAGACGAGGAGGAAGACCGCCACCAGAGGATCGAAAGGCTCGTCCGGGACAATAGCCGCAGCCGGAGCGACACAGACGATGAGAGAAAGAAAAACGAGAGCAAAAAGTCTGAACACCTGCATACTCTATCGGGGTTCTATCTCCCGATACGCAAATGAACCTTCCGAAAAGAGACGTCTCAAACCACAATTACGATAAAATACAGGATAAAAACACCGGTCTGCAAAAGTACCCGGATAGATGCGAAAAGGAAAAAAAGATTTAGCCGAAGAGGGCACCGAGGCCGGCCATGCCGGACTCTTCTTCCTCTTCCTTCTTCTCTTCCTTAGCCTCTTCCTCAGCGGGTGCGGCTGCGGCCGGAGCGGCGGCTGCGGCAGGTGCAGCGGCGACGGTGGCGACGGCGGCCTTCGAGATGGCCTCCTCAATGTCAACACCGTCGAGAGCGGCCACGAGGGCCTTCACACGGGCGTCGTCAGCAGCGATACCGGCAGCGGAGAGAACAGCCTTGACGTTCTCTTCGTTGATGTCCTTGCCTGCGTTGTGCAGGAGCAGTGCAGCGTAGATGTATTCCATTTCATTCACCTCAAATTGTTCTGGATTTTATTGTTCGACAATTCCCTTCAGGGCAAGCGATGATCTGTACGCCTTTCCAATGATAGCGTCGATGATCTCCTTCTCGTAGACACCGGCTTCGATGCCGAGGCTCCTCGCGTCGCGGACAGCCTTCGCCAGGATCGCACCGGTCGTCTCCGTCGTCGGGATCGCCGCGTTCACAGACAGGTTGAATGCCTGCTGGGCCGCGAGCGAGATCTTGCCAAGGTAGACAGACTCGTCGATCGCGAGCGTCTCGGGTGCGAAGACCGTGCCATTCTGGAATGCCGCCTTGAGGATAAGGCCAACATCCATCGGCTTGATGTCAAGCTTTGCGAGCACGTCGGCCATCTTTGCGTTGATGACCTCGCCCTTCTTCACGACCGTCTTCGTCTCCCTGATCTTGACCTTGCCGGCCTCGATCATGGCCGGGACACCGGCCTGCTGGAGTTCGCCGACGATCGGACCCGGCTTGAAGCTCGTCGGGCCCTTGGGGACGACGATGTCCTCCGGAGCAGTCTCGCCCGGCTTTGCGGCCATCTTCGTCTTCGTCTGCTCAAGGAGCTTGTAGAGCTTGAAGGGGTTCTCTTTCGTGAAGATGAGAGCACTCTGCCCGGAGATGTGCTCGCCTATCGCGGCGACCTCACCGCCGACCTCTTCCAGAGCGCGAGAGGTCAGGGTGTTCCTGGTCATCTTGATGTAGGCGACCTCACGGAGGTTCTGCCTGATATTCTGGAGCTGGGTCGCCGGGATACCGTACATATCCACAAGCCCGACCACAGGATAGTCGGCAAAGTGCCGCTTGATCTCATCGATCTGGTTCTTCTTCCATGCCGGAAGGTGGTGGGTGTAAAGCGCCATCAGATCAGCCTCACTGCCGGACCCATGGTCGTCTTCACATAGACCGAGCGGATGTTCTGCTGACCCTGCTCGAGCACCGACTCGATCTTCTTCATGACCGCGTCGACGTTGTCGGTGAGTTCCTCAGCGGACATTGCGGTGCTCCCCACAGGTGCGTGGAAGACCTTCTTGTCCTTCGACCGGATCTTCACCGAGGAGCGGAGCCTCTCGATGATCGGGCGGACGTCCGTGCCGGTCGGAATCGGCATCGGCATCCTGCCGCGGGGCCCGAGCCTCGGACCGAGCCAGCGGCCCACAAGACCCATCACACTCGTTTCCGCAAGGAAGAACCGGTAATCGTTTGCGATCTTCCGTGCCTCACGGGGTTCGCCGCCAAGCCGCTCGATCTCCTCGGGGGAGATGACCAGATCGACGTTGACCTCCTTGGCCTGCGTCGTGATCTCGCCTTTACCGAGGACAGCGACCTTTATCGGCGTGCCCATCCCGCGGGGGAGAAGGATAGTCTCATCAATACGGTTTTTCGGCTGCGACATGTCGATATTCTTGAGGTTGATCGTGAGATCAACGCTCTCCGTGAACTTGCGTTCCGGCGCAGTCTCAAGAGCCGTCTGCACAGCCTTCAGTATCTGTTCTCTTTCAACCATTACGTGCCTCCATAGTATACGACCGTCTTCGATCTCCTATGGATGAATCCCGTTTAATTCTCGAGCACGCCGTCGAACTCGCCCGCATCGATCGCTTTCAGCATCTCCTTCGGCTTGCGGCCTTCGACCGTCACACCGAGAGAGACACAGGTCCCGACAACCTCCTTCACCGCCATCTTCAGGCGGTAGGAGAGCATGTCGTCGATCTTCATGCGTGCGATTCTGACAGCGGCCTCGAGCGGCAGATCACCCACGAACTGGGTGGACGGCGTTCCTGACCCCTTCTCGATACCAGCTTCCTTCATGACGAGAGCGGTCGTCGGAGGAATACCCACCGTTACGGTGAAGTTCTTCTTCTCGTCGACTTCGATCGTCACCGGCACTTGCATGCCGTTGAATTCGGCGGTCTTCTTATTGATCTCGTCAATGACCGCCTTCACGTTGATACCGAGGGGACCCAGGGCAGGACCAATAGGCGGACCTGCAGTTGCCTTTCCACCGGGTACCAATACCTCGACCGTTTCTGCCATAGTACAATCACCATGCTTTTCCCAGAAGGGACTTAGCCTGGGTGACTAAGGTTTTCCCGGTGCGCACTTAAAACTATCACAGAAATTTTGAAAAAAGATGAAGAGGATCAGGCTTCGCCCCGGTCAATCACGCGGACATTGTCGCCGCGCACGGTGATCGGGATCGGCACCATAGCCTCGTACAGTTCCACAGTGATCTCTTCCTTAGAGGTGTCGACCCTCTTGACAACGGCCTTCTCGCCCTTGAAGGGCCCGGCGATAAGTTCGACGATCGTACCCTCGTCGATACCGGACACGACCGGTTTCGGGACCAGGTAGTGTCCCATCTCCGCAAGGGACGTCTCGCCGGGTACCACGGCACGGGCACTTGGCACCGCTTCGATCAGTTCGGCGATACGTGCGTGAGGTTCGTCGGCTTCGACAAGAACATAGCCCTTCAGTTCGTCGGGAGCGACCACCGCCTTCACCTTGAAGGAGGGGTCGTGCAGGACCGCACGGTAGATCCCGTCCGCGACGGAGCGTTCCTGTTTCGCCGTTGTCTTGACGGCATATATCCGTGTTACGTTTTCATCGCTCATGGACATCATTGCGGCAGCAGGAGCATCACTTCATAGATCGTAAACCCGATCAGGCCGATGACGAAGACGCCCACTGCCGCAACAAGAGCGATCTTGGTAAACTCATCACGGGACGGCGTCCGCGCCAGTTTCAGGACACGGAGGTATTTCTGGATATACTCTTCATAGAGAGATCCTAGTTTTGCGGTTCCGGCATTGATCTCCATTCATCTCACCTCAGAAAGTCTATATCAAATTCTTTCGCCACGCGGGGAAGAGACTTGCGCTCGCCCCGCCCATAGATCTGGGGGGAGTTCACACCGGTGACGACGAGCATCGTCCGCACCTTGCCCTCCATATCAGGGTCGACCTGGGCGCCCCAGATGATCCGGGCGGTCGGGTCGATCCTGTTGTAGACCTCCTGGACGACACCCTCGGCCTCGGCCATTGTCATGTCTGGACCACCGACGACGTTGACGAGCGCCGCTGTGGCGCCGGAGATGTCCACGTCAAGGAGGGGCGACCGCAGGGCTTTTTTCACCGAATCGGCCGCTTTGTCCTCGGCGTCGGACTCCCCCATGCCGATCATGGCGACGCCGCCGCGTTCCATCACGGTCCGCACATCGGCGAAGTCCAGGTTCACGAGGCCGGGCACGGTGATCAGTTCGGTGATCCCCTTGACCGCCCGCATGAGCACCTCGTCGGCCACCTTGAAAGCGGCATAGAGGGGCAGGCGCGGCACGACTTCGAGGAGACGGTCGTTCGGGACGACGATCACGGTGTCGGCAACGTCGCGCAGGCGCTCAAGACCTGCCTCGGCGTTCTCCATCCTGATCGAGCCCTCGGAGGTGAAGGGGAGGGTCACGATGGCGATCGTCAGGGCGCCCTCTTCATGTGCCGCCTTGGCGACGATCGGGGCGGAACCTGTGCCCGTGCCGCCGCCGAGGCCGGTGGTGATGAAGACCATGTCGGCACCCTCCAGGGACGCCTTGATCTGGTCCTCGTTCTCCAGAGCGGCTTCCTCGCCGATCTGGGGGATGGAACCAGCACCGAGGCCGCGCGTCCGCTGGCGGCCGATGAGGATCCTCTTGTCGGCCTTGGTGCGGATGAGGTGCTGGGCGTCGGTGTTGACCGCGATGAGCCGCGCTCCCACCACGCCTTCTTCAGAGATCCTTGTCATCGTGTTCGAACCACCGCCGCCGCATCCGACGACGACGATCTCGGTCTTGAGGTCCCGCAGGAGTTCCTCAAGCTCGTCGTCCGGCTGGACGGCGGTCTCAAACTCGTCTCGTGCCCGTGATAGTGCCTCTTCAACTATGGACTTCATCGATATACCTCTCCAACCCCGGGATGTGGATGCGTGTCTCACTGCAGGAACTGACCATGGCCGGGGTGATCGTCCCGCCTCCGACCTCGATGGTCTGGCCGCTCGAAAGGCGTCCGAAGAGCGGGCCTTTCGGAACCCCGAGTTTTCGTGCCCTACCGGGGTCGAACCTCGTCTTCATGACGACGAGATCGTCCCCGTCAGTTGCAGTGCTCCACCGATCATCTATGATTTTAATACACAGGGATATTAAATAATGTATTATTTCTTTTCTTTGATTCTCGAAGGTGATGAACGTCGGGAGGATCTCTCCGTGCTCCCCGGCGATCGATGCCGCAGGGAGGAGGGCGAGTGCCTCTCTGAACGCCTTTGGGCCGGCCTTATCGGCCTCCGAGACAAGGGCTCCAGGTATTGTCACAACGACAGGACGGCCCGATCCCGCAAGGGCGCCGGGATGGACGCGGCCGTCCGGCGCGATCTCCTCTGCCGCCGCACGGATAGCAGTGTACGTCTCCCAGGAGAGGTCGCCGATATCGGTGATCTCGCCCTCGGAGAGGACCGGCAGGCCAAGGCCGGCAAGGATCTCCTGCAGGCGGTCGGTGTCGGTTTTTGCGAGCGCTTTTCTGTCAAGGTAGGCGGCGACCGACCCGGTCTGCCGGGCCATGGCGGCGACGAGGTCGCGGTCGAGGGCGGGGACTTCCCGCGAGGGGGCGATGTGACCGAAGGCCCCCTGCGAAGAGAGCGCGATCTCTGTCTGGCGGACGGCGTAATGGGTGCCGCCGAAACCGAGGAGGGGGATCACGTCGCCGGGCACGGCCTCCAGGACGGCTCGGGCGGCGGCATCTGCCGCGGCCGGGTCATTCCACTCGGTCTCGGTGCTCCCGATCTCGACGAAGAGAGAGGGGGTGGAGAGGGTCGTAGGGCCGTGATGGGTCGCCTCGTAACTGGCCCGGTAGCCCGGCGGGGCGTGGCGGGCGAGGCCGCGGAGGACGGCGTGCATCATGGCGGGCGCCGCCGGGGCGAGGGTCCGGGCCTCTCCACCGAAGACGGGGTCACCGTAGTTGCCGGTGACATGGACGGTGAGGGCCGGCGTCGGGTGGGTACTCGAGTGCCGGGAGAGGAAGACGAGGACGTCGGCACCGAGGTCACGGTCTGCCCCTTCGGCATAGATGAGACGCCCTCCGGTCTCGTGGAAGGAGAGGGACGCCGCCCGGCAGAGGGGCCAGTCGTCCCGTTCTGAAAGGAGTTCCCTCGTCCGGCGGGCGAGGTTTCGCCCCGCAGGGTCGAGGGACGAGTGAAGGAAGGCAATATGCATGAAGATGAATTCGCACCAGGGGGCTAAAGTCTTACCCGGCCAACGGCCGAAAACACTATTCTCCTTTGCGGGCAATCATCTCATCATGGACGAAGAACTGATCCAGAAGGCATTCGCCGAGAACGGGGTCACCACCGAGATCAGGTGTGAACAGGCGTTTGCGATCAGCGAGAAGTACGGTATACCAAAGTCGGACATCGCCCGGTACTGCAACCGCCACGACCCGAAGATCAAGATCCGCGCCTGCCAGCTGGGTTGCTTCAGATGAGCCTCTTTCTCGATGTGGTGCCGGTCAGCCGCGCCGTTGAGGTCGTCCGCTCGACTGCCAGGCCTGCCGGCACCGAGGAGGTGCGGCTGGAAGACGCCCTCCACCGGGTGCTTGCCGACGACGTGAGGGCGGGCCACGACCTGCCCGGCTTCGACAGGTCGGTGGTGGACGGGTATGCCGTGAAGGCGTCGGAGACGACCGGCGCCTCGGAGGCGATCCCGGCGATGCTCTCCCTGAAGGGGAGGATCGAGATGGGCCGGGCGCCGCCGGGGACGGTGGGCCCCGGCACATGCTGGTATATCCCGACAGGCGGGGTGCTCCCGGCGGGGGCGGACGCCGTCGCCATGATCGAGTACTCCGAGGCCGTGGAGGACGAGGTGCTCGTCCAGAGGCCGGTCGCACCGGGAGAGAACGTGCTCTCCCGCGACGAGGACTTTGCAACCGGCGCGGTTGTCCTCCCGAAAGGGAGGCGCCTCACGCCGCAGGACCTCGGAGTCCTCGCCTCGGCGGGGGTGGCGACGGTCAGGGTGCTGAAGCTGCCGCGTGTCGGGATCATCTCGACGGGAAACGAGGTGGTGCCGGTGGAGGCCGACCTCGCCGCCGGACAGGTGCGGGACGCCAACGGCTACCTGTGCTCGGGTTTCGTCCGGGAGCACGGCTGCGAACCTGTGCGCTACGGGATCGTGAGAGACGACCCGGCGCTCCTCCGCCCGGTCCTTGAGCGGGCCGTCGCCGAGTGCGACTGCGTCCTCATCTCGGGCGGGAGTTCGAAGGACATGCGTGACATGACCGCACGGGTGATCGGCGAACTCGGGAAGGTGCTCGTCCACGGGGTCGCCATCTCGCCGGGAAAACCGACGATCATCGGGACGATCGGGGGGACGCCGGTGATCGGGTTGCCCGGTCACCCGGGGTCGGCCTATGTTGTCCTTGTGGCGGTGGTCAGTCACCTCTTTGCGGTGCTCTCGGGGGCGCCTGTCCCTGTGCGCCGGGTGCGGGCGCGGCTTGCCGCGAACATCCCCTCGGCAAAGGGGCGGGAGGACTATGTCCGCGTCGGCGTGCAGGACGGCACGGCGACGCCTGTCTTCGGGAAGTCCGGACTCCTGAACACCCTGGTGAAGAGCGACGGCCTGGTCGTCGTCCCTGCAGGAAGGGAGGGGTTCGAGGAGGGCGACGAGGTGGAGGTCCTACTGTGGTGACGAGGTACCTCGACCTCGTCTCCCTCGCACGCGCCCTCGATATAATCAGGGAGAGGTTCGGGGGACGGCGGCCGCGGACAGAGACGGTGCCTCTCGACGAGGCGGCGGGGCGGGTGACCGCAGGACCGATCTATGCCCGCTTCTCCGTGCCGGGCATGCACATCTCGGCAATGGACGGGATCGCCGTCCGGAGCGCAGAGACACACGGAGCTTCGGAGACGAGACCGATCGTCCTCACAGACGCCGTGCGGGTGAACACCGGCAACCTGGTGCCGACCGATTACGACGCGGTCGTCATGATCGAGGACGTCTGGATCGGCGAGGGCACCTGGACGATCAGGAAACCGGCGGCCCCCTGGCAGCATGTGCGGCCTGTCGGCGAGGACATCGGCGAGTCGGAGATGATCCTCCCCTCCCTCCACGCGATCCGGCCACACGAACTCGGCGCCCTCGCCGCCTACGGCGTGACCGAGGTGGAGGTGCTCGCCTTCTCCGCGGGCATTGTCCCGACAGGGAGCGAACTTGTGCCCGCGGGCACGCGGCCCGGACCCGGGCAGGCGGTGGAGAGCAACTCCCTGATGGCGGCGGCGCACCTCAGGTCCCTCGGCGTGGCGGCGAGACGGTACCCGGTCGTGCCCGACGAACCCGACCAGATCAGGGCGGCGATCGAGAGGGGGATCAGGGAGAACGACCTCCTCATCGTCTCCGCGGGTTCGTCCGCGGGGACGCGGGACTTCACCGCCTCTCTCATCGCCGAACGCGGCGAGGTGCTCGTCCACGGCGTCGGGATCAAGCCGGCAAAACCGGTGATCATCGGGGAGATCGAGGGAAAGCCCGTCATCGGGCTGCCGGGCTACCCCCTTGCCGCCTACACGGTCCTGAGGGAGATCGTCACCCCCCTCGTCGGGCAGTACGGTTTCCCGGTCCCTGAACCAGAGACTGTGGACGCCACCCTCACGACGACGCTCCATTCGGACATCGGCACCGACGAGTTCGTCCTCCTCTCCGTGGGGAGGATCGGGGAGAGGTGGGTGGCCGTGCCCCAGTCGCGGGGCGCGGGCGTCCAGATGTCCGCGGTGCGGGCGAACGCCCTGATGACGATCCCGTCATCGAAGGAGGGTGCCGAGGCCGGGGAGACTATCACCGCCCGCCTCCTCGTGCCGCAGCGGCAGGCCGGGGAAGGGGTGCTCATCACCGGCAGCCACGACCCCTGCCTGGACCGTCTCGCCGACCTTGTGAGGCCGGCGGGCGTGGACATCCACTCGACGCACGTCGGGTCGATGGGCGGTCTCGGCGCGGACGGCGAGTACAACCTCCCGTACCTGAGGAAGTACCTCCCCGACGAGGACCTCGTCCTCCTCTGCGTGGCGGAGAGGGAGCAGGGGCTCATCTCGCGGGAAAAGGTCTCCTTCGACGACCTCCCTGTCCTGCGCTACGCAAACCGCCAGAAAGGGTCGGGGACGCGTATCCTCTTCGACCGTATCCTCGGCGAGACGGGGATCGATCCCTCGGGGATACAGGGGTACGAGAGAGAGTTCACCACGCACCTCGGCGTCGCCCTGGCCGTCAGGTCGGGGGAGGCCGACTGCGGCATGGGGGTGTACTCGGCGGCGAAGGCCCTCGACCTCGTCTTCACGCCGGTGGCGACCGAGCGCTACGAACTGGTGATGCATGCCGACGCCCTCGACGACCCGCGGGTGGCGGCGGTCGCGGACGCGGTCTCCTCGGAGACCTTCAAGAAGACCCTTCAGGAGATGGGCGGTTACCGGACGGCCGAGACCGGCGTGCGGCGGAGACTGCCCTGAGCACCGCGTCTTCGGGCGCGGCGCAGGGGACGACCCCGTCGATCGTCCAGGTGCCCACCCCGAAGACCTCTTTTTTCATCTTCAATGCAAGGGCGATCTCGGAGAGGGTGCCGTAACCGCCGCCGACCGCGACGACGGCGTCGGCCGAGGCGACGATGAGAGCGTTCCGCACCTCGCCCATGTTGCTCCTGACGACGACCCCGACGTACGGGTTCTCCCCTTCCGTGCCGGGGATGATCCCGACCGTCGTCCCGCCGTGCGCCTTCGCTCCCCGGCACACCGCTTCCATCACACCCCCAAGGCCGCCGCAGAGGAGGACGGCACCCCCGTCCGCAAGGAGAGCGCCGACCGTCTCCGCCGCGGCGGATTCGGCGGGAGAGGGAGTCCCGGTACCGATGACTGCGATCTGCATGACGAAGAGGTCGGCAGACAGGGAGAAGGATGTGACGGATACATTGAAAAAATACTTTGAGCGGGGGGACCCATCATATCAGATATGATCACGCCCTCCGGGGCGAGTTGAGGGATAGAGGTGAAGGAAGTCACCAGCAGTTATGATGCGAAGGCTGTCGAGGCCTCGGCCAGGGAGTTCTGGCGGGCCAACGACACCTACCATGCGGTAAAGGACCTGCGGCGCTCAGGGAAACAGTTCTTCTTCGTGGACGGCCCGCCGTACACCACCGGCCACATCCACCTGGGCACGGCATGGAACAAGATCCTGAAGGACGCCGTCCTCCGCCACCACAGGATGTGCGGGATGAACGTCATTGAGCGTGCCGGCTACGACATGCACGGCCTGCCCATCGAAGTGCAGGTTGAGCACGAACTCGGCTTCGCCTCCAAGAAGGACATCGAGACCTTCGGGATCGACCGTTTCATCGAGAGCTGCCGGACGTACGCCATCACCAAGATGGGCGAGATGTCAGACCAGTTCAGGGAACTGGGTATCTGGCTCGACTTCGACGAACCCTACCAGACCCTGAAGAAGGAGTACATCGAGGCGGCCTGGTGGACCCTGAAAGAGGCCGAGAAGAACGGGATGCTGGAGAAGGGCTCCCGCGTCGTGAACTGGTGCCCGCGCTGCGAGACCGCGATCGCCGACTCCGAGGTCGAGTATGACGACGCCACAGACCCCTCGATCTACGTGAAGTTCCCGGTGAAAGGGCAAAAAGACGAGTACCTTGTCATCTGGACGACGACACCCTGGACGCTTCCCGCGAACGTCGCCGTCGCCGCCAACCCCGAGATCACCTACGCCCTCGTCCGCGCCCGGAAGGACGGCGCCGAGGAGCACCTCTGGATGGCCGAGGCCCTTGTAAAGGAGGTGCTCAAGAAGGGGCGGTACCAGAGTTTCGACATCATCCGCACCGTGCCCGGCACCGGACTTGCAGGCATGGAATACGAGTCGCCCCTCGCGGAGTTCGTCCCGGTCCAGAAGGAGATCGCGCACCGCGTCGTCCTCGCCGACTATGTCGCCCTGGAGAACACCGGTCTCGTGCACACGGCCCCCGGCCACGGGTGGGACGACTACCTCACCGGGATCAGGGAGAACCTCCCCATCCTCTGCCCTGTCGACGGCACAGGCACGTTCACGAAGAAGGCCGGCGTCTTCGAGGGCCTCTATGTCAAGGACGCAGCGACGAACCAGAAGGTGCTCGACGCCCTCGGCCGCCACCTCCTCCACCAGGGGACGATCACCCACAGGTACGGCCACTGCTGGCGGTGC
>NZ_CALFSA010000240.1 GCF_937919355.1 uncultured Methanofollis sp. | reverse complement strand
AGCGAGTTCAAGAAGACCGGTAGGTCTTCGCCGACGACCGAAGGGAGTCGAGAAGGTCGAAGACCTTCGCTGTAGTCCCCCGGTTAGATTGTGAGGAAGGCGGTAGATCCTACATATCTCCCCATGGGATAAGGGATACACCGATCCATCTATGAGGGATTCTACAAAGCCCGATTTTCTGCTTTCTCATGCTCGCTATCGCTCGCACCCCGCTCAGGATTGGGTGGGGGGAAAAAAGAACCGAGTCCCGAAGAGCGTGATTATTGCCATCCTGCACCCGGTCCTGAGCAGGGAAGGCCAGAGAGAACCGATAAAACCGTATCTTTTCACGCTGCATGCGCAGGCGGGCATGACAGAATGAAAAGTCATCCCCCCTGCACCACCAAAAAAATGGGAATTTTACAGAACCGGCACCATCAATCACATGATGCTTTCGAGTTTCTGTTCGAGGAAGTCGAGGCCACGCTTGATGTCCTCGAGGTTCTTCCCGCCGGTGAGGATGATCTTGCCAGAGGAGAAGAGGAGAGCCACAATCTTCGGGTCCTTGATCCGGTAGACAAGGCCGGGGAACTGCTCGGGTTCGTACTCGATATTCTCCAGGTTGAGGGTGATCACGACTTTATTGAGGTTGATGTACCGCCCGATATCATATGAACAGACGATATTGGTGATCCCTACCCTCGGTTCGTCGTAGGTGTCGACCCCCGCCTCCTTGAGGGACTGGACAATAATATTGAGGCCTTTGTAGAGATCCGGCTTGTTCCGGATCCCGGTGAGGACGACCTTGCCTGAGGAGAAAATGAGGGAGGCGATCTTCGGTTTTTCGATCCGGTAGACTGCGCCGGGGAAGCGCTTCGTGTTCAGTTCACAGTTCTTGACTTTTTTGGAAACCTCGCCGAGATCGATTGAATCGGCGATGACCCCGGATGCGACGATATTTTCGATCTTCAGTGACTCGTACCTTGAATCATCCATTAATATATGTGTGCATCCGCCGGCACTATAATACTAACTGGAAATATTTATGATATGAAGCACCCTCCCGACATTGGAGAAGAATTTGACGGTTTTTTCAACTGGCAGGAAGCGGAGTCTGTACCACTCCGACCCTCTCCTGCGTGATCTTTCCTCTCTCCTCCAGATCCTGCCTCCGGGAGGGGACCGGAAGGCCGGAGTGAGGCATATCTTTATTTTGGTTGAGTGAGAACAGTAATGAGCGCGAGGGTAGCCAAGCCAGGTCAACGGCGCAGGATTCAGGGTCCTGTTGCGCAGGCATTCGAGGGTTCGAATCCCTTCCCTCGCATTCATTTTTCTCAGCGTGCTGGACATTTGATTGCCATTTTTTCTTCTGTTGTTTCATTCGCCGTCTTTCCTCCCGGCCCCGGTGTGGGGGAGGATATAAATATAAAAATTGTGATATACCCGGCAGGATGACGCCGGTCTGGACGGCGTTAACGGGGGTTTTCGATGGACTTTGACCAGGGGCCGATCACGACGATCCATGATTTCGGGTATGAGAAGTCGAGAACCCTGAGGTTTCTCGAAGACCTCAAGGAGGAGAGGCCGATCAACCTGGTGCTGCCTCTGGCCTACAGCGACCTCAGTCATGGTGCTTTGCCTGGCATCGTCGCCGAACTGAACAAGGCGACGTTCCTGAACAGTGTGCTCGTGGCACTCTACGCCCGGTCTGAGGAAGAGTTCAGGTCCGCGACACATTTCTTCGACTCGCTGGAACTGCCTCACCGGGTCATGTGGTGCAACAGTCCGGGCATCGAGGCGATCATCGGCGACCTCGGGAAAGAAGGGATTGAACTCGGTCTCCAGGGCAAGGGACGGGACACATGGCTCGCCCTCGGGGCCGCCTCGGTGGACGCCTATGCTATCGTCATGCACGACGCCGACATCCTGAATTATTCCTGCGAGATCCCGATGAAACTCGCCTTCCCCCTTGTGGACCCCGACCTTGACTACTTCTTCAACAAAGGATATTATGCCCGCCTGGGCGACGGCCGCGCCACCTTCTACGGCAGGGTGACGCGCCTCTTTCTCCACCCCCTGATCGATTCCCTCCAGGTAAAAACCGGTCATCAGTCTGACATCCTGCGGTACCTGCGCAGTTTCCGGTACCCTCTCGCCGGTGAGGTCGCCCTTACGTCTGATCTAGCCCTGAATATCAGGGTCCCCATGGACTGGGGGCTTGAGATCGGCACCCTCTATGAAGTGTACAGGTCGGTGGTAAAGAAACGGATCTGCCAGACCGACCTCGGCTATTACGACCACAAGCACAAACTGATCGGCGCCAGCAGGACCGAAGGACTGCTGAAGATGGCAGGGGACATCCTGGTCACCCTCCTGCGGGCGCTGACCGAGGTCGACGGTCACGAGATCTCGCCGGCATTTCTCACCAGCCTCAGGGTACTCTATCGGAGGACGGCCCAGGACCGCCTGCGACAGTACCACACCGATGCGATCTGCAACCAGATCCGGTACAACCGGCACGAAGAGGAGCACTACATCGACCGTTTTGAGAGAGTCATCGTGGAGGCTGGAAGCGACTACCTGGTATCGCCTGCACATGCGCAGATCCCTGACTGGCTGAGGGCAAGTTCGGCCATACCGCGGCTCAGGCACAAGTTGATCAGGACGATCATCGAGGACGAGAATATCATCAAGGAGTAGAGGCCGGAGGTGGAGAGCATCCACATCATATTCACCGATCTGGACGGGACACTCCTGGACCACGACACCTATTCCTTTGCCGACGCCGCGCCGGCCCTCCGTCTCCTCTCGCAGAAGAGGTACCCTCTCGTCATCTGCACGAGCAAGACAAGGGCCGAGATCGAGGCCGTCAGGGAAAAAATTGGTAATGCCGATCCCTTCATCAGCGAGAACGGGGGGGCGGTCTTCATCCCCCGCGGCTATTTCACCGTGCCTGTCGGCCGGGATTGTGGGGACTACCTGGTGATCGAACTCGGCACGCCCTACGACCATCTGCGGGCGGCCCTCGGAGATATCAGGTCGAAGACCGGGTGCGCCGTCATCGGCTTCGGGGACATGTCAGTCGAGGAGGTTGCCCGGGATGCCGGATTGGACCGTGCATCGGCCCGCCTGGCCAGGATGCGGGAGTACGACGAACCTTTTGTCGTCCCTGACCCCGCCTGTGTCGATAGGGTCCTTGCGGAGATCGAGGCCCTGGGCCTCAGGTCCACGTGGGGCGGCCGGTACTTTCACCTGACCGGTGACAATGACAAGGGCAGGGCCGTCTCTCTCCTTGCCGACCTCTTCAGGGAGGAGTACGGGACGGTGACGACAGTCGGCCTTGGCGACAGCAAAAATGATCTCCCCATGCTTGCGGCGGTAGACGTTGCGGTCCTGGTGCAGAAACCCGACGGGTCGTATGAAGAGACGGACCGTGAGGTGGTGCATGCCGATGGTGTCGGCCCTGATGGATGGAACAGGGCTGTCATCCAGATACTGGAAAAAATATAAACTCGCGGCAATAGTACGGGGGTGCGCTCCGGGGTGTCGTGATGGATGTGAAAGAAGTTCTGGTGATGTCGTTTCTTCTGGCAATCGTCGAGAGTGTCAGGTCGCAGGGGCCTGAAAAGACGATTGCCTGGATAGAAGCCATAGCCTCTGCCCTCGGCGAGCGGGAAGGTCCGGGCCTCGAAGGGGACCCCATGGGGGGGGTGAACGTCCTCCACATCTGCCCGTTTTTCAGCGTTGTCCAGGCGTTCGTCGAGGAGTTTGGCGAAGAACCTGAGGAGTTCAAGGTGCTTATCGAGATGCGGAGGAGCCTTGCAGTCTCCAATATCTTCTGCCTCTTTCACCACCGGATCAGGGCGAAACGTGCCGAGATGGCCGGCAAGAAGGCCTCGCTCCACCTTGCAAGCGATGCCAATCCCGCGGGGGCGACCGTCTACAACGACGACGCCATCGTCAATGCAGGTCTCGGGAGGGCTGAAGTGGACGAGATGATGAAGAAGGTGGCCTGTATTTTCAAGTTCCAGTGATGGTGGCGTATGAACCTGCAGGAAGCCGGGAAGCTGTACCAGTCGAGCCTCGAGGTCATAAAGAGGAACCAGCATGCAAACGGTGGTTTTTACGCCAGTCCGCCGGGCACGCGCTATCCCTTCATCTATGTGCGGGACCACTCGATCGTCACGCTGGGGGCGTTGCGGGCCGGCCTTGTCGAGGAGAGCAGGAGGGCCCTGAGGTTCATTCTTGCGGCCCAGAAACCGACGGGCGAGTTTCCCCAGCGGTGCAATGTGGACGGCATGGACACCAGTTACAAGGAACTCCAGATCGACTGCAACGGTGTCGCCCTCTATGCGCTCGGCAAATATTCTGAGCTCCACGGGTATGATATCGCCGAAGAGTTCTGGAAGAACGTGGTCGATGCGGTCACCTTCATCCTGCGGAACAAGAACGACGAGATCCACCTGGTCCACACAATCAACAGCATCCATGAGTACCCTGCCTACGAGCACGGGTTTGAGATCTATGCGAACTCGGCCTGCTGTGCGGGCATCCTCGAAGCAGTGAAGATGGGGGAGCACCTCGGGAAGGAGGTCGGGGACTGGGCCCGGCAGGCCGAACTGATCAAGCAGAGCATCCTCCGCTGCCTGTACAGTGCGAGGAGGCGCACCTTTGTGAAGGCGATCCGGATCAAGGAGAAGGGGAGCAAGCCCCTCGGCTACGATCCATTCGCCTCGGTGATCTCCGAGCCTGATGTGGCCGAGTACGCCCCGGCCTATTTCGGGTTGTTGAAGGACCGCGACCTCCGGGTGATCAACACGGTCCGGAAACTGGACGCCGCACTCTGGGACCATGAACTCGGCGGCCTCAACCGTTACCCGGAGTCATGGGACCGCAACAACGGGGGCTACGGACCCTGGCCGCACTTCACCTGCCAGCTGGCGCGGCACTTCATCCGTATCGGCGACTATGACAGGGCCGAGGTGTACCTCGGCTGGGTCCTGGACATCGCCCACGATTATATGTTTCCCGAGCACATCTCGACAATCGCGCGCTTCGAGGAATGGGTCGACCTCTTCCGCTCCTCCGGCATCCTGCGGGACGACAAGATGGTGATGATCGACGGGATCAAGGACCACCCGAAGTGGGCCGAGGGTTTTGCCTATGTGGTCTACCCTCTCATCTGGCCCCATGCCGAATATATCATGGCCTACAAGGA
The DNA here is from genome assembly GCF_937919355.1 of uncultured Methanofollis sp. Classification (GTDB taxonomy): domain Archaea; phylum Halobacteriota; class Methanomicrobia; order Methanomicrobiales; family Methanofollaceae; genus Methanofollis. The sequence goes on along the minus strand of NZ_CALFSA010000240.1, from coordinate 14,982 downwards.
CTACGAGGACTATTTCCTGAAAAGCGGGACGAGGTGGAGTTGAGGGGTGCTCCGCTCTGGAGGACCCTCAGGACCGGATCGATGTATCCCCACCGGCTCCTATGACGTGAAGTGCTGATCCATCTGCCTTCCCCACACTCTCTGCCGGGGACTACCACGAAGACTTCGTCTTCTCAGAGAATCTTTGGTTCTCTCTGTTCTTGACTCTCCCCGGTCGTTCCTCCGGATCCCATAATCAGGATAGGACTCGAGAAGACGGAACGGAGACCCTGAGGAGGGATATAGCCATCCCGTCCCTATCCTGAGGGGGTGCGAGCGCAAGCGAGCATGAGAACACCGGAAATCGAAGATCCCCGGTGAAGGAAAATGCTTTGCATTTCCCGTGAACCGAAGGTTTTCGAGTGACCGGGGGCGTAGTCGCCCCGCACAGGCGTTCAGACCAGAAATTCTCCGGGCCCCCCCGTGTCTCCCTCCTTTTGTTGTCATGGCCGCAACAGATGATATATCTGCACCATAGAGCAATTACAGGATCGCGGAGGTTGCGGTGTGAAATCCCCCTACAAGAGTATTGCAGATGCGGTCGTCAGGCACCCTGCGGCGGTCGCCGGTCTCTTCGTCGCCGCATTGCTCGTGGCTTTCTACGGCACGGGCCTCATCACGATGGAGACCGGGTCTGATACCTATATGGACAAGACCACCACCCGCGGGATGCTCTTCGACAAATATGCCGACTCGTTCATGTCTGACAGCATCATGCTCCTTGTCGAGACCGACAACGTTCTCAACCCCGACGTGCTCGCCTATCTGGACAGGGTCCAGGCGGACATCGCCGACGAGCGTTACGTCGACTCGACCCGGAGCATCGTCGACCTTGTCAGGCAGGTGAACGGCGGCAAACTACCGACGTCTGCCGCGGAGGTGCAGAGGGCGAAGGCGCTTGTCCCGCCCGAGACCCTGGAGCGCTACGTCCCCTCGAATATGATGACCATCGGGATCGTCACCCTCGAACCCGGCGTTTCCTCCGAAGTCAGGGAGAACGTGCTCAATTCCATCGCCTCGGTCGTGGCGATCTCCGGTCCCCCGCCTGGTGTCCAGGTGACGGTCAGCGGCGACCCGGCCTTTGCCCAGCAGATGAAACAGGAGATGGGCACCTCGATGGGTGTCCTCATCGGGGCGGCGATGCTCCTCATGGTCCTTGCCGTTGGCCTCCTCTTCTCCCATGTCAGGTACCGCCTCCTCCCGGTGGCGGTCGTGGCCACCGGTCTCATCTTCACCTTCGGGCTGATGGGGCTTGCCGGGATCCACATCAATATGGCGACCATCGGTGCCTTCCCGGTACTCATCGGTATCGGCATTGACTACGCGATCCAGTTCCATTCCCGTTTCGAGGAGGAGCGGCGCCGCGCCCCCATCGACGAGTCTGTGGTCACGACGATCACGAAGGCCGGGCCCTCCGTCCTGTATGCGATGCTCTCGACTTCCATGGGCTTTATCGCGATGGGGATCTCGCCCGTCCCCATGGTGCGGAGTTTCGGGATTGTCTGTGTCATCGGTGTGGTGATGTGCTATCTTGCCGCTCTCATCGCCGTCCCGACATTCGGCGTCCTTATAAAATATCGGCCGAAGAAAGAGGAAAGTGCCGCCAATGGCGGGGCGATGGAGGCGTACAACCAGTTCCTCGGAAACCTTGCGGTGAAGATCGCAAAGAACCCCGTTCCCATACTCCTCATCCTCGGTCTTGTCGCCATAATCGGTGTCGAGATGGACAACGAGATCAGGATCAGCACCGACGAGCAGACCTTCGTCCCCTCGGACATGCCCGCTGTCGTGGACCTGAAGAAGATCACGCGGACCATGGGTTCGACCCAGACGCTCCCTGTCTATATCAGGGGCGACGACGTCACCTCCCTTGAGAGTTTGCGGTGGATACAGGGGTTCTCGGCCTATGAAGTGGAGGAAAACGCCGATGTCACCGGGGCGACAAGCATCGTCACCGAAATTTTGCGCTACAACAAGGGGGTCATGCCGCAGACAGATGCCGGGGTGCGGGAGGTTCTCGACAGGATCCCTGAGGAGACAAAGAAGAAGTATCTCTCCGGCAACATGGAAACGGTCGTCCAGTTCTCCCTCACCGACATGGAGATGGAACAGGCAAAGGGCCTGATCACGAAAGTACGGCAGGATATTGCCTGGGAGAAACCCCCTGCCGGGATCGTCGCCGACCCGACAGGCAGTCTGGAGTTGTTCACGACTCTGATGGACGACATCGAGAAGGGGAAGACGCAGATGACCGTCCTTGGCTTCGGCCTGATCCTGGCCTTCCTCCTCCTCGTGTACCGGAAGATCGGGAAGGCGGCGTCGCCGCTGGTCCCGATCGTCATGATCATAGGCTGGAACGGGTTGATCATGTACGCTCTCGGGATCGATTACACGCCGCTGACTGCCTGTCTGGGATCGATGACAATCGGCGTCGCCTCGGAGTACACCGTCCTGATCATGGAGAGGTTCTATGAGGAGCGGGAGAAAGGGCGTGAACTTTATGATGCGATCCACCAGAGTGTCTCCCGGATCGGGACAGCGATCACCGTCTCCGGCATGACCACCGTCTTCGGCTTCTCGGCTCTCATCCTCTCGACCTTTAATATCGTCCAGAACTTCGGTGTCGTCACCGTGATCACGGTGGGCTTCTCCCTGATCGGTGCGATTATTGTTATGCCCGCTGTGCTCGCCCTGATGGGGCGCCCGTCTGCTCATCCTGCATCAACGGCCCTGGAAGAATAATCCTCAGTTTTCCTTTTTTTCTGTGTTGTATTTTCCTGATAACGCTCCGTGGCACTCTGATCTTCCCGGCAAATAATTATTAATTTGTAATTTGGTAAATTATTCGTTGAATCAAAAAAGGATATATTTAAATTATGGGCCCGTAAATATCTGATCATGGACGGCTCGATCAAGTCCGGCACAACGGGGCGGAGCGTCACCCTCCAGATCCCGATCTTCTACAAACTCTTCGTGAGCATGCTCTTTGTGGCGGTGATCCCGATCGCACTCATCGGCCTCATGTCAATGGGGGACACAGAGGGTATCGTGGCAGCCATCGGTCTGCCCGGGACGGTATTTCTCCTCACTCTCGTGACCCTCGGCCTTGTGGTGATGTGGAGTTTCTTCCTTGCGACAAGCATCACGAGCCCCATCACCCAGCTCTCCGAGGTGGCGAGGAGCGTCTCCATGGGCGACCTGCGGAACTCCGAGGTGAAGGTCATGACCAACGACGAGATCGGCGACCTTGCTGCCTCATTCAACAGGATGATCAACTCGTACAAGATCCTTGACGCGCTCTCGCGCGAAGACGGCAAGTGAACGAGGGTTGGCTATGCGGCTCTGCGACGCCGTCACAATGGTGCTGAAGGAGGAACTCGGTTACTCTGCCGGGGTCTTCCTCCAGCGCTGTACGAAGAAGAGCCTTGGAAAAAGCCCTGACCTGCTGACCCTGGACGACCTCCCGGCACTGGCCGATGCCTGTGCCGGGGCGATCGGTCAGACTCTCGGAAAAGAGGTCGCCGGTCGGGTAAGGGAGAGGATTCTTTCCCTGCGATGACAATATAATACATGGAGGGAGGTACTCTGCTCATTGACTTTACCCTGAGCAAACTGCTCGTTGCCGGGGCCTTTGCCGCCTGCGTCGCGGGACCCGACGGGGAGATCCTGGGCGAAACCGGGACCGCAGACTGGGGGACGGCGGCATCGCTCGTCCCCGCGGCGCGGGACGTCTGGGAACGCCTTTCTGCGGGGATCGGTGCCGACGGTTATGAGGACGCATTGCTCGAAGCAGACGGCGGGAATATCCTTGCCACGCCTCTCGGGAACGGGTCGGTGCTGCTGGTGCTCCTCGAACCCGGCGCAAATGCCGGGCGTGTCAGATATGAGATGAAGAAAAACCGTGACCTTATCAACTCTGTGCTATGACCGATAATCTGCCTGGTGGAACCAGTCTTGGAACGATGCAGGCCCCCCTGTCCTGGGTGTACTCCCATACGGTACGCTTTCTCGGAGCGGTGAAGGTCGCTGTCAGGGACGGCAGGGGTTTTGTCCTGATCAGGAGGGGGGACGCAACTGCATACTATTTCAGGTATGGTGACATCACCCTGAGGGGAAACGCAGCGCGTGAATATCTCTCCTCCATGGAAGTCATCGAACTGACTCTCTGCAAGTACACCGACGAGGAGTTCGCTGCCGCTGTCGCCTGGTGCCGGGCAGAGGGCGTGCCCGTCCATGACAACGAAGAAGAGAATGTCGTTGCGGATGGTGCGGACGGTGCGGACGGTGCGGATCTTCCGCAGGATGAAGTGACTGAACCGCCCGCCTCCCTCTCTCTCCTTGCGGAGATGGATGGCATCATCCTGGCGGCGCGGTGCACCGAGGAGGAGATGGAGGTTCTTGCAGGGACCTGTCCGGACGGTCTTGCCTGTGCAGATATTGCGGCCTCTCTCTGGGAGTCGGATTCCCTCATCGGTTCCGTAGGCGCAGGAAGCCTCCGGTACTTTTTCCTAGAGACCCCGGCGGGCCATTTCTGCGCTGTACCCGATGGCGAGAGTATCCTCTGCGTCCTGACAGACCGGAGTGTCCCCCTTGGCCGGGTGAGGTCCCTTGTGCAGGGCCTCCTGTCGGAACAGTAATCCCCTTCCCCCACCCATCTTTTTTCGAGCCCGATGACGCGTATTTTTACCTATTATCCTGAAGATTTCGGAGAACTGCCCGTCGATGTCGTCCACATGGACCTGACCTTCTCCGTCCATGACGACGTCACCGACGTCTCCTCGCGCATGCACGTGCGGGTGTGCGGCCGGTCTGTGGACCGCCTCGAACTCAATGCCCGCGACCTTGAGGTCCTCGCCGCATCCTGCGAGGAGGCAGAGACCTGCGTCACGTATGACCGTGACCGCCACCTCCTCGTCTTCTCCTTTGACGACCCCGTCGGCCCTGGCACCGACCTCCATCTCCTCACAAAGACACGCTGCAGGCCGTCGAGGACGCTTCTTGAGGGTCTGTACTACGACGAAACCCCTGCCGGGGCGCCGCCGACCCAGATCACCCAGTGCCAGCAATGGGGTTTCCAGAGGCTTGTCCCCTGCTTCGACGACATGACGGCGAAGTGCACCTACACGACGACAGTCATAGCAGACGACCGCTATACAAACATCATATCCAATGGCGACGCCCTTTCCGGGAGGAAGCCGACGGGCGACGGCAGGAGCGTCGTCACCTACGACAACACGACGACACCGATGGCGCCGTACCTCTTCTTCCTGGGCGTCGGGACGTACGCCACCTTCTCGCGCCAGTTCGAGTACCCGGACGGCCGGACCTTCACGCTCGAACTGCTCACCCCGCCGGGCGCCGACCCCTCTGCCGCCCATGCCTCCCTGGAGGTGCTTGCCGACGGCGTCCTCTGGGTCTATCTCTTCACCGGCCCAGACCGGTACACCCACGCCGCCCTCCGCCGCGACCTCTGGACACTCTGCCATGAACGCGACTGGGCGAAGGAGGCCGGTGACGACGGACGGGTCCGGTCCCTCCGTGCCGACCTCGCCCGGATGGTCCGGGAGATCATGCCGGGCTATGCCTACACCGGCACGGTCTACCGCGAGATCGCGATGCAGAACTCGGACTACGGCGGCATGGAGAATGTCGGCAACACCACGATCACGGCGAACAGGATCATGCCGTCCAGGCAGACGACCGACCGGGCCTACGAGTATATGGTCAGGGTGAAAGTCCACGAGTACTACCACAACCTGAACGGGTCCGAGGTCACCGGCAGGAGCCCCTTCGAACTCTGGCTCAACGAGGCGGTGACCGTCCACGTGGAGAACGCACACTTCGCCTTCCTCTTCGGCGAGGAGTACGCCCGCCTCCAGAGCGTCATCGACCTCATCGACCCGGAGTTCGGGACCTTTGCCCTCGACGCCGGTGCGGCCTCGATGCCGATCGAGCCCGACGGGTTCAACGACCCGAACGAACTGATCAACGGCGTCACCTATGTCAAGGCCCCCGAGTTTGTCAGGATGGTCGAGACGGTCATGGGGAAGGAGGCCTTTGCCCGCGGCCTCGACCTCTATCACCGGCGGTTTGCCCACGGCAACGCGTCCGGGCAAGACTGGCTCGATGCGATGGAGGAGGTTGCAGGGAGGAGTTTTGCACGCATGGCGCACCTCTGGCTGAAGCAGACCGGGTATCCGACGGTGCGGATGGCGCACTCCTACGACCCCGCCTCCCGCACCTGCACCCTCACCTTTGACCAGGAGACGCCGGAAGGTATGGAACCCTGGGAGTTCCCCTGCGTGGTCGCCCTGATGGACAGGGAGGGCCACAAGATCGCGGGGGCGACGCACATGCTCACAGGCCGTCATGAGGTGGTCGTCTTCACCGGTGTGGAGAGGCCGGCCTTCGTCGCGGCAAACCGCGGCTACTCCTTCTACGGGAAACTTATCGACGGCGCGACGCCGGAAGAACTCTGTCTCCGGGTGCGGCACGACCCCGACATGATCGGGAGGTTCTGCGCATTCCAGAGCCTTGCGGAAGCGGAGATGGTCAGACTCCTTGACGACCCCGGTGCGGTCCCCTCACCCTCTTTCTGCGACCTCTATACCGACCTCCTCTCCGACGACTCCCTGATGGCCGCGGTCGGCGGGGACTTCCTGACCATCTTCGAGTCTGTCGACGACCCCCGCTACGCCCACCGCTACACCGCCCTCCACGATGCCCGTGAGCGTCTCCTGAGGGGCATTGCCTCCGGACACGAGGATGTCCTGCAGGCGCTGTACAGGCGGTATGCGACGGCGCCTGCAGACAGGAGTCCGGCCGCGATCAAAGCGCGGCAGGTGAAGAATGTGGCCCTCGGTCTCCTCGCATCCCTCGACACCCCCGCGGTGCACGCCCTGGTGAGGGAGCAGTTTGATGGAGCCGCCTGCGCCACAGAACGTCTTGCCGCCTTTGCGGCCTACATGGACTCGTCGGCGCCCGACCGCATGGCCATGCTCGATACTTTTGAGGAGGAGTCCCGCGCCGACCTCATCTCATGGGAGATGTTCCTTGCCGTCGTCGCCGGTGTCACGGCGCCCGACGTCATCGACCTTGTGCGGCGGGTGGAGGCGTCGCCGTCCTTCAGGATCGAGCAGAGCAACGACCAGAGGGCCCTCTACGGGAGGTTCGCCCGCAACAGGATGGTCGCCCTGGAGACACCGGCCGGGAGGGAGTACCTTGCCGGGGCGCTGGAGCGCATTGCCGGGATCAACGAGTACAACACCGTCAGCGCCCTGGAGGTCTTCGGCGCCCTCGACAGGATGGGCGATGAGCACCAGGCCCCCCTTGTCGCCGTCCTTCTCGGGGTCATGCGTTCGGTCGATCCCGCCGCCCGGCCAAGTGTCTATAATACCATTCGCCGTCTTCTCGACGGTGCACCGCAGGCCGTGGCGCGGTATGTGGCCGCGGTCGGCCCGGCTCCTGAACTGGAAAAACTGCCGCATCGGCACGCCCGCAGTGGTGCCGATGGGCAGTGATGTCCACCTGAGCCCCCATTATTTTACATTTATTTTTCATGTCGCATCCGGCCATGTGCTGTGATTTTCCATTTTTCCCGGGATAATGACAAAATCTCCCCTATTATTCCAGATTGTTCTTTATGTAAACTTGAAATGTCAAATTAAATCTGAATTGGTTGCATTTTGCCCAATTAAACCATTCAAATCATTTTTTCTGGAGGTATGGGCGCGCCAAATGGAAATCTGGCTAATTCTAGAGCGCAAAACAGATCCGGGCCCTGAGCGTGCTTTGCTGTGTACAGGGAGATCAAAAGCAGCGCAAACTAGGCCTAAATGAATTTGGGCATGATATCGTCACCTATTTCAAAAATAACATTTTTTTGGCCATTAATTACTATTTTGTCCCCTGATTTGCCCATTTTATCATGATCCCTCCAAGGTATCGTGATAGAAATTTTTAAATCTTCAATTGGTGTTGTTATTACATCATAGCCTCCTGGGAACTCTCCGGAGGGGATCGTGATAGATATGAGTACAACTGAAATTCGTAACCAGCCTGACATGCTCACATTGAACGAGACCGTGAACTACTGGGACACCCTCTCAGATGACGAGATCATCAAGAAGTTCAAGGAGCAGGGGTCCTGGGGCCTGTACACGAGTGTCGACCTGAAGAACTGCAACCCGGCGACCATCAGAGACGCCGACAAGATCAAGCAGTTCATCGTAGAACTCTGCGACCTCATCGACATGAAGCGTTTCGGCGAACCGACCGTCGTCCACTTCGGCCCGTGCGAGAGGGTCGCCGGTTATTCCATGATGCAGCTTATCGAGACCTCTCTTGTCTCCGGCCACTTCGCCAACGAGACCAACGCCGCCTATCTCGACATCTTCTCCTGCAAGGAATACGGCCCGAAACAGATGGGAGAGTTCTGCAAGAAGTTCTTCGGTGCAGAGTCGATGACCACCCACGTGCTCTTCAGGGACTGAAGCGCCCTCCCCCCCACTTCCTTCATCTTCTCATACACGATCCTCCGGTCAGGGAGGAGGAAAAAGGGTTCCCGGGTTCGCCCTGCCCTTTTATGTCCTGATCAGAATTGATCTTTCCTCGGTATATCTTTCCAGTGCGGCACGACCGTTTTCCCGCCCGATACCGCTCCACTTCGTCCCGCCAAACGGCGCCTCGGGTGGGATCTTGAGGTGCTGGTTCACCCAGACGATGCCGGCCTCCAGGTCCCTGCACCCCCTCTCGGCACGGGCAAGGCTATTTGTCCAGATGGATGCACCGAGACCGTACTTTGTGCTGTTCGCCTCATGAAGCGCTTCGTCAAGGTCCTCCACCTCGACGACCGGGAGGACGGGGCCAAAGACTTCCTCGCGGAGGGGGAGTGCGTCGGGTGCAAGACCGGTGACGACGGTCGGTTCGAAGAAGAATCCCTTTCCCTGCGGCACCTTCCCTCCGGTGAGGACGCGGCCGTCCCCCTCTATCTCTTCGACCACCTGCCGCATCCTTTCCTGACCTGCGGCATTGTTCAACGGCCCCATCCTGACGCCTGCCTCCATGCCGTTCCCGACTTTGATCTCCTCGGTCTTCTTTGTGAGGAGGGCCCTGAAGCGGTCGGCGACACGGGAGAAGACATAGAGTCTTTTCACCGCCGTGCAGGTCTGCCCGCAGTTGTAGAACCGGCCGGCGACCGCACCTGCGGCCGCGGCCTCGAGGTCGGCGTCGTCGCAGACGATCATGGGGTCGCTCCCGCCGAGTTCCAGGGTGACGTGCTTCATCGTCTGGGCGGCGGTCTCGGCCACATGCCTGCCCGTGCCGATCTCACCGGTGAAGGAGACTTTCCTGACGTCGGGGTGGGTGACCAGTGCCTCGCCGAGGGTCTCCCCCGGACCTGTGACAATGTTGAGGGCACCGGCCGGGAGTCCTGCCCGGCAGAAGAGGTCGCCGATGGCGAGGGTCGTGAGAGGCGTGGTGCTCGCCGGTTTGAGCACGACGGTGTTGCCGGCGAGGAGGGCGGGGCCGATCTTCCAGCCCGCGATGATCACCGGCATGTTCCAGGGCACGATACCGACGCAGACGCCGAGAGGTCTTTTCTCGACGATGATCCGGCCGTATGCCGCGGTGTTCAGCGTCTCTCCCACGAGGGAAGAGGCAAGCCCGGCATAGTATTCAAGGATGTGGGCGAAGCCCCGCACCTCGTCCTTCGCCTCGCGGAGGGGCTTGCCCTGTTCGGCGACAAGGGTCGCCGCTAGGGTGTCGGCCTCGCCGCGCACGAGGTCTGCGGTGCGTGCGAGGACCTTCCCCCTGTCGAGGGGGGTCTTTTCGGCCCACCCTGCGAGCGCCTCCCCTGCGGCCTCGACGGCGGCACCGCCGTCTTCAGGGCCGCCAAGGGGCACACTGTCTATCTTCTCCCAGGTGGCGGGGTCCACGACGTCCATCGTCCTCTCTGATGACGCATCCACCCATGCGCCGCCGATAAGCATCTTCATAGTCACTGGGATCCTATTCTTCAGGGACGAAGAGTTTTTCCCTCACGGCGGGACGGCTATGCCTGCACCCGCCGTCTCCTCCCTGGTGATCAGCAGATGGAATGGACACGAAAACAGGACCTTCTCGCCTTTCTTGCACAACAGCAGATCAACATTGCGGACGTCTCTGACGAGGTGCTCGCCCGCTACGACCGGGCTTTCACACACCGCTCCTACGCCCATGAGCACCCCTGCGGCCAGGTCCCCTGCCCCGACTACGAGCGCCTTGAGTTCCTGGGTGACCGCGTCCTCAACTTCATTGTCGCCGAGTACCTCTTCTCCACCTTCACCTGCTCGGAGGGCGCTCTCTCGAAGAGGATGGAGGCGGTGAAGAACGAGCACCTCGGCACCATCGTCCCCGGTACTGGCATAGGGCTTGAGAAGCTGATCCTCCTCGGCACAGGCCAGGCCCTCACGACCTCGATCATTGCCGATGTCTTCGAGGCCTTCATCTGCGCCCTGTACCTCCACGTGGGGCTGGACAGGACGCGGGAGATCGTGCTCGGCCTCGTCGCCGACGACATCCTCCACTTCGACACCGGCGAGAACACCATCGGCAGACTCCAGGAACGCGTCCAGGGTGACCAGGCCGGTGCCCTGCCCGAGTATCTCATCCTCGACCGGCAGGGACCCGACCATGCCCCGACCTTTGTCTGTGCTGTCACCGTCCCCGGCCTCTTCTCGGCCCCGGGCACCGGCAGGAGCAAGGCCGAAGCGAAGAGGACGGCGGCGGCGGTTGCTCTGGGGGTCCTTGAGGAGAGAGGCGTTTGATCGGATCCACCGCCTTCCCCCTAAACACTATGCCGGGGGACGACGCACTATCGCTCGTCCAGCGAAGACCTATCGGTCTTCTTGATTCCCTCAGGTCGTCACTCGAAAATCAAAGATTTTCTTGAACTCGCTACGCTCGTTTTCCCGGACCCCGATCTTAGGATAGGACGGGGGAAGGATGAACCCTGCATATCGAATATGGCTGCCATTCCCCCTCTATCGTAATGTTGGGGGGGCCGGGGGGTGAAACCCCCCGGAGGAGTGCCGATCTATCGCCTTCCCCAAAACCCTTCGCCGGGGGACTGCTCGAAGGTCTTCGACCCGTGGCAGATCAGAGATCTGCCCGAACAGGATATCTCCGATATCCTGTATTCTCAAACTCGCTACGCTCGTTTCTCGAAGACTTCGTCTTCTCTAGTTCACTTCGTTCGCAGCCCCTGGACAGCGAAGATCTTCGACCCGCTGCACATCGAAGATGTGCACGCACAGGAAAATCTTCGATTTTCCATCCATGGCAAATGGAACATTTGCCTGCTCAGGAGATCTCCGATCGCCTGTGTTCTCGACTCCCTCCGGTCGTCCCCTGATCTATAGGATAAAGCCGGGGAAGACAGAACAGGAGACCCAGAAAAGAGGATAACCATCCCGTCCCTATCCTGAAGCTGTGGGGTCTGGGGGGCTTGCCCCCTGGAACGTACTCCAGAACAGGAATACTATGGAGCCTCTTCACACGCGATTTTTTTCGGACTCATTCACCCCATAACCTCGGGTTCCTCGAAGGTGTCGAGTTCGTCGAGGAAGGGCATCAGGCCCGTCATATAAGGCGTGCCCGCGGTCTCCCCCACCCCCACGACCTCGATCATGATCGGGAGTTCCTTGAGGCGGATGTCGAAGGAGTAGGGGTCGTACTCGCGGGCGAACTTCAGGAAGTCGTCGACCGAGACGAAGGGCCTCTCGGTCTCGGGCACGTTTGCGTACTCCTTCTCGTCCGCCGCAAGGTCCCCTGCCCGCGCCATCTCCTCCTCGAAATAGACGACGGCACGAAAACCGTACCTGCGGCTGAGACGCTGGATTTCGAGGATGTCGATCTGCTCTCCCGGCGAGATCCCGATGGACGCAAACTTCTCATCGATACCAGACCCCTCCAGTTTTTCAAATCCATTCTTTTCTGTCATGGTAATCTCCAAATTCACTGTGATACCGGGCACCGGCACCGCCCTATGGTGACGGCCATCATGGCCGACAGGACGGCGGTGACGGCAAATGCCATCATAAACCCATTTATCTCTGCGATCACTCCCCCCATAAAGGGGAGGAGGGTCATCCCTCCATAACTCGCCACATTGAAGAGGCCCATCACCGCTCCCTGTCTGGCCTGGTCTGCTGCAAGGTATTTGATCTGGGCGATCATCACCACGCCAGCGGTCCCTCCGACGAGCACGAAGGCGAGAGGGGTGAGATAGGAGAGGGCGACCGCCGCGGCCATCACCAGGGCTGACGCCCGTATCGTCGGGATCGGTGTCAGGTGGGCCCGTGACGCCGCAATGGAGGCGACGACCGTCGCCACGTTCATCATCCCGAGTTGTAGACTCAGGGTCGCTGGCGTCTCGCCGGTGAAGTCAGGGTAGACCGCCGTCACCACCCCGGTCGCACCGACCAGGACGATCGTCGAGAGATACAACCAGGAATAACTCTTCCCTATCCTGAGAAGGCCGCCATTTCTCCCATCAGGAGCGGTCGCCTCCGTCACGAGGGCCGAGAGCACGAGCGAGACGGCCGCCGCCACCGTGAAGACCGCGACCCCCGCCATGGTCCCTGCCACGTCGCTGAGAAAGCCCGTCCCGAGCAGGCCGGCGACCAGACCCACATTCAGGGCGGCGATGAAGTTGCCGCTCATGTGCTCGTGGTCTGGCTGGAGGTTGATCCAGGACATCGCCGCGGGCACAAAGAGACCGGCGGCGACCCCCTCGATACCCCGTGCGGCAAGGAGGACGAGGGGGTCGGGGAAGGCAAGGATCGCCGCGCCGCTCCCGAGGGTCAGGGCAAGGCCCGCCCGTATCAGCGGCACGCGGCCCACCCTGTCGGAGAGGACCCCCGCCGGCAGGACCGTGATAAGGGCCCCGAGGAAGTACGCGGAAAAAAGAGCGCCCTGCAAGGCCGGCCCCTCGGCGAGGGCCGGCAGCACGGGCACGATCGCATTCGAGAGCGCCATCACGACAAAGACGCCGGTCAGGAGTGCGAGGCGCTGCTTCATGCTCTGTCTTTAAACCATACGGTATGTTTCGAGGTTCAGGGGCGAGCGCGTCTCGATATGGAAACGCTTGTAGATCGAACTTGCAAGGTCGATGGTGCTCCCCTCGTCGCCATGGATCGTGAAGATCTTCTCGGGCCGCGGCTGGATGTGCTGGATGAACCCCATCAACTGCTTCCTGTCCGAGTGACCGGAGAACCCGTCCACCGTGTCGATATCGAGCTTGAGGACCATCGTCTCGCGGTTGCCGATCGGGATCTCGCGCCATCCCTTCTGGAGGCGCCGCCCGAAAGTGCCCTCGGCCTGGTAACCGACGAAGACGAGAGTGTTCCTCTCGTCGGGTGCGAGAGCGTAAAGGTATTCCATCACCGGCCCGCCGTTGAGCATGCCGCTCGTCGTGACGATGACACAGGGGTCGCCGCCGATGACCTTCTCCCGCAGTTCAGACGAGTCCACCTGGACGAAACAGTCTGCGAGGAATGGGTTCATGCCGTCCCTGAAGATCTGGTTGCGGAGGTCGGCGTTGAGGTACTCCGGATAGGTCGTGTGGATCGCCGTCGCTTCCTTGATCATGCCGTCGAGGTAGACCTTCACCTTCGGGATCTTCTCTTTCCTCATCCCCTCTTCGAGGGCGAGCATGACCTCCTGCGACCTGCCGACGGCGAAGGCCGGGATGACCACCTTGCCGCCGCGGTTGATCGTCCTGGTGACGATCTCGTAGAGCTTGTTCTCGGCCACGTCACGCGGCGGCTGGATGTCGTTCGCGCCGCCGTAGGTGCTCTCCATGAAGAGCGCCTCAAGCCTCGGGAAACTTGAGACCGCCGGGGAGAAGAGACGGGTCTTCTGGTAGTTGAAGTCGCCGGTGAAGGCGATGTTGTACAGCCCGTCGCCGATGTGGAAGTGGGCGATGGCAGAACCCAGGATATGGCCCGCGTTGTGGAAGGTCAGTTTGATGTCGGGTGCGATGTCGGTGACAGACCCGTAATTGAGGGTGATCGAGTGCTTGATGTACTCTTTCACTTCATTCGAGGTGTACGGCTGCCTCCCGCTGTCCTTCTTGACCACGTCGAGGTAATCGAGCTGGAGCATGGTGGCGAGGTCACGCGTCGGCGGAGTCGAGTATACCGGACCGTCGTAGCCGTACTTGAAGAGCAGGGGCACGAGGGCGCAGTGGTCGAGGTGGGCGTGGGTGAGGACCACGGCGTCGAGAGAGGTCAGGGGCGAGATCTCCGGGACATAGAGATACGGCGTGCTCGTGGCGTTTCCCGGTTTTTCGCCGCAGTCGATGAGCACCTTGCTCTCCGGCGTCGAGAGGAGGAAGGCCGCACGGCCGACTTCCCGGCAGCACCCGAGGGTCGTCACCCTGACCCACTGGTCCTTTGCGATGACGTCGCGGTGGATACGCCGCCCGATGGTCCGGAGGAACGCCTTTCTCTCGTCCTTGACCGACCTGAGAAACTGGCGGACCTGCTTGACGCTCGAACTCTCGATCGGGGGGGTGCGAACCACTTTCGGCGTCCAGCAGGTGTTCTTGGTGATATCGCGGAGAGTCGCCCCGTTCTTGCCGATGACGACGCCGGGTTTTTCTGCTTCAATGAGCACCTCGCCGGTGTCGGAGTCGAAAAAGATATCTGATATTCCGGCATTGTCGGGTACGACCTCCTTGATCTTCGTTGCCGCCGTCTCCGGGTCTTCCAGGATGTTCGGGCGCACGACGATACGTTTGCGCAGGTCCCGTGCAAGGACCTTGATCAGGTCTTCCTGGTCGGCAAATTTCTTCGGGTCATCGGTATAGATGACCAGTTCCGGGCCTTCAAATTCGACGTCAGAGATGGTGATACCTGCGGGGACCTTGGCATTGATCTTATCCCTGAGTTCCTTGAGTCT
>NZ_CALFSA010000239.1 GCF_937919355.1 uncultured Methanofollis sp. | reverse complement strand
TCCTCTTCGCCCTTCCCCGGCCCAGATCGTGGGGAAGGCGGGGAATACGCGCGACCCCTCCACAGCCAAAAAAGTTATTCCCCGACCACCGGCGACGCCGTCCTGTCGAAGGGGTTTGTCCGCATCGCAAGGGAGAAGAGGTACGGGTAGTTGTCCTTCAGGTAGTGCATGTAATCCATCCACCGGGAGACAAGGAGGCCATAGACCCGGTCGGCGTCGCCGGTGAGGTGGGCGAGGTCTGACCCCGGAATGTGCGCCAGGTCCTCGCGGTGCTCCAGTTCCTCGGTGAGGTGGAAGACCGCCCGCAAGACCCCGGTGAACTCCTCGTGTTCGAGAAGTGTCGGGTTTTCCAGCAACCTCAGGAAAAATTCCCTCTTCTCCACCAGAAACGCCTTCAGCGGGACAAGGTCGGCCCGGTCCACCGCAACCCGGTACTGGCGCTGCGCCAGGCGCTCCCGCACCCGGGCGAAGTCCTCCCCCAACCAGTCGTCCCTGACGACAAGGTCGCGTCTGACCGCCTCAAGGCCCGGGTCGTGGTCGGAGAGCCAGGTGAGCAGGGCGGTCCCGGCCTCGGAGAAGAAGATCCCGATGACCATGTTCAGTTTCTCAAGTCTCTCCCGCCTCGCCCTGAACGCGAGAAGTCGGTTCAGGATGAGGGTCACGATCAGGACATTGAGAGGGAGGAAACCGAGAGAGTTGAAGATATAGTCATACGTACCTTCGACGTCGTCCAGGACGTACACCTTCGTCGTATAGATGACAACGCTCAGGAGAACAAGAAGAAGGCCGAGCCTGAACTCCCAGGTCGGCCGCCACCGGGGTGCCACCATGATACCAGAGTGCCGCGACAGGCAGAAAAAACCTCTGGACCAGACCGGCCGGAAGGAGAAAAAAGGGGATGAGCCAGGGCAGGAAGACCTGCTCAGACCCAGCCGCGGAGTTTCATTGCGTCGACAACGCGCTTCATTGCCAGGGTGTACGCCGCCTGGCGGAGAGAGATGGAGTGCTCCTGCGCAACGGCGTAGACCTCGTGGTATGCCTTCGTCATCTTCCGCTCCAGACGGGCGCGGACACTCTCCTCGTCCCAGCGGTCGAGAGAGAAGTTCTGGACCATCTCGAAGTACGAGACCGTCACACCGCCGGAGTTGCAGAGGAAGTCCGGGATGACCGGGATCTTCTTTGCGAAGAGGATTGCGTCCCCTTCCGGAGAGATCGGCCCGTTCGCAAGTTCGGCGACGACCTTTGCCCCGACCTTGTCGGCGTTGGAGGCGTTGATGGCGTTCTCCAGGGCGGCCGGGATGAGGATGTCGACCTTGAGTTCAAGGAGTTCTTCGTTGGTGATGTTCTTCGCACCAGGGAAGTCCTTGACCGCACCGGTCTTCTGCTTGTAGGCGATGAGCGCCGGGATATCGAGGCCGTTCTCGTTGTAAACACCGCCGTGGCTGTCGCTCACCGCAACGATGGCGCAGCCGAGGGTGGCGCCGAGGGCCGCAGCATGGGAACCGGCGTTGCCGAAACCCTGGATGGCGATCTTTGCCTTTGCAAGGTCGATATTGTTGTCCTTTGCCGCTTCCCTGATGACGACCCAGCCACCGCGGGCGGTTGCGTCGCCACGGCCTTCAGAACCGCCGAGGACGACCGGTTTGCCGGTGATGACACCGCAGGCATTGTGGCCGACAAGGGTGCAGTACTCGTCCATCATCCAGGCCATGATCTGGGGAGTGGTGTAGACGTCAGGGGCCGGGACATCGCACTCGGGACCGATGACCTTGTAGATCGCACGGATATAGGCGCGGCTGAGCCGTTCGAGTTCGCTGGCAGAGAGTTCCTTCGGGTTGCAGACGACACCGCCCTTGCCGCCGCCGAGGGGGAGGTCAAGGAGGGAGCACTTCCAGGTCATGAGAGCCGCAAGGGAACGGATCGTGTCGATCGTCTCGCCGGGGTGGAACCTGATGCCGCCCTTCGTGGGCCCGAGGGCGTTGTTGTACTGGACGCGGTAGCCCTGGAAGATCCTGAAAGAGCCGTCGTCCATCCTGACCGGGAATGCCACGTGGATCTCCCTCATCGGGGTCATGAGGTACTCCTCGACATTCTGGGGGAGGTGCAGGAGTTCAGAGCAGGCGCTGATCTGCTGCTTCACCATATCAAACGGGTTTTCATTGGTCACTTGCGATCACCAATTTCCTGATTATGATTACATGCGATCCATATTATACGTGCCGGAGTGAATGAAAAATATTTTTTTGGAAATACAAAAAAATATGCCATTTATTGTCTATCAGGGAGAGATCAACAGTTATCACAGTGAGATGTTCTGAGGGGGAAGGAAATTTCCTGCCTGCCATCGGGGCCACCCCAGGCAGATGAAAAAAGAAGGGACCGGTTACTCACTGACCGGCGGTTCTCCGCCGAGCATCAGGGACCCGAATATGATCTTCTCCAGGACCTGCGCCACGTACTTCATCTGCTGCGTCCCCTCCATGTCCTCGTACCGGTGGACATCGGCGTAGACCTGGAGACGGATAAGAGCAAAGCGGAGGCTGTCGAGTTCGGTATCGGAAAAACCGGCCGTCTCGGTATATATCGGCTCGATAAGGTCGGGGAAGGTGGTGATATCCCGGACCGCCGCAGCGATCCGGGTATAGATGCCGAGGGGTTCCCCGTTCCCCTGGAGCACCCGGATAATATCCATTTACCCCTCGATGAACTTCACCAGGTTCTCCATCACGGCGTCGATCGCCTTCCAGGAGGGGGAATCGGCGTGCCTGTTGATGAAGGGCCTGCCCTCGTCGCCGGCCTTGCGCATCTCGACGTCGATAGGGATGGCGCCGAGGAAGGGGACACCGAGTTCTTCAGCAGCCTTCTTGCCGCCGCCCTTGCCGAAGATGTCGATCTCCTTCCCGCAGTCCGGGCAGATGAGTCCGCTCATGTTCTCGACGATGCCGATGACCTTGTAACCGAGTTTCTCGACGAACTTCACCGCCTTCTTCGAGTCCATCGTCGAGACTTCCTGTGGGGTGGTGACGATCACGGCGCCCTCGACATTGGGGGCGAGCTGGGCGATGGAGAGGGCCTCGTCGCCGGTGCCGGGCGGGAGGTCGACGACCAGGTAGTCGAGTGCGCCCCAGTTCACGTCCTCCAGGAACTGCTGGATCGCCGCCATCTTCATGGGCCCGCGCCAGATGACAGGGGTCTCGGCGTCGGGGAGGAGGAACTCCATCGAGACGACGGAGAGGTTGCCGGTGATCTGGATAGGCTCGATCTTGTCGCCCATGACGGTCAGGTGCTGCCCTTCGACACCGAGCATCTTCGGGACATTCGGGCCGTGGATATCGAGGTCGAGGAGGCCGACGGTCTTGCCGTGGTTCGCGAGGGCGGAGGCGAGGTTGACGGAGACGGTCGTTTTGCCGACGCCGCCCTTGCCGGAGAGGACCAGGACCACGTGCTTGACGTCGATCTTCGCCTTCGGGGGGAGGCCCTTCTTCGATGAGTCGCACCCTTCCTGCTGGGCGCTCGGGCATGAGGAGCAGTTGCCCGAGCAGCCTTCCTGCTGTGCGTTGTTCTGTGCCATGATGATTATCTCCCAGATTGGTGTGCTCTGAACACTTCTATAAGTATCTGTGTGCCGGCCTGTTAAAGGCTTTAGATACCGGCAAGGAGCCATTGCCGGAGATACCGGGGAGCAATAACGTTCAGGCCGGGAAGAATGGGTTACATTTATCTGATCCCGGTGTCCCCAGAGGGTGTGTGGGGACCATGAAAGGATATGCCGACAGACTGCTGGACGTCGACCTCACCGCAGGGAAGTGCACGCCGGTGCCGTACCCGGACGACCTGAAGAGGGACTATCTCGGGGGGAGGGGCCTCGGTGTCCGGGTACTCTCCGAGGGGATCGACGCTTCCACCGACCCCCTGGGGCCGGAGAACATCCTGGTCATCGCCACCGGTCCCCTGACCGGCACGGGCGTCCCCCTGGGATCGCGTTTCGACGTGGTGACACGCTCGCCCCTGAACGGGACGCTGACGAGCGCGAACTCAGGCGGGTTCTTCGGAAAGGAGGTGAAGAGGGCCGGGTTCGATGCGGTCGTCGTCAGGGGGAAGGCCGAAAAGCCCGTCTACCTCTGGGTCCACGACGGGGAGGCCGAGGTCAGGGACGCCTCAGACCTCTGGGGCCTCCGGGTCGGGGCGACGGTCGGGGCGATCGAGGCCGAGACAGACGGCCCGAAGACCGAGGTGCTCTGCATCGGGCCTGCCGGGGAGAAGTTGAGCCTCATCGCCTCGATCATGAACGAGACCTATCGGTCGGCAGGGAGGGGCGGCGTCGGGGCGGTGATGGGGAGCAAGAACCTCAAGGCGGTCGCGGTGCGGGGCGAGGGAAAGGTCGAGGTCGCCGACCAGACGGCGCTCGACGAGGCGAAGGTCGCCGCCCGGCGGAAACTCAGGGAGAACCCGGTGACGGGAAAGGGCCTGCCCGCCTACGGCACCGCCATTCTCGTCAACATCATCAACGAGCACCATATCCTGCCGACGAAGAACTTCCAGACAGGCTACGACCCCGAGGCCTCGGCGGTCTCCGGCGAGGAACTCGCCGACCGCTACCTGAAGACGAAGAAGTGCTGCCACTCCTGCATTGTCTGCTGCGGGCGGCGGACCGAGATCGACGGGGTCGAGGGGGACGGCCCGGAGTACGAGACCGTCTGGGCCCTCGGGCCGGACATCGGGTGCCACGACCTCCCGATGGCGATCAGGGCGAACAACCTCTGCAACGACCTCGGCCTCGACACCATCTCGGTCGGCGGCACCATCGCCGCGGCGATGGAGATGACGGAGAAGGGGTACTACGACGCCGGCATCAGGTTCGGCGAGTGTGAGAAGGTCGTCCCCCTCATCGAGGCGATCGGTTATCGACAGGGGGCGGGAGACGACCTCGCCGACGGGAGTTATGCCTTCGCCGCCCGCTACGGCCACCCCGAACTCTCGATGACTGTCAAGAAGCAGGAACTCCCGGCATACGACCCGCGGGGCCTCCAGGGCCACGGCCTTGCGTACGCCACCTCGGTCCGCGGCGGCGACCATGTCTATGGCTATCTGGTCTCGCCCGAGGTGCTCGGCCTGCCCGTGGCCCTCGACCCCTTCACCGACGAGGGGAAGGCCGAGTGGACGAAGGCCTTCCAGGACCTCACCGCCGCGATCGACTCCTCGGGGATCTGCCTCTTCTCCTCTTTCGCCCTTGGCGCCGACGACTACGCCGCCCTGGTCCGCGGGGTGACAGGCATGGCCGTGACCGCGGAGGGCCTGATGGAGATCGGTGAACGGATCTGGAACCTCCAGCGGGTCTTCAACCTGCAGGCCGGCTACACGAAGGCCGACGACACCCTGCCCCGCCGTCTCCTCACCGAACCCCTGCGGGACGGGGCACCGGCAGGACGGGTCTGGGAGAGGGAGCACGTCCTCACGGAGTATTACCGCGTGCGGGGATGGGACGAGGAGGGCGTCCCGACGCCGGAGAAACTGAAAGAACTCGGGATCAGCGGGAAAAAAGAAAGGATACCCCACGCCCCGCCCGCCCGGTGAGGAGGCTCAGACTTCTCCAGGGCCGGCGGCATCGATCGCGGGGGAGTAGGGTTTGATGTCCAGGAGGGGACTGCCGTCCAGTGCTTCGAGGCCGCGGACCCTGAGGGTCAGGCCGTCGACGGCGATGAGGTCGACGAGACAGAGGGCGATCGGGTTCGGCCTGTTCGGCGACCGCGTCGAGAAGACGCCGAGTTCCCGCTCAGTCCCCGGCGGCGTCGCCTTCAGGGCCGACCTGTCGGCGCGGTCGAGCCAGTAGAGCACGATCAGGTGACGGTGTTTCCCGATATCGGAGAGTGCCGGGGCATATGCAGGGTAGACCACGATCTCGCTCACGACGTCGGAGAGACGCCCCTGCCGCGGAGCGTCCCCGTGCACCCGGTAGGGCGACCTGATCACGCCGATCGGCACGAGTTCCATCATTCCTCATCATCTCCCAGGGCGAAGCGGCAGACCTCCCTGTGACTGCACCCCCGGCACCGCGCCGGGACATTGTGGTTCCGCCACACCGGGGCTCCGGTTCCGTCCAGGCACCGGCGCATCTCGGCCACTGTCGAGAGCACCTGCTCCCTCAATTCGTCGGTGAACTCGATCCGGTGCTGCTTCCCCTCGCCGTAGACCAGGATACCGTACGGCACGTGCACGCCGTAATACTCCTCGACAAGGAGGCAGTACGCGGCGAGTTGAAGGATGTGATTCCAGTATGGTTTCCGTGCCCGCCCGCTCTTCACCTCCACCGGGACATAGGCCCCGGTCATCTCGTCACGCAACACGTAGTCCGGCCTCCCCGAGATCCGGTAGGTCTCGGAGAAGAAAGTCCCGGTCTGCTCGTTGAGGTCGGTGTACAGGAGTTCGCCCTCGGGGATACCGAACTTCTCCCGCACGGGCTGGACAGAGTAGTGTCTCCTGATGGCGAAGATGAAGAAGGCAAGCGCACCGAGGAGGAGAAGGATCAGCACTTCGCCCGTGGAGAAACTCACTGCACCCACCTCATGAGGATGATCAGGGCGAGGGCGAGCAGGGCGTAGCCGAGGATGGTCAGGAGCCAGAACTCCCGCCGCGCTTTTTCAACGGCAAAGAGTTTCTTTCCGACCTCGGCATGCTTCTGCATCCCCCTCTCGCTCGACGCGGAGGTGGTGCTCTGGCCGTTCCGGCTGAACTGCCAGGAGAGAGCACAGTATGCAAAGTCGGCGATCTCAGCCGCCGAGATCACAGGCTGGGGGGCGTCCCGGTCGCCCGTCAGGCCCCCCTCCTGTCGAGTTCTTCGTTGCAGAGGCGGTCGGCCTGCGCGATATGGGGGTTGGTCCGGCGGACTGACACAAAACGCACCGACCTGAACCTGCCGACCAGGGCGAGCACGCCGGCCTTCAGTTCCCTGAGGTGCTCCTTGTTCACCCTGTACTCGCCGTTCATCTGCCTGACCACGAGTTCGCTGTCCGAGTAAACGGAGAGGTCGCCGGCCGTCCTCCCGGCCGCCGCTTCGAGGGCGTGGGTGATGGCGAGGTATTCGGCGGTGTTGTTCGTCGTGACCCCGGCATAGCCTGAGTCTTCGAGGACGACGGCACCGCCCTCGACGAAAAGGTAGGCATAGGCGGCATGGCCGGGGTTGCCCCGCGAAGCCCCGTCCGTATAAATATCAAACCCACCCTCGTCAGACATGGCTCACCCAGTAGAGTTTGGCAGGGACGCTAAATATGGCTGATGGTTGCGGAGGGGCCGACCCACCCCGCGGACTATATAAGAGGCGGGGGAGAGGTCAGGCCATGACAGGAGTGCGGAGTCTGCACAGGATCGTCATCGACCTGGGTTTTGTCGAGTTTCCGGCACGGCACACCTGCGACGGCGAGGGGACGTCGCCGCGGATCACGATCACAGGGTCGGCGGCACCGTCTGTCGCCCTGACCGTGCACAACCCCTATGAGCAGGGGTGTTCCTTCTCCCCGTGGCTCGCATGGAATATCGAGCCCCTGCGCTTCTCAGACGGCCGGGCGGTGGTCCCTCCGGGCGTCCCGCCGGAGGGAGTTGTGGAGGCGCCTGTCGCCATGGTCCAGGGGACAAACAGTTACGGACAGATCGGGTACCGGGGGCCGTGCCCGCCGCGGGGCGAGGCGCACAGGTATTATTTCCGGGTCTACGGACTGGACGCCCACCTCGACCTCGCACCCGGTTCCGACCAGCACGCCCTCGTCGCCGCCATGCAGGGCCGCGCCCTCGAGTACGGCGAGACCTTTGCGATGTACAGGCGGCCCTGAGGAGGGGTTCACCCGTCCATCATGTCGATGCAGATGATATCGTAGCCCATCAGGGCCTCCCGGACCGCAAAGATGATCCCCGCAAGGACGAGCGCCATCCCCACGAGGAAGGAGAAGATGGTGAGGAGGGAGAGGCCGGGCAGGCCCTGGACGTCGGAGAGGCCGATCAGGAACGAGGTGACGACGAAGGCCGCCACCGACGCCGAGTAGGAGAGGATGGCGTTCCTCTCGTGGCGCGCCCGCACGCCCAGTTCCGAGAGTTGCATGCAGACGCTCTCGCGGTGCCCTGCGGCAGCGTCGGCGCCGCACCGGGAACAGCGCCTCTTCTCTTCGTCGAGGAGGCGGATCCTGTTCAGGACAAGAGAATATTTGTTGTTCATGCCGAGGATGAGGAGGCCGCACGCCGAGATCATGAGCCCCGGCGCAAGCATCGTCTGGATGATGTCTGCTGTTGTCATGTGATGCTCTGCACGTAGTTGTGTGGCGTGCGGATCATGGTTTCTCGGGAAGGGAAAAAAAGTGCTCTGGAAAACAGGGAAATATATGCACATTTTCACGCTCAGGATAGGGGGGGTGGCAGTTGATCGGCGCACTCCACCGGGGGACTACAGCGAAGGTCTTCGACCTTCTCGACTCCCTTCGGTCGTCACTCGAAAATCAAAGATTTTCTTGTGCTCACCCTGTTCGCAGCCCCCGGCCCCCGGTGCACGATAGACGGGGGATGGCAGTCCCCCATCTCAGGATATCGCTCTGTCTTCCCCGACACTATCCTAAATCGGGGGTCCGGGGGTGAAACCCCCGGCAGGCAGTATGGGGAAGGCAGGGAGTCGGTATTCTTCCACCGGGGGACTACCGCCGAAAATCAAAGATTTTCTTGTGCTCACCCTGTTCGCAGCCCCCGGCCCCCGGTGCACGATAGACGGGGGATGGCAATCTCTTCCTCAGGATCTCTGCTCTGTCTTCCCCGGACCAATCGCAAGAGAGGGTCCGGGGGAACGACCGAAGGGAGTCGAGAAAACTGTAGGTTTTCGAGGCCGTGCCCCCCCGGCAAGCAGTATGGGGAAGCAACCCCCCGCTCCTCCTCGCAGTATCAGGAAGATACCTCGCCCCGAACCAGAGCAATTCTCCAGACCAAAAAAAGATCGATCCTCAGATCACCGGTTTCCCCGCGCCGATCACGGCGGCGATCCCCTCCATCTCGGCCGCAAGGAGGCGGATGATGTCGTCGACCGTGATGATCCCGGTGAGGGCGCCGTGCTCGTCAACAACCGGGACCCTCCTCACCCCTTTCTTCCGGATCGCTTCGAGCGCCTCGTAGAGGCCGGTCGTCCCGGGCAGCACAAGGAGGTCTGCGGTCATCACCGCCCGTGCCGGAACTTTTTTCGGGTCCAGTCCATGCGCCGTGACCCTCACCGTGACGTCCCGGTCGGTGACGATCCCGACGGGTTTCTTCTTCTCCACGACGACGACGCTCCCCACATTCTGCTCGGCCATGATCGCGGCGACGTCGAAGACCGGCGTCTCCGGCGGGACGCTCACGACCGGCACCTGGCAACACTCCATCAGTGTCATGTCT
>NZ_CALFSA010000238.1 GCF_937919355.1 uncultured Methanofollis sp. | reverse complement strand
ATCGGTGCGACAAAATACCATGCCGGCAAGGGGAAGGGGCCCCTCCAGGCGAAGGTCTCCGCGATGATGGAGGCGGTCGAGCGCTACTCCGGCGAGTATCACGGAGACCGGATGGAGTACGCGAGTTTCGAGGAACTCGGGCCGATACGGGCCCTCGACCCGGCTGACCTCATCCTGCCGCGGCCCCTGGAGAAGGACGAGAAGATCCACTGGAGCCCGGCCACGGACCTCCTGAACGACGAAGAGGTCCTCGTGCCCTCGAATGCTGTCTTCCATCCATACGACTGCCTGGGCATGACCGTCCCCCTCTTCACCTCGGACACGAACGGCCTTGCCGCGGGGAATATCATGGAGGAGGCGGTCCTCCACGCACTCCTCGAAGTGATCGAGCGCGACGCCCTCTCCCGGGCCGAGAGGCTGCGGGATATGGGACAGCGCCTTGCGGTCGGCAAAGACGGCCCGGTGCGGGAGGTCCTCGACCTCTTCGAGGGGCATGGCATCGCAATCCACCTCTGGCTCCTGAAGGGACGGACAGGCATCCCGACGGTCGCCGCGGCGGCCGACGACACGGTCACGAAAGACCCTGCCCTCCTCGTGATGGGTGCCGGCACCCACCCTGACCCGGTGATTGCGTCCCTCCGCGCCCTCACCGAGGTGGCCCAGAGCCGTGCAAGCCAGCTCCAGGGTGGCAGGGTCAGCCCGGGACGGCAGCACCTCCTCGAACGGGCAGGCTATGAGAGGATGAAGAGGATCAATGCCCCGTGGTTCCGCGAGGCCCCGTCTGTCCTGATCGAGGAGGTCCCGGACCGTGCGACCGAATATTTCGACGACGACATCAGGGTCGTCCTCGACGAGGTGGCGAAGTCTGCCGACCGCGTCCTCGTCTGCGACCTCACGAGGACCGCCGTCCCGGTCGTCAGGGTGATCGTGCCGGGCTTCGAGGTCTCGCACATGAACTGCGACAGGGTCGTCCGCAGGCAGGGGTGAGGGCTCTGGGGGACTACGCCCCCGGACTCCCTGCCATCAAGACAGAGCAGAGACCTTGAGAAGAGAGATTACCATCCCGTCTCTATCCTAAAGATGGGGATGGCAATGATACAGCAACCCGAGCACCCCGCCAATGACGGCATGTCCCCCCTAACTTAGGATAAAGACGGTGATGGCAATCCCCCTCCCTCAGAAACTCTTTTCTGTGTTCCCCGGTCCAATCCTGAGCGGGGAACGAGCGTCAGCGAGTTCGAGAAGACCATCAGGTCTTCGCTGTAGTCCCCCGGTAGATTGTGGGGCAGGCGGTAGAGGATCCACGCTCTGCCCGAGAGGTGATCAGAGATGGCTCTTCAGAAACGCGTACGAAGACTTCTTCAGAGCCCGACCTGGTTAGTACATCATTAATTTCCTGAGCTGCGAGACAAGGGTCACGGTGCCGGGCCGCGGGGGTGCGGTCTCCTCCTCGAACCGCCGCCCCCGCAGGGCGGCAAAGATCGCGGCGATCGCCTTCCCGTGCGACGGCCCGTACCCGCCTTCGAGGACGAGGGCCGTGGGCAGGTCGAGAGAGAGGGCGAGGGTGGTCAGGAGCCCGTAGTCGTCAGGAGAGAGCCGCATCTGTCCGTGCGGGTCGTCGGCGAGGGCGTCCTGCCCGGCCGAGATGATCAAGAGGTCAGGACGGTGTGCCCGGACTGCCGGGAGAAAGACCCGGGCAAAGAGGAAGGCATAGTCGGCGATCCCGCCGCCCGGTGCAAGGGGCGCGTTGAGGGTGAACCCCCTCCCGGCCCCGGTGCCGACCTCTTCAGGCCATCCTGTTCCGGGAAACCCGCCCCTCTGGTGGACTGAGAGATAGAGCACGCGGTCGGATGCAAAGAAGATCTCCTGAGTGCCGTTCCCGTGGTGGAGGTCCCAGTCCAGGATCGCGACCCTGTCCACCAGTTGTAGGGCCTTTGCCGCGGCAAAGGCAGCATTGTTGAAGATGCAGAAGCCCATCTGCCGCCCTGACTCTGCATGGTGGCCGGGGGGACGGACCAGGGCAAAACAGTTCTCGCCGTCGAGGGCGTGTTCGGCCGCGGCGGCGGCCGACCCTGCAGCCGTGAGGGCGACGTCGAGAGTCGAGGGAGTGATATAGGTATTGTCGTCGAGAAAACAGCAACCCCGCCCCATCTCCTGGATCCACCGCACATAGGCCGGGTCATGGACGATCTCGATCTCGGCCAGGTCTGCGGTGACAGGGGGGTGGACAGGGATGTCCGGGGGGAGGCCTTCGAGGACCTCCCGCAACCGGGCGCCC
>NZ_CALFSA010000237.1 GCF_937919355.1 uncultured Methanofollis sp. | reverse complement strand
GCACTCGTTCGCAGGACTGATCGAGGAAAGTAGGTGCCAACGATGATGCACCCCTCGTTTGAATTCGGCCTCGATGGAGAGGAGAGCCGCAGATTCGATCTGCAGTCTTGTCACATGGCCATGACTCGATCAAGAGGATTCAGTCTCTTCTGCTAGAGATCAAAAATGGCGATAACCGGATTATGATCGCTGTATTCATAAATTTCAGAATCATCTATGACCTCACATGAAACAAGTCGGTCAGATATTTTCTTGCTTGCATGGATGTAGTCATTCTGCCACGGCGTTTTACTTCTTGGATGGCGATTGGTCTGCACGTGGCTTTGAAAATATTTGTAGGTACAGTTGACCAATCCGAAATCTTCTAACCGTTCAAAAAATATCCTGTGAGAGGGATCTCTGTTTTTATATTTTTCATCCCATTGGGTGCTTACGTTGTAATCTCCACCCATTATGAACAATCGCTTTCCCATACGTCCATGCAAGAGGGGAGTAAGATCCGAAAGCATCCTATGTAGTGTGGTTGTTGCATATCCGTCTTCGTCAATCAATCCATACAGGCTGATGACAGAAATCAATGACTCATCCGGCAGCGTCACCTCGGCGCCTAGCAGAGCACCCAGGTAGCTACTTTTTATCTCCAGTTCCTGGATCGGGAACTCTTGCGTAACAACTGCCGATCCCCAATTTCTTTTCCCACCTATTTTCTGATAGATAATTTTAGAGTCTTCATCAGTTTTAGCAGGTGGAACACATTCCTGCAGTAAAGCGATGTCTGGTGAAATTGTTTCAGTCAGATATCTCCAGGCTGCTTTGCGTTGCTCCTGGTTGCGTTTCCAGGAGTCCATGTTCCACGTTGCGATAGATATTTTCATTGTATTCTTCTCTGCAATCATCATTTATATTGTCGAGTAAATAGTTTGCACGGCTCTGTTGAAACATCTGAAACTTTTTTCAGGATTGATTCTCAGGATCAAAAAAGAAGAAAATTCGGCTCTGTAATGTTTCTGTTCTGAATTCTCCATGGTATTTCTGTGAGATTGGATGAAGAGGTGCACTCTCCGGGGAGCAAAGTTCCCGGGAAAAGAAACATCCCTGAACAGAAACGTATCGGTGATCTCTCTAAAACGGTACTCATGAGACGTCACTGAATACAACCTCATGATACCTGTTCTCTTCTCTACGGGCAAGGCCTGCGAATATTCCCTCAGGAGATCTTCTGTAACCATCTAATATCTCCGACGTCTCTGAGAAGATCCTTCTGCGGGAGACCCTCTCTTCGTGAGTTGTGCAAATGTACAGAAGACATCTGGTACATATCACACTCCCGTTAATTGTCTCCTCTACACCGGACTGCAACTGCGAGGTAGTTGAACCCGATCAGCGGCAGCCCGACCGCCCAGTACAGGATCATGAGTCCGCTCCAGGGATGCAGCGTGGGTGCCAGCGAGAGGAGAGTACAGGCGAACAGGATCACGGCAAGGACCGTGATACCCACAATCGCCTGAGAAGGGACGAGGGCCTTCGCCTTCAGGCGTTCAGGGAACGTGGAAATAAAAGCCATGGATGCCGAGACCCCTTTCCTGTCGCTCACCGGATGGAGAGGAAGGGTTTGTCCTCGGGATAGAGCATGCAACTCACGATACCGATGGCCAGCACGGCGACCACGAGCAGAAGGGCGGGATACCACGATCTGTCTTCCCTCCGTGCCGCCGGGACGAGGAGGAGGAGACCGAGAAGAGAGATAGAGCTCAGCAGTGATATCACCCCGCAGAGGAGAGGGGTAAGACCGGTGAAAGGGGCGACCCAGAAGAAAAAAAAGATTGTTGACGTCAATGCAAGGGATATGCCGTAAGGGTGCGCCGTCATCGTCTGTCCTCCTAACACCGGGGACTCACCCGACAGAGAATGAGATCTCGCTAATCTCGCCCTTTCCGTCAGGACTATCACGACGTGGGCCCATTCCTATTTCGGCCCCACATACCATGGGATACACCTAATCTCGAAGTACCTCCCCCTGTATTCGTATAATTTCAAATGGGACCGACACTCAGACTGGGAATAGTTCTCAAGACAGAGATTGTACGCCCCGAGGTCGCCAGAATAATCCTGCACCTCGTAAATGTACCGTTTGCCGTCGCGCCATTCCATTGTACTGGTATTTGCCGTCTCCATTCCCTCTCGATATTCGGGATGGTCCTCAAGATCCGCATCGGTGAGATGAAATACAAGAGCGTCTTTCGCGAAACTCTCGTTATATTCGATGATGAAGCAGCGGAACAATGTATCGGGCGTTTTGTTTTCTCCCGGCACCCCTGTGTCCTGGCCGACCAGACCATAAAGGAGGGACACGCCGACGATCCCAACGGCTCCGAGAATACACACCAATGCCACCTTTTTTTGGGCATTATTCAGTTTCATAGGACCAGATCACATCCTTGTTTGTACATCTTTTTCCAGAGGCATTGTGTGACAGCGGTGCGTGGCACCCTCGGTGTCTGGACAGTTGCAACGGGGCCGCTCAGGGGGGCTAAATCAATCTCAACGATGCAAAATATCTCCGCCGTATTATATATCGTTTCTTGGATAATCGTCTACGTGTCGCTGGGATCTCGATCGCCTTCACGACCATATCAACCTGAAAGATGTGAACCTCCATAGACCGACCGGAGGACTGCATCAAGAGCCTCCGGCATTCTCATACTCGCACATCGAAAATCACAGGTTTTCGAACTCGCGGGTGCTCGTTCCGCGAAAGTCTTCGACGGCGACAGCTAAAACCCCTCACTCCAGAAGAGGGCTTGAACCAAGCCACAAAAAAGAAAAAAGTTCAGATGATATGCCCGGCGATGTCCTCGGTGAGGTACCAGTCGCAGTACAGGCAGTGGAGGCCCTTCTTCGTCACCTCGAACCTGCTCTGGATGGGTTCGTTCGTGTTCGAGATGCAGCCCGGGTTCGGGCACTTGACGACGCCGTGGAGGAGTTTCGGGATCTGGACGCCCTTCTTGTCGAAGACCAGGTAGTTCCTGATGATATTGATCGTCGCCTGTGGGGCGATGAGGGCGATCCTGTCCACCTCTTCCTTCTTCAGTTCCCTGTTCTCGATCTTGACGATGTCCTTTCTCCCGGCCTTGGCACTCGCCACATTCGTGGCGATGGAGAGGGTCTCTTTCGTCGCCCTCGTGATCCCGAGGATCCGCAGGACGTTGAAGGCCTCGCCCGCCGGGATGTGGTCGATCACCGTGCCGTTCCTGATCGGGCTGATCTGGAGGCTCTTTGGTGGTTCGCTCATCCCATCACCTCCTGGAGGAGGGCCATCCTGATCGGGATGCCGTTCCGCGCCTGCTGGAAGTAGCGGGCATGGGGCAGGGCGTCCACCCTCGGATCGATCTCGTCCACCCTCGGGAGGGGGTGGAGGACGATCATTCTCTCGCGGGCGCCAGAGAGAAGTTCGGGGGTCACCCGGTAACTCGACGCCACCGCGTAATACGAGGCCATGTCGGGGAAGCGCTCGCGCTGGATCCGCGTCACATACATCACGTCCAGATTGTGGGCGAACTCCGCGATGTCGGTGTGCTCCACCACCTCGACCCCCCTCTCGCGGAGATCCTCGATGACATTCGGCGGCATCTCCAGGCTCTCCGGCGCCAGGGTGTGGATGGTGACGTCATAGTTTGTCAGGGCGTAGGCGAGGGAGTGGGCCGTCCGCCCGTAGCGCAGGTCGCCAAGGAGACCGACATCCGTCCCGTCGATGGGCATCGCCTGCCTGATCGTGTACAGGTCGATGAGAGTCTGGGACGGGTGCTGGCCCGCACCGTCACCGGCATTGATCACAGGGACAGACGAGAACTCGGTGGCGAGCCGCGCCGCCCCCTCCTTCGGGTGGCGGAGCACGATCGCATCGGCGTACCCGCTCACGACCCTCACCGTGTCGGCAAGGGTCTCGCCCTTGACGACCGAACTTGTCTCCACGCCTCCCATGTCTATTGACTTCCCGCCGAGGCGTGCCATCGCCGCTTCAAAGGACATCCGCGTCCGCGTCGAAGGCTCGAAGAAGAGCACCCCGAGAATCCTGTCCTCGAGGGCGTGCCGGTCATAGTTTCCGGCATCGATCGCCCGGGCGCGGTCGAGAAGAGCGTCGATATCCTCTTTTTCAAACTCCTTGATAGAGATGATATGTCGCATGATTTACCCCCGCGCAATGGTGATGTACCCGGAGTGCCCGACCCGCGTCGACGGTCGGGTGCCGCGGGCGCTCCGCGTCATCTCCCTCTCCATGCACTCATAGGTGTGCACCTCGGAAAAAAGGCGCGACGCCTCGTCATAGGCCGTGCTCATCTGCTCAATGAAGGGGGTGTAGCAGGCGAGGTAGCCGCCCGACCGCAGCAGATCTCGTGCATGGGCGATGTGCGCCGGCGTGATCCCGAGGTCCAGGTGGACGACGTCGAACTCCCCCTCCACTTCGAGGACATCGCAGGCCCGCACCTCAACATTGTCGAGGCCCGCGTCCCTGATATTCTTCTCGGCCTTCTTTGCGAACTCGGGCCGCACCTCGCAGGTGACGACACGTCCAGCGATGCCGCCGAAATAGATCGCGGCGATGCCGCTCCCCGTGCCGGCGTCGAGGACGGTGTCCCTGCTGTTCATGCCCGTGTAGGCGATGACCATGCCGATGTCCTTCGGGAGCATCGGGGCGCCTGTCCGTGCGGCATGGGTGAAAAAGTCTGTCGCCCGCGGCCGCCTGATCACGAACTCGGTGCCGAGGTGGGTGGCGACGACGTCGCCGTACGACGCCCCGACAAGGGCACCGAGGTCCAGGATGCCGAGGTCGGTGGAGAGGGTACCCTCCCCCGCGGAGACATAATATTCCCTCGTCCTGGAGACAAGGATGAGGCGCTCCCCTTCCTGGATCATGCACCTGTCAGACGCAGGATAGCCGCAGCGATGTCTCCGCCGGCGGCGACGAGCGCCTCCCGGGCGGCGTCTGCCGTGGCGCCGGTCTGCTCCATCACCAGTTTCACGTCGTCCTCCGGGATATCGAGGGCGGCGGGTTCGAACCTCGCCTCGCCGTTGATCTGGTAAGTGGTGGTACCCTGCATGATCGTGGCGACGACCTCGGCCTCGTCGAAGACATAGTTCCCCTTGCCTGTCTCTATGACGACTCTCTGCACGTCCTCGAGGGTCTCGATCTCCATGCCGAGTTGCTTCATCATCTGCTTCATCTTTCTTGGGTTGATCTTACCGCCTGGAAACACGCTTACTTTCCTCCTTTCCTTACTTTTACCGCTACTCCATAATCAAATGCCATCATTTCTTTACCCGAGAGGAGTGCCTGGCCTGTGGCGATCACCCTGTCCTCCCCGGATACGACGATCACCTCGTCGCCGGGCCTGATGCCGGTATCCGCGGAGACGACGTGTTTCGCAAAGGCGTTCTTCCCCTCGGCAACGAAACTGGCGACCTCGTCCGCGATCACGACGCGGTACGCGGGCGCAGGGAGCGCCTGCGCAAGTCGGCGGGCCCCCTCGATGCCGAGGGTGAACCGCCCGTCCTGAGCACGGACGGTGACGATACGCTCGTCTCCGAGCATCACCTGCCTGACGCGCCGCGTCTTCGACCTGACAATACGGCAGTCTGTGGGGAAGAGTGCCTCTCCAGCTCCTTTTCCAAACTGGAAATCAGCAATCGCCCTGACCTGCCGCTCCGCACTGTTTCTTGATGCACTGGTTGACACGGTGTACAAACTCCTGTTCTGCTGTCTTCGGGATATATGCCCCGGCGGCGATGGCGTGCCCCCCTGCCGCCCCGCCGAAGGGTCCGGCGGCCTCGATGAGGGCCGCCTGAAGGTCGATGCCAGCACTGACCATCCTGTCGTCGGCCCGCATCGAGACCTTGGTGAGGGCCGGATCGTCGGGGAGGGAGCACATGATGAGGATCGGTTTGTTCCGGCCGAGTTTCGAGAGGGCCATGCCCGCACCGATCCCGACGACGGTGTCCGGGAACCTGTCCCCGACATGGAGGTACTGGATGGCGTCGAGTTCCTGGACACCTGTAGTGAGGATGTAGGTGAGGAGTTCCCGGATCGTCGCCCTGTGCCGGGCGAGCATCTGCCCGGCCTCCCTGAGGGCTTCGGCACGGTCGCCGGCGCAGATTGCACTCCCCACCGCAGGGCGTGCCCACCTGCCGCAGGCATTGAGGAGGGTCGAGAACTCGGAGGCATTGCGCAGGGCCGTCCCCCTCGCCTCGTCGGGGAAGAGGT
This sequence comes from uncultured Methanofollis sp., assembly GCF_937919355.1. Classification (GTDB taxonomy): domain Archaea; phylum Halobacteriota; class Methanomicrobia; order Methanomicrobiales; family Methanofollaceae; genus Methanofollis. The sequence goes on along the minus strand of NZ_CALFSA010000237.1, from coordinate 1,874 downwards.
AGACCTCGGCACAGAGCCTCCCTGTGTCGCCGTCGTGGGCGACGATCTGTTCGGCAAGGGCCGAGCAGACCGCCTGCTTCTCGGCGTCGGCAAGGTCCTCCCAGACACGCCACCGCCCCTCCCGCGTCCTCTCCGGGATACCGAGGGAGGCGAGGAGCATCCTAGCCCCGGCCGGGTTATTCGTGATCCCCTCGATGAAGGGGTCGTCATTGTAGGCGAGGCAGAGATTGAGGGGGCGGGTAGAAATGCCGTAGCAGTTGAGGTCACGCTTTGCCTCGACGTTCCCGTACTCGATCCCGTCGTCGGCGATCGTCCGGGCCGGCCCGATGAGGCCGCAGTCTTCCCGTGCCATCATGTCGCCGACATTCCCGACCACGGCGAGTTTGGCGAGGTCGCGATTGTCCCCGTCGATGGCCCGGGCGACGAGGTACGCCGCCCCGGCCGCCGAGAACTTCGTGTGGCCGTATGGCAGGGCGTTCACCTGCATGTATGGTGTCTCCACGTCCTGCGAGACATGGTGGTCGATGATCACGACCCTGTCCTCGGCAAGGCCATGGTCTTCCAGGAGGTTCTGCTGCCCGGCGCCGAGGTCGGCGAAGACCTTCAGCGAGTCGTCCTGCGGGATGTGGTGCATCATCAGCGGTTCAAGTTGCCGCACGAAGACGGGACTTGCCTCGATCCCGGCGCGGGTGATCGCCTGCATCAGGATCGAGAGGCTGGTGATGCCGTCGGCGTCGATGTGCGAGATGACCGTTACCCGGTCGGCCTCGCAGATCCGCCTTGCGGCCGCCGATACATCCCTCTCAAGACTCATCTGATCAGAATAGTATCATGCCTCTCCGATATAACCCATTGGTCAGGCGGATTTGCCGCTCTTTCCAGTCAGGCGTATATTTTTTCCGGTGCGTCCGCACCCCTTCGCAAACTATCTATTCCTCTGCCTCCCACCGGGCATCTGATGTTTGAGGATCTCAGGGAGTTCTGCGAGACGGGCGTGATCACGCCCGAGAGGATGCGTGCGGTGGACAGGAACGCACAGGCCCTCGGCGTCTCCGGCCTCCAGTTGATGGAGGCGGCAGGCGCCGCAGTCGCCGCGGCGGTACGGGAGTCCTCGCCGTCGCGGGTGCTCGTCCTCTGCGGGCGGGGGAACAATGGGGGCGACGGTCTTGTCGTCGCCCGCCACCTCCAGGAGTGCGAGGTGGATGTGGTCTGTCCGGCCTACGGCTCCACAACCCCCGACTTCCTCGCCCAGTCCACCGCCCTCCGCGCCTGTCCGGTTGCTGTCCACGAGGTGCGCGTGCCCACCGACGTGGAGACCCTCGGTGCCCTCTTCGAGAGAGCCGACGTGGTCGTCGACGCCATGCTCGGCACCGGTGCTGTCGGGTCGCCGCGGGAGCCCCTCCTCTCGATGGTCGGACTCCTGAACGCGAGCCCGGCCCGCGTGGTGGCTATCGACGTGCCGACGCCCGGCGCACGTGCCAATCTCGTCGTCACCTTCCACCGCCCGAAGACGGCGGGCGGACGGGTGGCGGAGATAGGTATCCCCCTTGCGGCGGAGGTCTGTACCGGCCCCGGCGACCTCCTCTCCCTGCGGCCGAAGGGGTCGTCGGCCCACAAGGGGGCCGGCGGCGAGGTGCTCGTCGTCGGCGGCGGACCGTACCAGGGCGCCCCCTTCCTCGCCGGCATGGCGGCGCTCAGGGCCGGGGCCGATATCGTGCGCGTCGCCTCGCCCGCGTACGTCGAGAACCCCGACCTCATCCATGTCCCCCTCCCCGGCCGGGTGATCGGCAAGGAGCACCTCCCCATCCTCCTCCCCCTCGTGGAGAGGGCCGACGTCATTCTCTGCGGGAACGGCCTCGGCACGGGGAGCCACG
>NZ_CALFSA010000236.1 GCF_937919355.1 uncultured Methanofollis sp. | reverse complement strand
CCCCCGCCACTTCAGGCTCGGGCGGCAACCCGACCTCCTTGCCTTCGGCACCGGTGGAGGAGCGGAGTTCCCGAAGCCGCGGCCCGACCTCATCGCCGACCTCTTCTCGCGCATCAGGGCGGCGGCGCCCGACCTCCAGACCCTCCACATCGACAATGTGAACCCCGGCACCATAGCCCGCCACGAGGAGGAGAGCCGCGAGGCCCTTGCCGCCATCGTGGCAGGCCACACGCCCGGCGACGTCGCGGCCTTCGGTATGGAGACCGCCGACCCCGCGGTGATCCGGGCGAACAACCTCAAGGCCCTCCCCGACGCGGTCTTCCGGGCTATCGAGGTCGTCAACGAGGTCGGCGGCGGGCGGCGGGACGGCGTCCCCGACCTCCTCCCGGGCCTCAACTTTGTCTGCGGCCTTGCCGGCGAGACCGCGGAGACCTATGCCCGAAACCGCGCCTTCCTGGAGAAGGTGCTCGCCGCCGGTCTCCAGGTGCGGCGGGTGAACATCAGGCAGTTGATGCCCTTCATGGGCACGCGGGCCTACGAGGAGAACACCCTCGGGCGGCACGAAGGGGCGTTTCGGGCCTTCAAGGAGTGGGTGAGGAAGGAATTCGACCTCCCCATGCTGAGAAGGGTCTTCCCGGCAGGCACCCTCCTCTCCAACGTCGGGGTCGAGGTCTCCGGGCAGACGAGTTTCGGCCGGCAGATGGGGTCGTACCCCATCCTTGTCGGCCTCCCCCTCTCCCTCCCCGAGGGGACGGTCACCGACGCCGTCGTCGTCGACTGGGGCATGCGGTCGATCACCGCTCTCCCGGCGCCGGTCGAGGTGAACACTCTCCCGCCGTCGGCGATACGCAGTATCCCCGGCGTCGGCAAGAAGACGGCGGTCACGGTCCTTGCAAAGCGGCCCTTCAGGGATCTCGCCGCATTCAGGAAGGTCGCGGGGGAGACTGCGGTGGACGGGTACCTCGCGTTCGAGTGAGAGGGGTACACCTCCTCCGGGAGAAGAGCCCATCGTGTCTGATATTTTTCAGAAAAAATGGCTCTGTTGAATCGGGCATGAACCCCGGGCTCAAGCACACTCCATGAAAATTGTTCAGGGGCATGTGCCAATCGACGTGCCTTCCCGCACGCTCGCGCCGGGGGACTGCCTCGAAGGTCTTCGACCTTCTCGTTGCCCCCGGACCCCCGCATTGCGATAGGGTCGGGAAGGCGGTGAATCTGCGTCTCCTCTCATGGAAGGGAGAGAGACATCAACCTGAACATGAGGATTTCAACAAAGCCGAAAAAATAAATCCTGGTGCTCTCTACTCCTATCATGCCGCCCGAAATCGTCGAAAAGGTGAAAGGGTTCGTCATGCGCCCGGTGGAGGCGTTCGGGAACGCACGATCCGACGAACCGGGCGCCGTCCTCAAATACTTTGTCGTCCTCCTCGCCATCAACTTAACCCTCCTCACCATTTTCATCATTGGCTGGCTCTTCTCCTACACCTTAACGTCTGGCGGGAACGCCGCGGCGCTTGTGTTTGACGGGATCACATTTGTCATCGGCGAATTGATCGGCGGAACCGTTCTCTTCTTCCTCGCCTGCATGGTCTTCCACCTCTTCGTCGCCCTCGTCGTCGGCGGGAAGGGCATCGAGCAGACGTTCAGGGCCCTGGCGTACGGCGCCACCCCCGGC
>NZ_CALFSA010000235.1 GCF_937919355.1 uncultured Methanofollis sp. | reverse complement strand
CAATTTCAGCGACCGGAATGTTCATGAACCGCCACACACTTTCTCCATCTGGGTGTCGTTTCAATGGACGAGTTCATGCAGGCAGCTCTCGAAGAAGCCAGACAGGGAGGTGCCGAGGGCGGGATCCCCATCGGCTCTGTGCTGGTGATCGGCGGTAAAATCGTCGGCCGGGGACACAACCGCAGGGTGCAGAAGGGCAGCGCCATTTTCCACGCCGAGATGGACTGCCTGGAGAACGCGGGCCGCCTCAAGCCGGGGGATTACCGCCGGGCGGTACTGTAATCGACTCTTTCCCCCTGCGATATGTGCAGCGGCACGGTCCTCCTCTACAAAATACCCAGGGTCGTGATCGGCGAAAACCGGACCTTCCAGGGACCGGAGGAGTACCTCCGCTCCCGGGGCGTCGAAGTGGTCGTCCTGGACGAGGAGGAGTGCGTGCGCCTGATGACCGATTTCATCGCCGCGAATCCTGAGGTGTGGAACGAGGATATCGGGGAGGAGGAGAGGGATCGTACCTCTTCGGGAGGAGGAGACCTATCATCGCCGATATCACGTCCGGTCTTTCGGTAGGATCGCGGCGAGCAGGAGTGCGAAAATAATGAGGACACTGTGTATTCTCAGGCACAGGGATCGAGACGCCCCATATAAAGCAATAGGATACATCCGTTATCTGCCCGTGCGGGCGTGAGAAGGAGGAGAGGCCGGGATTCGATCCCCACTCACCACGAGTTGTCAGGCTTTCTGATACCTTTCATCGACACGAACCCGCGGTTGACTCTGCCAGAAATGCACTCTGACGTTGATATGGAGTCTGATTGGGAGTTATTTCCACTCCCACATCCTGTCATTGACCGTTCCGTCGGGAGCAATCTCGATCTCAAAAAGCAGGGCTACGTTGTTGAGGCGGTTCAGGGCGGTTCCGGATGTTTGAAGATACCGTGCCCCCCGCATGCTCCAGCCAGGTCCTTTTGTCGGGACACTGATTCCCGAACCCTGCAGCACTGCCGTCTCTCCCTTTTCAGTCGCCATGATGCCATGACCTTTCGCCAACATCCCCCCCTGCGGCCTCTCTGTTGACCAGAATGTGGCAATTAATGTCACCTTAGTACCGAGTATCACCCCTTTCGATTCCATAGTCCTCTCGATCTTCAGATCCCCACCATAGTGGTGGGAGATACGCTTCCCCACCACGTTGCCGGTCAATTCGCCGATCATCTCTCCGAGCATATGGATCGCCATGCGTTCAAACCACCACCTCAAAGATAAAAGTATCTCAGCCGTGAGCGCTGGTGTCGCGGATCTCCAGGAGAGCACTCCTTCCACAAGGGCATCGATGCTGCGACCAACAAACCCTCGGAGTGCCTCTCCAAAGTCGAGCATCTCCACCGACAGATCGAGTGAAAGGATGGTGGCATTGAAGGATTCAGATGAATCGAAGGAGAGTGGGACCGCCTCGTGTTGGATCCATGTGTCGAGCGTCGCAGGCATCATGATAGGAAGGATCCATCACCTTCACCGTACATTTCACAGTGGTTTTCATCCCGTAACCTAAGGATAAACCTAGGAAGATAGAACAGAAAATCTAGAAGCAAATCTCAACAATCGAGAAAAAGAGACCCCCACCCACCCCGAAAAAAATTGTATCGGGAGGAGTTTGTCTGAGACCTTACGCAATGTCGATGTACTGCTCGACGAGTTCGCGGATCGCTTCGGTGTTGCCGTAGAGCTTCTCGCTGAGACCTTTATCGTTGAAAGCCTTCAGTTTCTCGACCCTGCTGTCGATCATGCCTGCCGGGAAGATGCCGTTCTCCTCGAAGATCGCACGCCTGGCGGCGAGGACATCGGCAGACTCAGAGCAGGACGCCGGGAGTTGCCGGAAGGTGGCGAGATGCTCCTTGAACTCGGGCCTGAAGATGTTGCCGATCACATAGAGGGCCTCAGCCTGCTTGAGAGCGTCGGGCATGTTGAGGCCGTGAAGGGAGGCGATGATCAGGGAAGCGACGGTGAGATAGGGGTCGCAGGAACCGTCGGCGACACGGTACTCGATCGTCTGCTTGGACGGCCTCCCGGCGGCGCAGTGGTAGCCGTAGGGGTTGGCGTCGCGGGTCATGTCGGCAGCGCCGACCCAGCCGAGGGGCACGCGGACCACGACAGAGCGGTTGCGGTCGCCCCAGCAGATGTAGGTCGGGGCCTCCTGGTGGGGGACCAGGCGGAGGTACGAGGTCGGGATGCAGTTGCCGAAGGCCGTGATCGCGTCCGCGGCGTCGAGAATGCCGGCGATCATCTTCCTGGCCATCGGGCTGAGTTTGCCGTTCTCGACCATGAGGTTCTTCCCGTCCTTCTCGACGAGCATGTGGAAGTGCATGCCGCTCCCTGCCTTGCCGACAGTGATCTTCGGGGCATAGCTGATCTTGACGCCGTAGCGGTAGCCGAGCATGCGCAGGATCCACTTCGCGATGATGATCTGCTCGACCGCCTGCTCCACCGGCACCGGCAGGAACTCGATCTCGTGCTGTTCGTAGTAGGTGTCCCCGTTGCAGAAACAGCCAACCTCGGAGTGACCGTACTTGATCTTGCCGCCGGCGCGGGCGATCAACTGCATCGCCTCGTTCCGCAGGCCCTCGAACTTCGCAAAAGGCTCGGCCACGTGGTAGCCCTTCTGGTCGCGGCCCGGATAGAGGTCCTCGCGCGGACTGATCACGTAATACTCGAGTTCGCCGAGAGTCTTGAAGACACCGCCGGTCTGGCGGGTGAACTCCTCGTTCGCCTTGCGGAGCACGTACTCGGGAGAACTCTCCAGGGGCTTGCCCTCGTTGTCATAGAATGAACAGAGGATCTCGAGGGTCGGCACCTCGGTGAAGGGGTTCATGAAGGCGGTGCGGTAGCGGGGGATCGCGTACAGGTCGCTGCTCCCTGCCTCGATAAAGGAGAAGAGGTTGCTGCCGTCGACACGCTCGCCGTCGGAGAGAATGGTGTCAAGGTGCTCCTTCGAGGAGATGACGAAGTTAAGTGTCTTGAGCTGGCCGTCCTCCGCGGCGTACCGGAAGTTCACCATCTCGATCGCATTTTCCTCGCAGAAGTGGATGATGTCTTCCTTGGTAAACTCCGCCGGGTCCTTCTTAAGAAAACGAACCAGATCATTGGGATTCATCAGGATCTCAGAGTCTTTCATAATTTCCTAAAGTTCGTTCTGGCCGGATAAAAACATAATCATTGATTTAACTCCTTTGCAGGCTGATTAAAACCAGAGAGGGCAGAGCATTTTCACTGGCGAGCGGCATCATAGCAGCAGGATCATGCCCAGCGCCGCATAATCATCAGGTTCTCTCCGGCGTACCTGGCCGTGGCACGCCATACAGAGCGGCACGCCGTGCCGCCGGGGACCGTCGCCGCCCGGAAAGGAAGGCGCCCTGCTCTGTCCAGGTTCCCAGGCCCACTTGGAGTCAGGGAGGGCGTTCCGGTAGATCGTCTTCCCGCAGACCGCACACCTGCCCTTTCCAGCATCACCGAACCGTCTCTTCCAGCATTGCTGCCGCCCCATCGTAGAGTCCGACACCAGGATCACCCTGCATTGAGATCGATATATTCTCGCGCGATAATAGAATATGATTACATATAAAACATGTGAAATATTTTTTTGAAATGATCGGCCAGTGAAACAAACAGGATATCCTGGAGAACGGATCATCCTAAAAAATCATTATTCAGTGCTATGCAGGCACCATGTCAGGAGAAGAATCTCTCCAGGTACACCTGAAAGCGGGAGGGCAACGACCGTCCCTGAATACTGGCAGGAAAAGGGGAGTGAACTCCCGACCCGGCCGTTAAAAAAATTATTCGATATAATCCCCGACCTCGGCCATGGTCGACGGGCCGACCACCACTTCGAGGACACCGTGTTTGAAGGACATCCGCTCCACGAAGAGGGTTGGTGACGGGAGGGCGACCGTGGTGTAGTACCGCCGGTCGCTGTCCTCCGCGGCGATGTGGAGGGTGGCGTCCTCCTGCCAGACCCTGACACCGTCGGCGGTCACGCCGGGGAGCGCCGCAGTCACAACAGTCTCTCCGCCGACCTGGTGGACCTCCACCTTCGGCTCATTCGCCCCGGTACCTTCACTCCCGGTCAATGCCTTTACCGGTGACCAGGTGGGGGGGAGGACATGGCAGTGCCCGTCCCTGATAAGCATATAAATCCCGAACGCGACGGGCTTGTTCTCGTATTCATCCTGTGCACGGCTCACCATCTGCCTGATGTAATCGCTCAGCTGCCTGAAGTCCTCTTCTGGTATATCCTGACTCATGCTGATTCCTCAAGTGTGGAAGCCGGTCGCCGACCGTCCCCGAAGTACACTTTTCTGACCAGCAGGTATAAATTTTTTGATCTCGCCATCTCCAAGGAAAAGGGAAATCATAGCAAAAAGTCCATTTGAGGATGATGGTAGGTATCGAGGGCCACGAGATGAAAAAAGAAGTATATACCGGGGCATATGCCTGCCGGCCTGTCTACAGAGGGAGGAACCGCGAGGGGATCACTTGTGGTAGGGTTCGCCTCGCACAATCCTGAAGGCCCGGTAGATCTGCTCAAGGAGGACCACCCTGACCAGGGTGTGGAGAAAGGTCATCCGCGAGAGAGAGAGGCGGATGTCGGCACGGTCGAGGACTGCCCGCGATAGACCGAGGGGTCCGCCGATCACAAAGCAGACCTCATGCGTGCCTGAGATCTCCCATGTGTGCAGGCGGGCCGCAAGGTCCTCGCTCGACCACATCTCACCGCCACAGTCGAGAGCGACGAGGAGAGCACCGTCACGGACTGCCGCAAGGATACGCTCGCCCTCCTGCTCCTTCACCTTCGCCTCCTCCGCCGGAGAGGCGTTCTTCGGCACCCGCTCGTCCTTCACCTCGACGATCTCGCAACTCGCATAGGGGCGGAGGCGCTTCTCGTATTCGGCAATGCCTTCTTCGATATACCTTTCTTTCGCCTTTCCGACGGCAACGACACTCACCTGCATCTGCGGGACCCCAGTACCTGTCATGCTCCTTCCCAGATATATATGGTGAAGGGAGAGGCGGCCATAAACCAGAGTTCGCCGATATCCGCGTGTCAGAGGTCATGGTGCCCCCTGATGAAGCAGCGAAAATCTCGCTACAGATAGGGAGGTTGAGGTCGGGCACCCTGACGCAGTGCGAGAGGAGAAACTCCCGCTCCCGGCAAAGTTCCTCGACTCCCCTGTCACCACCCTCACGCCGGTGACCCCCACACAAGTCCCCTCTCTCACCCCTCGCGGTGCTCGGGGCGCTCTGCATATGCGGGGCATACCTCCAGATGCAGCGAAAAAATTAACCCCTTTTTCCAAAGAGCCTCTCCAGAAGGGGACGCTTGAGGAGCGCGATCTCGTAATCGAAATACTCGACCCACTCGGAGAGGAGAGTGGTCTTCCTCGTCTCGGCCGCGAGCGCCTCTTCGAGGACGGCGACCCTTGCCTCAAGGACCTGCCTCTGGCTTTCCAGCCCTGAGCGGAGGGCGGCGATCTCGGCGTCCTGTCGCGCCACCACGTCCTTCAGGTCGCGGGCCTCGGCATAGGCCTGCACCACAGGGGAGGGCGCGGGCACAGGGCCCTCTTCCTCGACCGGGTCCACCGATTCTTCTGGCTTTTTTCCTTCCTTCACGGCCTCGGAAAGTTTTTTCACCGTCTCGACGGCCGCCGCGGTGTACAGGCGCACGGGGCCGATGCTCCGGTAGCGGAAGAGGTCAGGGTGAGAGGCGAGGTACTCCCGCACCTCGGTCTCGGGGAGACCGGCGAGGTCGGCGATCTCTGCCGGCTTGAAGTATTGCGTTCCCATTGTCATGGCGTCGTTCAGCAGATGATCCTTTCTTCCTTCAGCGGAAAAATGCTCTCATTTCTTACGGCACTCGCCCGCCCTCGACAAACCAGTCCATAAAATATCGGAAAGACCTGTTCCGCAGCTTCGCAAGCCCAACGTCAAAACCGTCAAGGACTACCTGCATGAACTCGATCCGCGAGACGCCGCGGGGGATGAGAGCGTTGAAGATCTCCTTCGTGATCCCCTCGGTCCTGTCGGGGACGGGCGGCAGACCGAGGACGGCAACCTCCTCATCCCTCACGCCGGCGAGGTACCAGCTCTCGATCTCCGCGATGACGATGACGACCATCTCGGCCTCCATTGCGTGGCCGAAGGAGTCCAGCGTCTCCCGCACCCGCCGGGCGGCATAGGGGGTGCGGTCGATGTCCCTGACAAAGACGTACGGGATCCCGGCCTTCCTCACCGCCCGTATGAGGTTCATCGTCCGCAACCTCTTCTCGCAGGCGTACTTCCAGACCTTCGTCTCATAGCCCCGTGCCGCAAAGAGGGGGGCGATGACGCGGTCGAAGAAGCGCTCGTCGTCTGGCCCTTCAACGAGGACGTAGAGAGGTATTTCCGCCATCTGTCCGCCTCAGAGGAGGTTCTGGACATAGAGTTCGTCGATCCCCATGCTCTCCAGGAAGACTTCGAGTTCGGCCCTTTCGGAGGGGCGGGAGATGGCCGAGTAGCCCCCCCTGTCCCTCCTGAGGAGGAGGAGGTTCTCCATGCCGCAGTACTTCACCACTTCCGGGTGGTGGGTGGTGACGATCACCTGCCGCCCGAGGTGGCAGGCGACGTCCTGCATCATGGTGACAAGTTTTGCGATGAGGTAGGGGTGGATGTTCCTCTCCGGTTCTTCGATGATGATCACAGGTTTCTCCTCGAAATAGAGGACGACGACAAGGGCGGTGAGGTTGATCGTGCCGTCGGAGACGAGGAAGGAGGGGATGGCAACGCCGGCGGCGTACTCCTCCTTCACCGTGGCGAGGAGAGAGCGGTCGGCTATGGCGTCGACCCTGATCTCCTCGATGAAGGGGAGGAGGTCGCGGACGAACGACCAGGCGCGGCGTTTCTTCACCGGGTCGGCCAGGATCCCCCTGAGTACCAGGGCGAGGTTGCCCCCGTCCTTTTCCAGTTCGGCCCGGCCCGGCACCTCCGCGGCCCTCTTTGCCAGGCGGGGGTCGAGGTCGTAGTGGCCGATCTCCCGGAAGAAACCCCCGACACGGGAGACGAGGGGCGAGAAGGTCGGGTAGATCGCGGGGTTCTCCAGGACCGACTCGTCGGGGGCAAGCCTCGCCGGCATCAGAGGGGTGCACTCAGGTTCAGGTGCAAGGCCGGGCGGCGTCACGGTGCAGTTGACAGAACCGTCGGCCGACCTGACAAGGGTGATCTCCCCCTCGCCCAGAGGGGATGACCGACCTTCGCCATCCATGAGCGTGTAGGTGCACGACGCCGTGATCGTCTCACCGGCCACGGTGCAGCCACCCCCAGCGCAGGCGAGGGTGATCTCGTAGCTGCCCCGCAGGGCGGACGCCTCGATCACCCTCCCGCCGTCCCGGAAAAAGCGCACTCTGGCCGGGTCGGCGGCGGCGTCGAGGGAGACTGAGATCCCGGTCGTCTCGCCGGGAGGGGCACGGAGGTTCCGGATGTATTCGCCACCCCCCTGGAGGGAAACGGCATTGGCAAAGCCCTCGCGTGCGCAGTCTGAGAGGAAGGTGAAGACATCGACAAAGTTCGACTTGCCGGCGGCATTCGGGCCTATGATCACGGAAAATGGACCAAAGACTGTCGATGCAGCCCGAAAACTCTTGAAGTTCCTGAGAGAGAGACCTGAAATCTTCATCGCACACCTCAGGGACGGGTATGGCCGTCGGTGAAATAAAGGGCTTCTCATTTGAGAATCCACACGTTTATATGTCGCACGGCATATGCCGGGACATGGGATTCTATGGAGAAGTGCTCGACAAGGTCTCAGACCTGATCACGGCCGCATTCGGACTGGTCGCCGCCCTCGCATGGAACGGCGCGATCCAGGCGCTCTTCGTCCAGGCCTTCGGGACGACGGAGAGCCTCGCGGCACAGTTCAGTTATGCGATCATCGTCACGGTCATCGCCGTGCTCGCCACGATCTGGATCGCACGGCTGGCCGCACAGGCAGGAAGAGAGAAAAAAGAGTGAAGGGGTTCACTTCCAGATCCAGCCGATGACCCCGCGGTCCGCGGTCTCGTTCCCGGCGAGGGCCAGGAGGCGCTCCTGCTCCTCCTCCATCACGCGCAGCTGGTCCTGGAGAAGGCTGCGGGTCTCGTTGTCGCAGGTGCAGTTCTCCACCAGACGTTGCATCTCCCTGATCTGGTCGCGGCTCTGGTTCAGACTCTGGAACAGGGTCTCGGCCGCGGTCTCGTCACCGCCGGCAAGGAAGCGGAGCCAGCCCGGCCGTGCCTGGATCTGCTCCTCGACCTGGAGGCGGGTCTGGACCGAGTTGTTGAAGGTGCGGGCGATCGCGGAGACGTTCTTCCCGATGCCGCCGTCCATCTCGCCGAGGGCGAGGAAGGTGTGGACGGCGAGGCGGACCTCGTTCTGGTTCTTCCAGACCTTCTGCTTCTCAGGGGGGAGAGCGCCGGTCTCGTTCTCCAGGTCGTCCGCGGTCTGGTTGATCTCTTCCCTCAGGCGCTCGTGGAGGGTGGCGTTCTTCTTCACCTGGCCGGGGGGGACGGAACTCACCTTCACTGTGAGAGGTTTGCCCTTTCCCGGCGCCTTCGTCGGTTCGACTGTCACATTGTCCTCTGCGTCATCCTCCTGAAGGGACGGGGTACTGTTTCCTGCTTTTCCATGACCGTTGCCATTGCCGGGTACCGCAAGGGCTGGCGCAATGAGGAGGAGACAGAGGATGAGGACTGCCACTTTTCTCATCATCAATATTCACCTGAAGTGCCTCTGTCAGGACGGGATATGAATACTCTGAACCAGGTAGTTCAGCCTTCGCGATCAAGTGCACCCTTTGTGATCGAGGGAGGCAGTATATCTCTTCCAGAGGAACCAGAGCACCACGATTGCCAGGACTATCAGGCCGATGGCCCCGAGGCCCAGTTTCAGGTCCTCCCTGAAGAGGGCAATGACAGCGTCGGCACCGAGGGCGATCGCATAACTGCTGATAAAACTCCCGAGGAGCACGCACCCGACAGCACGCCGGGCGCTGAAGCCCATGACCCGCCCGAGGATCGTGGAGTTCATACCTCCCGATCCCTGGAAGGGGACGATCACAAAGATGATCAGACCCACTGTCGAGAGACGTTCAAGCCAGGGGCGGTTATTGAGGAAGGCCCGACCTCCGGTCATGAACTTCCCGATGAAGGGGCCGAGCACCGGGATCTTCAGGGTGAGGTCGAGGTTGAAGGCGACGAAGAGAGAGAAGCAGAGGTCTATCGTCACCGTGCAGGCGGCGATGAGCCACCACGGTACCCCAAGACCGATCCCGACTGGTATCACCGTCTCCTTGCCTGCAGGCGGCACGGCGTATACAAAGAGCAGTCCGGCAAGGATCAGGAACTCCTGGTAGGAGTGCGTGAGATAGAGTGCAAGGAGGAGGAGAGCGGCAAGCCCAAAGGGGAGGGAGAGCTTGATCGCCCTGTCAATAAGGGGGTTCGCGTGGAAGGAGACATCCCCGAGGGAGAAAGATCCAGTCATCTATCGCGAGAGATTGGCGGCCCATCCTTATGAAAGAGTGCCACACGGTAGAGAAGGAGGGTGGCCGCACCGGCAAGGACAAGTACGACTGCCACCGTACCGGCGGTGCAAGACCCGCGGAGGAGGTCTGCGGCGGCACCGGCACCAAAAGCAAGGAGGGCCGACCCCACGACACATCCTGCTGAGACGCAGATGACCACCGCACACCTCCCCATCCCGAGTAGCCTGCCGGCGAGCGCACCGCCGATCCCGCCAGACCCTGCAAAGGGGAGGACGGTAAAGAGGACGAGGCCGGGATAGGAGAGGCGGCGGAGTGCGGGGTGGCGCTCAAAGAAGGCTCCGGCGGTACAGGCGGCACGGGAAAGGGCCGGCCCGATGTACGGGAGGGTCACCAGGAGGTCGGCGTTCAGGGCGACGAGGAGACACCCGGCAATGTCCACCCAGGCAAAGGAGGCGGCGGTGAGCCACCAGGGATATCCGAGGGCCGCCGCAAGAGGGATCAGGGTCTCGCCCCCCACAGGCGGGACGATATATGCCGTAACAAGGGCGAGGTAGACGGGCGCACGGTCAGGGAAGGCAAGGACAAGGACAAGGACGTACAGGGGATACATCAGGAGAGGGAGGCCGAGCCTGAGGGTGCGGTCGAAGACAGGATCGCTTACAAACAGCAGGTCTCCCTTCCAGTCCATCGGAAAGGGGTCGGTGCCTGCGGATAAAAGTGTGGCGGGTTACTCCAGGAGGACAAGCCCGACCGACCTGATATCTCCGTGGACGATCTTCCCGTAGGCCATGTTCTTACAGGGGATCACCCCGAGGTCCCAGCCGACGCTCTGCGCTGTGGCAAAGACATCCATCCCGGCCGCTTCCATGCTCGGCCGCATCAGGTCGGGGTACCGGCAGAAACGGCGCATGGACTCGTCCACCTGCCCATCCCTCTCCTCGGGGGCACAGGTCTCGCAGTAGATGCAGGGGTATGCCCCGAAACCAAATGCTTTGTAGAATCCGTCATAGAAGGCGACCTTCTCGAGAGCGTGGACGGTCCCGTTCACCCAGATGATCAGGTCGCGGAAGAAAGAGTGGAAATCGTCGGGGATCTGGTCGGGCCTGAGGTCAGGGTGGGCCGGGTCGCCGTCGAAGCGGAGGAGGAGACCCCAGCGGTAACCGGCGACCATCTGCCGCGTCTCCGCCGGTGTCGGGGCATAGGGCGGGCAGGAGAGGTGCTTCCCGTAGCCCTTGCAGCCGAATCGGCACTTATACCGCACCCAGTCGGCGACCACGACCTCCGCCGCAAGGATCGGCGCGGCGACGACCCCCCTCTTCCCGGCGACCGCGACCAGTTTCTCGATCTCGACCTTCAGTCCGTCCCTCATCCCCCACCACACGGCCCATAGCGCCGGGGAGAGGATAAGGGTTGCGGGTCAGGTGCGGTGGCCCCGCTCGGCGAGGATGCGCCCGACGATCTGGGACGAGGAGGAGAGAGGCCCCTCATACCGACCGACCCGCACCACGCGGGCCCTCAGGCCGTGTTCCCGCAGGGCCCTCTCCAGGTCCTCCTCTTTGAAGAACTGGTTGAAGCCGAGGGTGATCACGTCGGGGTCGATCTCCCTGATGGGGGCGAACATATCGGTCTGGTCACCGAGGCGGGCATGGTCGACCGGCTTTAATGCCGCCACCATCGCAAGGCGCTGGTCCTCAGGGATGATCGGCTTTGGCTTGTGGCGGACATTGACGTCCCGCGCCACGATCACATGGAGTTCGTCGCCGAGTTTCTTCGACTCCGCCAGGTAGAAGAGGTGGCCGGGGTGGAGGAGGTCAAAGGTGCCTGTGGCGACGATACGCTTCATTCCACCACCTCAAGGTCATAGGGCTGACCGTCCGCGGTGAAGCAGGCCCAGTCGCCGGGGCCGTACGGCCAGCCGATGATCAGGTGACAGCGACCTGTCCGCGGGAAGAAGGAGAGGTCGGCATCTGAGGGATAGAGGACACCGTTCGGGTGGGAGTGGGCGCTCCCCGCATTGTGGGTGCCGAGGGGGAGCATGTCCAGGAAGACGCTCGCACTCTCCTCATTGCTTGTCGTCCCCGGCACGAGGTCGAGTTCGGTGATGATGCCGTTCTCCTCCCTGAGGATGGCGGCGAACTCGTTCGGGTGGTGCTCGACCCCCAGCCTGAGGAGGAGGTCGAGGAGGTCGGCGGAGATTCCCCTGATCTTCATAGGTTTATGGATCTTGGGCGGCATGGCCAATCAATGATTGCATCGGAAGATCAGAAGGGACCGTCCTGCACATAACTCCTGCCGAGGTGCGCCGCCACCTCGGCCCGAGCCAGTTCCCGGCCGAGATAGGCGGCATGGTCGAGACGGGTGACGCACCCCCCGTCCAGAAGGGCGGCGGTGAGGTCAGCGGCCGTCCTACCGCGGTAGACAGTTCCCTGGTGTTCGGTGAGGATCCAGCCCCCGGCGACGGCGATCCTGATGTTCCCCGCGGGGTCCGGGGTGAATGCGTCTGAGGCCGGGGGGACGTCGACGGGGTCGCCCGCGGGGAGGGGTTCGCGCCGACGCCTCTTCTCCTTGAGGACGAGGAGGTCGATGCCGAGGTCCTTCGGGTACGGGTGGTCGCCCATCACCGCCATCATCTCTGTCGCCCGGCGCATCTCCGCCACCGACCCTCTCGTCTTGTCAGAGTGTTCTGAGGTGAAGACAACAGAGGCCCCGACCTCGTGTGCGCAGGCCGCAAGCAGGGCGTTCACGCCGACAGAGTCGGCGTCGATGAGTTCGGCGACATTGCCGGCGCCGAAGAAGAGGGGGACGTCATCACCGGAAAAGCCGCAGAGTGAGGCGACAAGGCCCGAACCTGCAGGCTGGAGCAGTGGGTCGGCGACGAGGGCGGCGATCCCGGCGGCCCGTGCCGCACTGAGGTTCGCCGCAAGGCCGGCCGCACCCGGCACGACGACGGCGGCGACACCGGCCGCGGCAACCTCCTCACCGACGAGGGGGATGTTCCCCTCGTGAAGGGAGAGGATGAGGTCGGCCCGCCCGAGCGCTGCCCTGATCAGGGCAGGGTCCTGCGTGTCCGCGGCAAGAGGGCCTTCGACCCCGTCGAGGGCCGCAAAGCACCTCTCAACATCTGCAGGCGTCGCGTCGAAGCCGAAGCCGAGGTCGACGATGTCGGCGCCCTTCGCGTAGAAATCCTCGACGGTGTCCCTCAAGGCGGGGTGGCAGTGGGCGTCCATGATCTCGGCGAGGACCTTCATCCGCGACCCGCCGCCGATCTTCGTACCCCGCAGGACGATGTCTGGCTCAGCCGCATCTTCGAGGGCCGAAAGCCAGCGGTACGCCTCGGCCCGCCTCTCCGTTGCAAAGAGTTCGTCGGCAGGGACCTCCCGCGAGAGGGCGACCCTCCCGATGAGGGGGAGGACCATGGCGAGGTCGGCGGCATGGCGCGGGCCCCGGTAGACCGGCACTCCTGTCTCCACCTCGACGGCGGCAAAGGAGGCCGTCGACATCCCGGAGACGAGCACAAGATCATAATCGCCAGCCCCGATGAGATCTCGAAGAGTTTCCGGAGTCAGGAAAGCGGCGATCTCGCCGGTGACGACGACGTCGGCGTCAAAGTCTTCGGCGGCCTTCCGGACGACTCCGGCGGTCGCCTCGCCTGTAGGAAGGAGGATCCGCATACCATTCCTTAAGAAGGCGGAGACCTAAAATGATCTGATCCCATGCTGAGATGTGATCTGCACATCCATACCAGATACTCCCGCGACGGCGAGAGCAGCGTCGAGGAGGTGCTCAGGCAGGCCGAGGCGGTCGGCCTCGACGCCGTTGCGATCACCGACCACGACACGGTCGAGGGCGCCCTCCATGCCCTCCAGTGCAGGACGTCCGTGATCGTCATACCGGGGACGGAGATATCGACAAAACAGGGGCACCTTCTGGCCCTCGGTGTCACAAAAGCCTTCCCGAAGGGCATGGACTTTTTTGAGGCCGTTCACCGCGCTCGCGAGGCCGGCGCCGTCCTCATCCTCCCTCATCCCTACCACATGTGGCGCCACGGCGTCGGCCTGAAACTCAGGGCTGGCCCGAGCCTCGTCGACGCCATCGAAGTCTTCAACAGCCGCTACATCATGGGGACCGCAAACAGGAAGGCGGCAATGGTCGCCCGCAACCTCGGGAAACCCGCGGTCGGGGGGAGCGACGCTCACCAGGCCCGCTTCGTCGGCTACGGCTACACCCTCGTCAACGCCGACCGCAACCTCGACGCCATCCTTGAGGCGATCCGCACCGGGAAGACCGCGGCAGGCGGGAGGATGACCCCCCTCCGCTCGTACACCACCCAGTCCCTGAAGAGTTCCTGGAAGAAGATTCAGGCCAGGATCCCGAAATGAGGCTTGCGTTCAGGATAGGTTACTGGGGGGACGACTTCTACGGTTCGCAGGTCCAGCCCGGCCTCCGCACCGTCGAGGGGGACGTGATAGCGGCGTGTATACGGATCGGCCTCTTTGTAGACCCGAAGGAGGGGAAGATCGCCTTCTCCGGCCGGACAGACCGCGGCGTCCATGCTGCAGGGCAGGTCTGTGCCTTCACGACAGACGAACCTGAGAGGGCGGTGACAGCCCTGCGGTACGAACTTCCCGCCGACATCTGGACGACAGGGTGGGCGGAGGTGCACGACCAGTTCAACCCGAGAAAGGAGGCCGTCGCACGGACGTACAGTTACTATTTTGTCGAGCACCCGGGAGACACGGCGGCGATGGACAGTGCGGCGCAGGCGTTCGTGGGCGAGCACGACTTCTCCCTCTTCTCCCGGAAAAGCGAGAGAAACCCTCTCCGCCATGTCAAGGCGGCACATGTCACGGATGAGGACGGCTTCTGCGTCTTCACGGTGACGGCGGAAAGTTTTCTCTGGAACATGGTGCGGTGCATGGCCTTCGCCCTTGCCATGGTCGGCAGAGGAGAGATGGACGCCGACGGGATCGGGGCCCTGCTTGCAGGCGAGGGGACGGCGCGGGTGCCGGCCGCACCACCCGGCGGCCTGATCCTCACAGACGTGGCGTATGCCTTCTCCTTCACACCACTCCAGCCCTCGCCAAAGGCTGAAAGGGCACTTGTCAGGCGTGAGCAGGACTTCAGGTTAAAAAAGAGGGTGAGTGCAGCCCTACGCGGGCTGGGCCCTGACCTCCTCCGGGAGGAACAGGTCGACGACGAAATCCGGAACCTGCCGTGAGGTCCTGACAGAGAGGAAGAAATTCGCCTTTCCGTCGACAGGTCCCCTGTACTTCAGGAGCATCTTGAAGTCGGTGGACAGCAGGGTGACGCCAAAGACATTCATGCTCGCATGGTGTTCTGCCAGTTCCTTCTCTTCGCCGACGACAAGTTTCTGCCTGTTGCCGTTGACGTCGAGGATGAGTTCGTCACCATAGCTGAGGACCATCATCCTGGCATTCCCTATCGTGAAAGGTTCGCCGTCAGGGAACCAGACATTGTAGGTCGCCGTGTACGGGTAGGTGACACCGGATTTCGGGTCCCCGATCTCGACATGGAGGGTGAATGCGGCCGCAACAGCGAGGAGGAGGAGGACTCCGAGAACTCCGAGGACGATCCTCTTCTTCCCGCCCTGCTTCACGGTTTCCCGGGGTGGCGGAGGAAGAGGGGATGTGGGTTGTTCGACCGGATCTGAAAGAGACGGCTGATGGGAGTCTGCCGGGGGGACAATGCTGTCCGCCGCGTCATCGTGGGCATTTTCTTCGGTCATAATCTAGCGGGAAAGTGCGTGTCTTTCCCATTTATTGCTGGTGGACTCTGCCAGCAGAACTGCCGATCAGAACCAACAAACCCAAGTCGGCGCGCACCCAAACTATGTGCATTCCAAATAGCAACCTACAAGAGTTACCCGACAAATGTAATGATCGATAATGAGCAACTATCATTGGTGAGGAGTTGAGCACTATTTCTGAGATTCCGAAAGAGGAGTACATCAAGACCTGCACAGCCGCATGTGCAGGGTGCAGTTCCTCCCTCTGTCTCCGCTATGTCCTGAAGGCCGCGGGGCCCGACACGGTCCTTGTCATCCCGGCCTGCTGCACATCGGTGATCCAGGGGGTGTACCCGAACACGTCTTTCAATGTCCCGGTGTACAACATCGCCTTCGCAGCGGCGGCGGCATGCGCCTCGGGGATGAGCAAGGCGTTCAGGAGTGCAGGGAAGAAGACGAATGTCATCGCCTACGCCGGCGACGGCGGGACGGTGGACATCGGCATCCAGTCGCTGTCAGGCGCGTTCGAGCGCGGCACCGACTTCCTGTACATCTGCTACGACAACGAGGCCTATGGGAACACAGGCATGCAACGCTCAGGCGCCACCCCTCTCGGCGCCGTGACGACGACGACGCCGGGCGGCAAGGGCGAGTTCAAGAAAGACCTCGACCGTATCGTCGCCGCTCATAACCCGCCCTACATGGCGACGGCGTGCAGCGCCTACCCCCTCGACCTGTACAAGAAGGTCAAGAAGGCCCTCTCCATCGAGGGGCCGAAGTTCATCCACATCCTCGCGCCCTGCCCGCCGGGCTGGCGCTACGAGTCTGACCGGACGATCGAGATGGGCAAACTCGCGGTGAAGACCGGGTCCTGGGTGTTGTGGGAGAGGGAGTACGGGAAGCTGACGGTCTCCGGGCCCTCGAAGGCCGCGATGAAGAACCCGCTGCCCCTCGAAGAATACTTGAAAGGTCAGGGCCGTTTCAAGAGAGTGACGCCGGAGATCATCAACGAACTCCAGCAGGCCGTGATCAAGAACCTGGAAA
Source organism: uncultured Methanofollis sp. (assembly GCF_937919355.1). GTDB lineage: Archaea > Halobacteriota > Methanomicrobia > Methanomicrobiales > Methanofollaceae > Methanofollis. Next base: position 16,550 of record NZ_CALFSA010000235.1, on the reverse strand, counting down.
GGGTCAGGAAGGAGGAGGAAGGAATATGCTGACGATCGCAACCGGGAACAAGGCCGTCGCCGCAGCGGTGAAACAGGCGCACCCGTCGGTCGTCGCCGCCTACCCGATCACGCCGCAGACCGAGATCATCGAACAGGTCGCAAACTTCGTCGCCAGAAAGGAGATCGCAACCGAGTACATCCCGGTGGAGAGCGAGCACTCGGCGATGGCCGCGTGTATCGGCGCCTCGGTGACAGGTGTGCGGACCTTCACGGCGACGAGTTCCCACGGCCTGCTGTACATGCACGAGATGCTCCACTGGGCGGCGGGCGCCCGCCTGCCCATTGTCATGGCGAACGTGAACCGTGCCCTCGGGCCTGGCTGGAACACCTGGGCCGAGCACACGGACGCCTTCTCCCAGCGCGACACCGGGTGGCTGCAGGTCTATGTGGGGACTGTCCAGGAGGCCTACGACGTCACCCTGATGGCCTTCCGTATCGCCGAGGACGAGCGCGTCCTCCTGCCGGTGATGGTCAACCTCGACGGCTTCTCCCTCTCCCATATCATGCAGTCCCTGGACACGGTCGACCTCGGCGACTTCATTCCGCCGATCAGGTTGCCGCACGCCATCGACGTGAACAACCCGATGGGCTACGGCCCCATGACCGGGCCTGCCGACTACTTCAAGTTCAGGTGGGACATCGAGCGCTCGATGCGGGACGCACGGGACGTGATCCGCGAGACGGAGGAGGAGTTCGCCCGCCGGTTCGGACGGAAGTACGGCCCGACGGAGGACTACCAGTGCGAGGACGCCGACGTCGTCGTCGTCTCGATGGGCACTCTCGGCAAGGAGGCCGAGGTGGCCGTCGACATCCTCCGCAAGGAGGGTATCAAGGCCGGTTCGATGCGGCTGCGCTGGTTCAGGCCCTTCCCCGACCTCGACCTGAAAGGGAAGGAGGTCGTGGTCATCGACCGCGACTACTCCTTCGGCTTCGGCGGCGTGGTGGCGGCCTCAATTAAGGCGAAGACAGGCATCGAGTGCTACAACGTGATCGCCGGCCTCGGCGGTCAGGAGGTCACCTACGACGATATCGCCGACTTCGTGCGGAACAGGAAGATCGGCGAAGAGATGTGGTTCGGGGTGAGCGAGTAATGTACGAGATCAGGATCCATTCCCGCGGCGGGCAGGGCGGCGTGACCGCGGCCCGCCTCCTCGCCCTTGCGGCGTTCAGGGACGGAAAATATGCCACCGCATGCCCCTTCTACGGTGCAGAGCGGCGTGGGGCCCCTGTCGTCTCCTTCGTCCGGATCGACGACGCCCCGATCAAGATCTACTCCCAGATCAGGAACCCCGACATGGTCGTCGTCCTCGACGCCTCGGTGATGGAGACGGTGGACGTCCTCCAGGGCCTCAAGAAGGGCGGAAGCGTGCTCGTCAACTCGGAGCACCCCCACGAGTTCCCGGGATTCGTTTCACACCACGTCGACCTCACCGACATCGCCCTTGCAAAGAACCTGGCGATCGCCGGGACGCCGATCGTGAACACACCCTTCCTGGGTGCGGCGGCAAAACTCGGCATCGTCTCCTTCGAGTCGGCAAAGCAGGCGATCAGGGAGATGTTCTCCGACGAGCGGAACGTGCAGGTGGCCGAGGCTGCCTACAAGGAGATGGTCATATGAGAGAGCGGCTTGCACTGAGCAGACCGAAGACCGGGGCCTGCGGGCTTACCGGGTCGTGGCGGGTCTTCCGCCCGGTCGTGGACAGGGAAAAGTGCAACCAGTGCGGGATCTGTGAGATCCACTGTCCCGACGGCGTGATCGACGAGGAACTCAATATCGACCTCGACTTCTGCAAGGGCTGCGGCGTCTGCGCCAATGTCTGCCCGAAGAAAGCGATCACGATGGTCCGCGAAGAGCGGTGAAGAGTCCCAGAAAGACCGATCAACTATTCAGGGCGGGGGATTGCTCCCCGCTTTCTATTCTCATGACCGGGGATCGGGGGTGCAAGCAGAACAGGCTTGAGAAAACCGTAGGTTTTCGAACGAAGTTCAGGCAGTGGATCGGTGTTCTCCACCGGGGGACTACGCCCCCGGATCCCCGCTCAGGATAGGCGGGGATATGGCATTCGCTCTCCTTTGAATGTCTGGTTCACTCTTCCCGGAGCCAATCGCAATTCCAGGGGACGACCGGAGGGAGTCGAGAGCCCCCGGCGAGCAATGGGGGGAAGGCAATTAATCGATACTCCCTCCGGGGCCTGATAGAGTGCCCCGGGCAAAACATCGCGAACCCCCCCACCGCCGGTGCAGATCCTTTTTTCCGACCACAAAGAGATGAGTTGATACGATGACGCCAGCAGACCCCCCGGCAAAAGAGGTCGCCCTCGTCCACTGCCGGACATACAACGAAGCACAGGTCTATGCCGCGGTGGAACGGGCGGTCGATCTCCTCGGCGGGGTCGGGGCCTTCGTCCCGCGGGGGAGTCGGGTGCTCCTCAAGCCAAACCTCCTGATGGGGGCGGTGCCCGGACGGGCTGTCACCACCCACCCGGCGGTCGTGAAGGCGGTCGCACGCCTGCTTGCAGACCACGGGTGCACGGTCGTCATCGCAGACTCGCCGGGGGCGGGGACACTTTACACCCGGCGGAACCTTGAGAAGGCCTATGAGAAGTGCGGCTTTACCGGAGCGACCGGGATACCGGGGGTCTCCCTCTCCACTGCGACCTCGTCGAGGACTGTCCCCTTCCCGGAGGGCGAGGTGATGAAGCGCTTCTCCATCATCGACGCCGCCCTCGACGCAGACGCGATCGTCGTTGTCTCGAAGGCGAAGACCCACCTTTTCACCGGATACTCTGGCGCCGTCAAGAACCTCTTCGGCGTGATCCCCGGCCTTGAGAAACCGGTCTTCCACGCCAGGTTCAGGGACCCGCAGGAGTTTGCGGGGATGCTCCTCGACCTCAACACCCTGGTGCGCCCATCCCTCCAGGTCATGGACGCGGTCGTCGGGATGGAGGGGGACGGCCCTATGTCAGGATCGCCGCGGCCGATCGGGGCTGTCCTCGCAAGCGCCGATCCGACGGCGGTCGACATCGTCACCTCCCGTTTGATGGGGATGGAACCGGCCGAGATCGGCACGATCAGCGGTGCCGCAAAGCGCGGATGGGTCAGACCGGACTTCAGGGACGTCAGGGTGACCGGCGACGACCCCGCGGCAGTGACGGTCTCCGACTTCAGGAAGGCGTCCACCCACCCGGCGGCGCCCGCCGTCCCCTTCATCAACCGGCAGATCTTATCCTTCCTCCAGAGGCGGGGGACAGAGATCAGGCCAAAGCCGGTGCCCGACCCGGAGCGGTGCACCGGGTGCGGCAGGTGTGCCCGCGCCTGCCCGGTCGACGCGATCAGCATCGAGGAAGGGATGGCCGTGATCGATGAATCCGCCTGCATCCGCTGTTACTGCTGCCACGAGATGTGTGAGAACAGAGCGATAGGACTGCGGCAGGGACTCGCGGAAAAAATTATCTCGGCCCTTCTCAGGTGAGCCTGCAGGCATATGAAAAACAGTGCAGGGTTCTCACACAAATAAACGGATTTTTTTGACATATAATGAATTAAGACCCCCGAGCGGAGATAACATTCCTATTTTTTCAAGAAAACCACCCGACCGGGGTATCGGGGCAGAGTGGTCCGGCAAATTCTCTTTTAAAAATGTGAAGTAGACAGAATAACGCATTTGATAAAATGCAATCTGTTAAATATCATACTGCGCAGATGATCAGTTATCCCGGAGCGCACCGGCTGAAGCCCGATGTCTGACCCCACGCATACGCGGCACTCCCCGGTGATGGGATAGGCGAGTATCGTCCTCCAGAGCAAAAAGCAGACAGGAGATCATCATGCCAGAGAAGGGACCCACCATCGAAGAATGTCAGAAGAAGATCACCAGGCTCGAGAAGGAGATACGGAAAAACGAGACTCTGGCCGCAGGCATGGACCAGATCCCCCTCCCGGCCCACATCGTCGACACCGAATTTCATATCCTCTACATCAACAGGGCGGCCGCAGACCTCCTCGGAAAAAAGCAGGAGGACTGCATAGGCAAACCATGCTATGAACTCTACAGGACAGGCCTCTGCAGATCGAAGGACTGCCCCTGCAGGGTTGCAATGAAGGACGGGCAGGTCAACATCATCACCAACGACCTCGGGGACGGACGGGTGATCAAGTGCACCGGCGTCCCATACAGGGACGGCAGCGGCACGATCATCGGTGCCGTCGAGTATTTCCCCGACGTCACCGGCGAAGTCAGGATGATCAAGGACCTCCTCGGCGTGGCCGACGGGATCAGAAACGGGAACCTCTCGGTCAGGGCAAAACTCGACGGCGAGGGCGAACTCCCCCAGATCGCGAAGGGCGTCAACGAGATCATCGACGCAATCATCGAACCCATCCCGCCGACCATCGCCATGATCGACAAGATCGGCCGGGGCGAGATCCCGGAGAAGATCACGGCCGAATATAAGGGTGACTTCAAGAAACTTAAAGAGAGCATCAACCGCTGCGTCGACGAACTCAATGCCCTGAAAGAAGGGAATGCCGTCCTCCAGAGGGCCGCACAGAACGACTACACCAGGAAAGTCGAAGGGCACTACGAGGGGATCTATGCCGAGATGGCCGCGGAGATCAATGTCGTCCTGGACCGCCTCCTCCATCTCCAGGAGACAGCGAAGAACATCAGCCGGGGCGACCTGAAAGACCTGGAGGGCTTCAAGCGTATTGGACGACGTTCTGAGAACGACCACATTGTCCCGGCCTTCATCGCTATGATGGAGGCGATCCAGAGACTCGTGGACGATGCAAATAAACTTGCAGCGGCCGGCAGAGAAGGACGGTTGGCCATGCGGGCCGACGCCTCGAAGCATGCAGGGGAGTTCGCAAAAGTCATAGGAGGCGTCAACGACCTCCTCGACGCCATCCACAAACCCCTGGACGAAGGAATGCAGGTCGCGGCGGCCCTCGCCGACGGCGACTACACGAAAAAATTCTCCGGGGACATTGAGGTTTCAGGAGAATTCAAGCGGTTCAAGGAATCCCTGGACCAGATCACCGTCAATGGCAGCGGCGCGTTCAGGCAGGTGAAACAGGCGACTGAACAGGTCCAGCTCGGCACCCTTGAAGCAAGCAAGGGCGGCGACCAGATCGCCAAGGCCGCGGAGCAGGTGGCCCTCACCAGCCAGAGGTGCGCGGACCTCGGGAAGAGAACCCTCACCAAGATGGAGGAGATCACCCAGAAGTTCAGCGACCTCTCGGCCTCGAACGAGGAGATCGCCAGCACCTCGCAGGAAGTCCTTGAGCGGGCGCAGAACGTCGCCGAGATGGGCAGAGGTGCGGAGAACCTCGGTAAGGAGGCCAACACGAAGATCACGGCCGTCGAAAAGATCGCCAGCGAGAGTGTGGTCAACATCACACAACTCAACCAGGAGATCCACGAGATCGACAAGATCGTGAAGCTCATCACCGACATCTCGAACCAGACGAACCTCCTCGCCCTCAACGCCGCGATCGAGGCGGCACGGGCGGGCGAGCACGGCCGCGGCTTCGCCGTCGTCGCGGGCGAGGTGCGGAACCTCGCAGGCGAGTCGAAGAAGGCGACGAACGACATCGAGAACCTCATCACCTCCATCCAGGCAAAGAGCGAGAAGACCGCCTCGAACATCAGTTCGGCGAACACCGAGATCTCTGCAAGTGTCGATAGCGTGAACAAGGCGATCGTCGCCCTGAACAGGATTGTCGAGGGTGCGGTCTCCGTGACCCACGACATGGGCGAGATCGCGAAGGCCATCGAGGACCAGGCGAACACGAGCAATGCCGTCGTCAAGATCGTCGAGGAAGGAAACAGCCTGACCAGGTCGAGCCTTGAACAGATCGAGGACCTCGCCGCCCTTGCCGAAGAGACGAGCGCCTCGACGCAGGAGATCAACAGTGCCACCCATGAACTCCATGATCTGGCGGGCGACCTTGAGAAGCAGATGGACAGGTTCAAGATCTGAAGGGGGGACGCAGAGTGGTAAAGATCATCGACGTCGTTGAGTTCGAGATCGGGGGTACCAGATACGCCGTCGACATCCTCCTGGCACGGGAGATCGTGGAGATGATCCCGATCACCCCGGTGCCCCTCGCACCCCCGCATATTGCCGGGATCATCAACCTCAGGGGCGAGATCACGAACATCATCACCCTCACCACCCTCCTCCAGATCCCTGACCGGGGAGAGGTGACGAACAGGAAGATCATCGTCCTCGTCCCGGAGGTCGCCGGGGGTTCAAACCTCGGGATCATCGTCGACGATGTCCATTCGGTGATGCAGGTCTCCGAGGACGACGTGGAGACGATGGACGCAACACTCTGCCATGAGGCCTTCGTGAAGGGGATCATCAAGATCGGCGGAGATGACACCGAGGAGAAGGGCCTGGTGATCTGGATCGACATGACCAAGGTCCTCAGGAGCCTCGTCGCCCCTGCCTGATGCAGAGGTGGTGTCAGAGTGGCGCCCATAGGTGCGGCATAATACGATACAAGATATATTTTTTGTAGATAAGCAAATAAATTAAATAATCTTCAATATTCAAAATTGAAAAATAATATATACCAGTACCTGTAAGTACGTACCTGACGCTTCGAGCACTGCGCACGCCTGTCGGTTACCCGCTACAGAGACTTCATTCATCATTTTCAGTATGTTGCGCATACACGGGGCGTAATCAGACCAGAAGGGAACGCCATGTCCGATATCAAGGAAATTATCGAAATACTGGAATCTGCTTCGGAAGGGGATTTCTCCCGCACTATCGATGAGAAAGACGCCGATAAGGCCATCAAACCATTGATAGAACCCCTCAAAGCATGTCTCGTAAAGATGGCAAAGACAGAGGAAGAGAGGGCAGAGGACGCCCATGACCTGAAGAACTACATCGCATCCATCAAGTTGAACCCTGTCCCCATGCTCTTCCTGGACACCGCCTGCAATGTCATCGACGACAACGAGGCATTCGAAGAGTTCAGCGGCATGAGCCACGACGACATCATTGGAATAAATACCGGGGACTTCACCATCCTCGAACAGGAAGGAGACGGACTCAGGGACACGCTCCAGAAAAAGAGCCGCGGCTACTCGACGACAGTCGTCAAATACCCCGCAGGCATAAAGCGCGCCGTCGAATACAGCATCCCGTTCCTCGACGAGAAGGGCAAAGTCGAGAGTATGCTCCTTGTCATCGTCGATATGACAGAGGCGTACGAGGAGCAGCAGCGGGCGAAAGAACTCGCCGAAGAAACCGACAGGAAAGCCGTGTGGTACCAATCCATCCTGGACAGGATACCCTTCCCGATCTCGGTCACCGACATGAACATGAACTGGACCTTCATGAATAAGGGCTTCGAGTCCCAGTGGAAGAGGGACCGTGAGAGAGACTGCGGCATATCCTGCCAGGCGACGAAGGGACCGCTCTGCAACAACAACGACTGCGGCATCGTAAAACTCCGCCAGAGCGGGAAGGACGAGATCACGACCCTCTTCGAGATAGACGGGTCAAGTTTCCAGCTCGATATCGCCTACCTGAAGGACGAGAGAGGCGAGAAGATCGGCCACATCGAGATCATCCAGGACATAACCGAGATCAAACAGCAGGAAAAGAAGGCCCAGGAACAGGCCCGCCTCCTCGCGGAGAGCGCCGACGAGATGCGGCAGGCGATGATCTCCATGGCCGGCGGCGACCTCACCGCACAGATCGAGATCAGGGATGGCGACGTCCTCGGCGACCTGAAAAAGAACTACAGGAACGCCCGCGAGTCCCTGCAGGAGACGCTGAAGGAGATCGCCACGGTCGGAGAGCAGGTCAACAACGGGACGAAAGAAACGAGCCGGAGCGCCGAGGACATCGCAAAGGCGATCGAGCAGGTCGCCACGACAAGCCAGAAGTCCGCGGAAGGGGCGAGGAAGAGCCTGGAGAACATCGAGGAGATCGCACGGACGATGTCGGACCTCTCCGCCTCCGTGGAGGAGATCGCCAGCACCTCGCAGGACGTCCTCCAGAAGACCGGCGAGGCGGCCGAACTCGGCGACCAGGCAGAGATCCTCGGTAAGGAAGCCTCCGGAAAGATGCGGGGCGTTGAAGGCATCGCGAGGAAGAGCGTCGAGGAGATCACCCGCCTCAACGAGCAGATGCAGGAGATCAGCAAGATCGTGAAGCTCATCAACGACATCTCGAACCAGACCAACCTCCTCGCCCTCAACGCCGCGATCGAGGCGGCACGGGCCGGCGAGCACGGGCGTGGCTTCGCCGTCGTCGCGGGCGAGGTGAGAAACCTCGCGGGAGAGTCGAAGAAGGCGACGAACGATATCGAGAACCTCATCTCCACCATCCAGACCACCACCGACAAGACCGCAGAGAACATGGAGTCGGCCTACACCGAGATCAATTCCGGGATCTCAAGTGTGGAGAAGGCCATCGAGGCGCTGAACACCATCGCAAAGGCATCGAAAGAAGCGAACCAGAACATCGGCGAGATCGCGAAGGCCACCGAGGATCAGGCCAGCGCCACCAACCGCGTGATGGAGGCGATGGAGCGGAACAAGGAGGAGGTCCAGCAGAATATCAAAGGCATCGAGAACATGGCCGCCCTCACTGAGGAAGTCAGCGCCTCGGCCCAGGAGGTCGGAGGCGGCGCCCAAGAGATGGCGGGCCTCGCCGGGAACCTGAAGAAGAGACTTGACAAATTCACCCTCTGAGGGGCAGAAGATGGCAGAAATCGTAGACGTGGTGAAATTCGAACTCGGCGGCGAGTATTACGCCCTCGATATCCACCTGGCGCGGGAGATCGTGGAGATGATCCCGATCACCCCTGTGCCGCGGGCACCCGCGCACATCGCCGGTGTGATCAACCTGAGGGGCGAGATCACGAACATCATCGACCTCGCCACCCTCCTCAATATCCAGACCAGCGCAGAAACCGAGAACAGGAAGATCATCGTCCTTGTCTCGGAGGCGACCGGCGGGGCAAACCTCGGGATCATCGTCGACGATGTCAACGCCGTGATGCAGGTCACCGAGGCCGACGTGGAAAAGATGGACGCGGGCCTCTGCCGTGAGGCCTATGTGAAAGGGATCATCAAGAGCCGCGAGAATAAGAACGACGAGACCGAGGCGACCGGGCTCGTGATCTGGATCGACGTGGCAAAGGTCCTTGAAGACCTCACCGGCCTGCACACGGCCTAAAAACGCAGACAAAATCCTTCTCCCTCCCTCTTTTTTCCCCGGGATATATTTTTATAGCGGGTGTACCTCCTCCTGCCGGGGGAGACACAATGGACACCTTTGAGGAGAAAGTCCAGGCAATGAAAAATATGGCGCCTGAAGACGTCCAGGCGACAGTCGAGAAGTTGAAGTCGATGTGCACCTGCCCGTCATGCCCGTCGTACAACCGGTGCGCAAAGGAGGGGAAAGAACTCATCTTCTGCTCCACGGGCAAGAGTTTCATGTGCATCAGCGACGAGAAGAGGTGCATCTGCCCGGCGTGCCCGGTGGGAAAGGAGATGGGGCTGAAATATTCCTTCTTCTGCACGCGAGGGGCGGAGAAGGCGCAGAGGTACGAACACACGGTCTGGGGGACGAAGATGGTCTGAGGACCATCTCCGGTCCAGGACATTCACACTATTTTCATGCACCCTGCCGCCTGTCGGGTTCCTCCTTACCCGGGTGGCAGACCGAGGGGCAGGCCGTGCAGTGCCGTGCACAGGGTTCGACCCGGATCGAGACATTGGCGCCGGGGAACTCAGACCTGATATCTGACTCGATGTGCTTCACCAGGTCATATGCCATCTGGAGGCTGTCGTCCCGGGAGACGACAAGGTGGAGGTCGATGAAGCGCTCCGGGCCGGACCGCCTCGTCCTGAGGGCGTGGAAGTCCACGACATCAGAGGCGTGGTCGCAGATGATCTGCCTGATCCTCTCCTCCTCCTCGGGCGGGAGGGCATGGTCGGTGAGGTCGGAGAAGGCCCGCCGCGTCAGGTCGTAGGCCGCCTTCATTATGATCCCGGCGACGCCGAGGGCGAAGACCGCATCGAGGACGACAAGGCCGGTAAGCCTGATGGCCACAAGACCGGCAAGCATGGCAAGGGAGGTGTACACGTCGGTCCGCAGGTGCCACGCGTCGCTCTCAAGGGCGATCGACTCGGTCTCCTTCGCCACCTTCATCAAGCGGGAGGAGACGTACCAGTTCACGCCGGCCGAGAGGAGCATCACGGCCATGCCAAACCCCAGGGCGTCCATGGCAAGGCCGTCGCTTCCAGCGATAAGAGTCCCGAGCGCTTCCCTGATGATGAGAGCGGCCGCTACGAAGATGAGGGCCGCCTCAATGAGACCGGAAAAGTCCTCGAACTTTCCGTGACCGAAACGGTGGGATGCATCCGCAGGTTCCGACGCTATTTTCACCGATATGAATGCGATACCAGCAGCTACAAGGTCAATCCCAGAATGGATCGCCTCGGAGATGATACCGACAGATCCGATCGCACACCCGACGACGAGTTTCGTCGTTACGAGGAGTGTATTCGAAATGACCGAGAGGCGTGCGGTCTTCTGCTTCACCACATCCGCAGATTCTGATTCTCTCCGAATGATATCACCAACAGCAGGAGGGCGGATATACCACCCGTCGATAACTTTTACGATATGCGCTCGACGGGGATAGGGTTTGTGATCCGACGGCGCGGATGGGGGTGGCAGAGAGATTATAGTCTCCCGGAGAGGGTGATGCGATCACCACAGGAGAGATCCTGCGCCCCCAAGGGGGGCATCCAACGAGGGGGATGGCCTGCGCCCGCCATCACCCGGCAGATATGGGCAGGTCCCCCCGTCGACCGGGTGAGAACCATAAGAGGGGGCGGAGGCAGGGGGGTCCTGGTACCGACCGGGTTATATCCTTCGCACCGGGCGCGGGCATAGCATCACGCCAGAGACGACAGAAAATATCATACGAACACAAAAATATTTCAGAAAGAAAACACGGGCCCGAACAAAGACGAAGGGCTTATGGTATCCTCTTCACCAATAACGGCTTTGATGCTCGATCGATTCAGGGGATGCATGCTCGGGGCGGCCGTCGGGGACGCTCTCGGCATGCCCGGAGAGACGTCGCCGATGAACCTCTCGCACCTGTACAGGGGGTACAGGAAGGCATGGCGGTGGCACCCGAACGCCCGCCTCGAACCCGGCCAGTACACCGACGACACCCAGATCATGCTCCTCGTCGCCTCCCTCCTCGCCTCGGGAGAGTACTCTGAGGTGAGATATGCCCGCGACCTTGCACACCTCTGCGCCGAGGGCGACCTCCGCTTCCCCGACGGGTCGTTGATGGCCGCCTGCGAACGCCTGGTCACGCAGGGCCCGGGTCAGACTGGCGTCAACTCGGACACCAGCGGGTGCATACCCCTCGCCGTCCCCTTCGCCCTGCGATATAGCGACCCGGTCGAGCGTTCAGGACGCCTCGCAAAGGCCTGTGCCGTCACCCACACCCATCCGGCCGCCCTTGCCGGTGCCGTCACCGTCGCCGCCCTCCTCTCCGCCACCGTGTACGGCGCCCCCGACCCCCTCGCCCTCGCCCTGAAGACGGCGGCGGCCGAGGACACCGGCCTCGGTGCCAGGATCAGGCGGGCGGTCTCCCTGCAGGAAGAGGGTATCAGCCTTGAAGCGGCATTGCCCGTCATCGGCAACGACGTTTCCATCTACCAGACCGTCCCGATCGCCTTCTTCCTCATGGGCCGGTACGAATCCCCGGAAAACCTCCTCTATGTCGCCGCCAATGTCGGCGGGAACACCGACACCATCGCCTTCATCTGCGGGGCGTACGCCGGGGCGAGGTACGGCGCCGCCGCGCTGCCCGCCGACCTCCTCGCCGGTCTGGAGAACAGGGACCTGATCGACGGCCGTGCAAGGGCGCTCTTCGACGCCACAGCACACACCTGATCCCTCCAATCAGAGTTCTCCCTCTCCCGCCGGCCGGGTGCGGGCCGACGATTCCAAACCATTAAGTTTTTTCTCCGGTATAATCTCCTGTATGGATGTCGCTATCGTTGGGGCCTCAGGCTACGCCGGCGGAGAACTGATCCGCCTTCTCCAGAGTCATTCTTCTGCCCGGGTGACAGTCGCCACCTCGAGGGCGCTGGAAGGGCGGCCGGTCGCAGACCAGCACCCGCACCTGCGGGGCTACACCGACCTCGCCTTCACCAACCCGAAGGTTGAGGATATCGATGCTGACTTTGCTTTCCTTGCCGTGCCGCACACCGCGGCGATGAACTTTGCGGGAACACTTCTTGAACGCGGGATCAGGACCGTCGACCTCTCGGCGGACTACAGACTCCCGCAGGACGTCTACGAGAAGGTCTACGGGGTCACCCATACCGCCTACTTCAAGGCGCCGTACGGTATCCCCGAACTCCACAGGGACGAGGTGAGAGGGGCAAAGTTCGTCTCGAACCCGGGGTGCTTCCCGACGGGTGCGACCCTTGCGGCGGCGCCCCTGGCAAAATACGCGAAGTATGTCATCTACGACTCGAAGACCGGCGTCTCAGGCGCCGGCGACAACCCCTCGGCGACGACTCACTACCCGAACGTGGCCGACGGCGTGAACGCGTACAAGTGGACGAGCCACCGCCACCTTGCCGAGATGAAGCAGGAGTTATCCCGTCTCGGTTCAAAGGCCCACTGCTTCTTCACCCCGCACCTGGTGCCGGTGAACAGGGGGATCCTGACGACGGCACATATCATCCTGGACGAACCGATGGCCCAGGACGAGGTGGAGGCCCTGTACAGGAAGTTCTACGCGGGCGAGCACTTTGTCCGCCTCCAGAAACCGGCCCTGCCGGCCGTGCGCGGCAGCAACTTCTGCGACATCGGGATGGAAAGCGAGGGCGAACGGGTCGTCGTCGTCTCGGCGATCGACAACCTGGTCAAGGGCGCGGCAGGCCAGGCGATCCAGAACATGAACATCATGTGCGGCTACGCCGAGGACGATGGGTTGAAGACTCCGGCGTGCATGCCCTGAACGGGGGAAGACCATGAAAGTACGCGAGATCATGACACCTGACCCGGTGACGGTCCAGGCCGACGACACGGTCAGGCACGCCGCCTCCCTGCTGCGGAGGCACGATATCAGCGGCCTCCCGGTGCTGGACGGGAACGAACTGGTCGGGATGGTTACGGAGGCCGACATCCTCTCCCTCCTGAAGACCGGCGGGGTCTCCGAAGACCTCTGGCTCCCGTCGCCCCTTGAGTTCATCGAGGTGCCTATCAGGGAGATGATCAACTGGGAGAAGACGAAGAAGGCTCTCTCTGACGTCGGGAAGACAAAGGTCCGCCAGGTGATGTCGATGCCCGCGATCACCGTCGGCCCGGAAGACGACATCGAGAAGGCGGCGGCCGTGATGCTGAAAGAGGGCATCGCTCGCCTGCCTGTCGTGGAGAAGAAGAGACTTATCGGGATCGTCGCGCGCCGCGACATCGTGCAGGGGCTTGGCGCCTCATATGATATGAAGGAGGAAAAAGAAGAATGAAGAGTATCTGTGCAGTCCAGGGCGTTGAGGCCTGGGGGATCAAGGAGGGGAAGCACGGGCTTGCAATTATCCGTGCGAGCGGCACCGCAGCGGCGACTTTCACCTCAAACCTGGTGTGTGCAGCGCCTGTCCAGTTGATGCGGGAGAGGATCGCCGCAGGCAAACTCGACGCAATTGTCATCGACTCCGGGTGTGCGAACGCCTACACCGGGAAGAGAGGGTATGAGGACGCCGTGAAGATGGCAGAAATCGCGGCCGATGCCCTCGGCCTTCCCGAGGAGCGGGTCGGCGTGGCGAGCACCGGCGTGATAGGGCGCTATCTCCACCTCGATATCATCGAGAGGCAGTGCCGGGTTGTCGCCCCGCACCTTGTCTCGTCTGCAGAGGCCGAGGTTGCGGCGGCGAGGGCGATCATGACGACCGACCAGGTCGAGAAGCACGCCCTTGTCCGGGGTGACGGTTTTACCGTCGCCGGTATCTGCAAGGGGAGCGGGATGATCGCCCCGAACATGGGGACGATGCTCGCCTTCATCTACACGGACGCGGCGATCGGGGCGGCGGAGTTGCAGGAGTCACTCCGTTCGGCAGTGCGCCGGAGTTTCAACCGCGTCGTCGTGGACGGGGACGAGAGCACAAACGACTGCGCCTTCGTGACTGCAACCGGCCGTGCCGGTCCTGCGGACAGGAAGGCCTTCGATGCAGCTCTTGAGGCCTGCTGCATCTCTCTTGCAAAGCAGATCGCCGCCGACGGCGAAGGGGCGACGAAGATGCTCGAGGTGCAGGTCACCGGCGCCCCTGACGAGGCGGCGGCCGAACTGGTGGCACGGACAGTCGTCGCCTCACCCCTCGTCAAGACGGCGGTCTACGGCGAGGACCCGAACTGGGGCCGCGTCGTCGCCGCCGCCGGCAGGGCGGGCGTCGCCTTCGACCCGGACGCCGTCTCTCTCACCATCGGCGAGGGTGAGGAGGAGACGCCCCTCGTGAAGGACGGGGTGATCGTCTCCGATCTGGTCAGGGCAAAGGCGGCGATGCACGGGAAGAAGGTCGTCTTCTCCCTTGACCTTGCCGCAGGCAAGGGCGAGGCCGTCGCATGGGGCTGCGACCTCACCGAGAAATACGTCGAGATCAACGGGAAGTACACGACATGAAGCGCGAAGAAGTGCTGATGGAAGCGCTGCCCTATATCCAGCGCTTTCACGGTAGGACGATCGTGATCAAACTCGGCGGCCATGCGATGGTCGACGAGGAGATGCTCGAAAACGCGATTCGGGACATTGTCCTCCTCCACTACGTGGGGATGAGGGTCGTCGTCGTCCACGGCGGGGGCCCTGAGATCACGGAGAAGATGAAGGCCCTCGGCAAGGAACCGCAGTTCGTCGGCGGTCTGCGGGTCACCGACGCCGATACCCTGGAGATCGCCCAGATGGTGCTGGTCGGTAAGATCAATGACGGCATCGTC
This sequence comes from uncultured Methanofollis sp., assembly GCF_937919355.1. GTDB lineage: Archaea > Halobacteriota > Methanomicrobia > Methanomicrobiales > Methanofollaceae > Methanofollis. Next base: position 1,510 of record NZ_CALFSA010000235.1, on the reverse strand, counting down.
TCGGTCCTGGCGCGGTGCGGCGCACAGGGTGTCGGCATCTCGGGGAACGACGGCAATGTCATCATCGCGAAGAAGATCGGCAACCAGAGGGTGAAGGTGGGCGAGGAGGAGCAGGAGGTCGACCTCGGTTACGTGGGCGAGATCGAGAAGATCAACCCCGAACTGATCACCACTCTCCTTGCGAACGGTTATATCACGGTCATCGCCCCGATCGCGATCGACAGGGCGGGCCGGAGCCTGAACATCAACGCGGACACGGCGGCAGGTGAGATCGCCGTCGCCCTCAACGCTTTCAAGCTCATCAACCTCACCGACGTCGACGGCGTGATGGACAGGGAGAGGACGCAGGTCTACCGCCACCTCAGGGCCGCCGAGACAGAGGGCCTGATGACGGACGGCACGATCGCGGGCGGCATGATCCCGAAGATTGACTCCTGTGTCAGGGCGGTGAAGGGCGGCGTGCCCTTCGCGCATGTGGTGAACGGGAACAAGCCCCACACCATCCTCCTCGAACTCTTCACCGATGCCGGCGTCGGCACGATGATCACCGAGTGAGAGAGGAGATATTCTTTTTTTAGTGCCTGTGCTGAGAGGCTACCGATCGCACCCTCCCAGATAGGGCAGGTTGGCAATCACCCCTGTCAGGATCCTGTTCTGTCTTCCCGGGACCAATCCTGCGCGGGGTGCGAGCGGAGCGAGCTTGAGAAAGCGCAAAATCGAAGATTTTCCTGAGCAGGCACATCTTTGATGTGCCATGAGCCGGAGGCTTTCGAGTGTCCGGAGGAACGACCTGAGGGAGTCGAGAAGACGAAGTCTTCGCTGGCAGTCCCCCTGCTCAGGATTGGACCTCAAAGAGGCAAGCGTGCATTTTGAAGGGGGGACTGCCCTCCACCCCCTATCCTAATGGCAGGGTGCGAACGGAGTGAGCATGAGAAAATCTTTGATTTTCGAGGGTCTGGGGGGCGGCAGCCCCCCGGCGGAGTGACCGATCCACCACCTTCTCCAAAATATGAGCCGGGGGACTACGCCCCCGGACCCCCGCTCAGGATTGGTCCCGAGAAGACAGAATAGAGATCCTGACACGTGGGATTGCCAACCCCCCGATCCTAGTGGCGGGGAACCAGAGTGTGCGAGCGTCAGCGAGATTGAGAAAAACTTCGGTTTTCGAGTGGCAAACATGGGGCACCGTCACCCCAGAACAGGAAAATCCTCCAGATCCAAAAAGGAGACAGACCGGATCCTCACTCCCACCCCTTCACCGCGGCCATGAAGCGGTCCCTGATCTCCGCCGGAGAGAGGGGGATGTTGGGCACGTCCGCGTTCCCCGGCCTGATCAGCACCCTGACGAAGGCCGGGCCGGGCGAGGGGTCGTCAAGGGCCGCCGCGATTTCTCCCTCGTCGGCGACGGTGCAGGTCCGGCGAAAACCTGCGGCGACTGCCGCAACTTCGAGGTCGGCGCCGGTGCAGGCGCAGGTGGGCTGGTTGCCTGTCGAGCCGAAGGTGCCGTTGT
>NZ_CALFSA010000234.1 GCF_937919355.1 uncultured Methanofollis sp. | reverse complement strand
ATGACGTCGCCTTGACATGGCGGAGGTCCTGAGTTCGAATCTCAGCGGGCCCATACTTCTTTTTCAAGAATAAAACAGAGGAGTCTGCGGCACCCATATCCAGAACAAGCATTTTGGGTGTTTGCGACAGATACCGCAGTCTCGCCAGAGAAATGATTTTCAGGTTCCGGTTCGGAATATCGGTGACAGCATGCATACCCTTACCGCACCTCCCGAATAAGGACCGTACGAAAGACCAGAAGTGTATCATGCCCGACAGATGGAACCTGTCCGAATGCGCACGGAAGGCGGTCGCATTCAGGGACGAGAGGGGTTTCAGGGAGTTCAACGACCCGAAAAACCTGGCCGCCGCACTCTCCATCGAGGCGGCCGAACGGGAGATGAATTCCGGTACCGTATTTTTTTGCCAGGCCGACCTTTCAGGCGTCTTCCGCCACGCCGGAATGGAGGATCGATCGAACCCCACACAATTTCTCATATCAGATATAAACACCGCAGCGCCGAACGATTAGATTTATACATCTGGACATATCACCTGAAATTATGTCCAGATCTGGGACAAAAATGATCAGAAACCAGATGAACGACAGAGATATGGGCAGAGACCGGAAACGGTCGTACGACGAGTTTGATGAGGAGTTCGAACCCGAAGACTTCGGGGATAAGAGACGAAAGAGACGGTAAAGAATACATCCCCGGACAACGGGCCCGATACCCGGGCCCGGCCCGGTCTCTGGGCCGGATATCTCATATCTTTTTTCGCCGCGGTGCGTGGTTTTGCTGGTGCGGTCCCTCCCCCACCGCACCCATTATATACTGCAATGCACAACAATGTACGTAGATGCGCATGATAGAACATACTGCCCTCCCCGCGGGCCCAAGGCCCGTCGCACCGGGATCACCCCGGCGCTGGTGACCGCCGCACTCTTTTCCTCTCCCGAGCACAGCCCATCGAATATCCCTGAACCTCGATACTATGAAATCACGCGACATTGCCATTGCAGGCATCCTGCTTGCCACCGGCGCGATCATGCGCTATATCTCCCTGGTGATCCCGGGCCCGATCGTCTCGAACCTGGTCATCGCCTTCTACTGCCTTGCGATCATCCTCATCGTCCCGGCCTTCGGCGAGGCCGTCGGCATCGGCGTCGTCGCCGGGATCGTCTGCGCCCTCATCAGCCACTCGGTCTTCCCTCCCGCAAACCTCATCTCAGAACCTGTCGGCGCGGTCGTCTGCCTCCTTGCCTACACGGCGCTGAAAGGGAGGGTCGGCCTGGCGCCCGGCATCGCCACCCTCGTTGCGACCCTTGCCTCGGGGGCGACCTTCGTTGCCGTCGCCGCCCTTGCCATAGCGCCGACGATCCTGACGAAGTTCCCCTCTCTCGGGGCCTTCGTCCTGGTGACGGCCCCGATCGTCGTCCTGACCGCCGTCGTGAACGGTGGGATCGCCCAGGCACTCTCCGTTCCTGCATCTCGGGCCCTCGCACGGGGGAGAAATCCATGATCCGGATAGACGGCCTCACCTATACCTATCCCGGGGTAGACGCCCCGGCCCTGGAGGGTGTGGACCTCTCCGTCGGGGCCGGTGAACTCGTCCTCCTCACCGGCCCGACCGGGGCCGGGAAGACCACCCTCTGCCGCGCCGCAGGCGGCGTCCTCGCTCACGGCTATGACGGCACCATGCAGGGAAAGGTCAGGATCGCCGGGAAGGATGCGGCCGCCTACCGGGACATGGAAGAGATCGCCTCTGTCGCCGGCATGACCTTCGACGATGCCGACGCCCAGCTCATCCTTTCCACCGTCGAAGAGGAGATCGCATCGGCCTGCGGCGAGGGGACAGACACCGCGGAGGTCCTTGCAATGATGGATCTGGTGCATCTCAGGGAGCGGGCGCCGCACACCCTCTCCGGTGGCGAGAAACAGCGGACCGTACTCGGCGCTGCGATCGCGGGCGGGAGGCCTGTGCTGGTTCTGGACGAGCCCGCCGCAGAACTCGACTCCGCCCATGCGGCGAGAGTGGCAGGGATCCTCGCCGCCCTGAAGGAGAAGGGGACGGCGATCCTCCTTGCAGAGAACACGCCCGGCCCCTTCGCCGGGATCGCCGACCGCGTCGTGAGGCTCGAAGGAGGGCGGGTCGCCACCGGAGCCGGAACTGCGCCGCTCCGGGGCGGGCGACCGGCGGAGGCCGCGACGACCGGCATGCCCGCGGTCAGGGTCGCCGGCCTTGTCCATGCCTATGGCAACGGTTTTTCCCTCGGCCCCCTCGACCTCGCCGTCAGGGCAGGGGAGTGCGTGGCGATCACCGGTGAGAACGGGTCAGGGAAGACCACCCTGATCAGGCACCTGAACGGCCTCCTCCTCCCCGACAGGGGAACTGTCGAGGTCTGCGGCATGGACACGAAGAAGCACCCCGTCGCCGCCCTCGCGCGGAAGGCGGGCCTCGTCTTCCAGAACCCGGACACGATGCTCTTCGAGGAGACGGCAGAGCGCGAGGTCCTCTTCGGGGTAAGGAACACCGGCGTACCCGACCCGGAGAGAGCGGCACGGGCGGCCCTCTCAGCCGTCGGCCTCCTTGCACGGAAGGACGCCTACCCCCGCCACCTCAGCCGCGGTGAAAGGCAGCGCCTCGCCGTCTCCTGCGTCCTTGCGATGGACCCGGCGGTGATCGTCCTCGACGAACCGACCACCGGGCTTGCACCCGAGGAGGCGGGCATCGTCATGGACCACCTGCAGCGACTCTGCAGGGAGGGGAAGGCCGTCGTCATGGTCACCCATGACCACGGGCTTGCGGCGCGGTATGCCAGCCGGACCATCAAGATGGAAAAAGGACAGATCGTCGAAGACACCACGCACGGAGCGGAGACATGCAGGAGATCTTCCAGTACAGGAGCGGCACCGGCTTCCTCCACCGTATGAACCCTGTCGCAAAGATCGGGGGCGTCGCTGCGGTCGTCATCCTTGCCGTCCTCACAAACGATCCCCTCGTCCTCGGCGGCATGGTCCTTGGCCTCGTGGCCCTCGGCGTTGTTGCAGGCACGGGCAGGGACATCGCACAGCAGGTCCCGCTCCTCGCCTTCCTTGGCGGGTTCCTCGTCGCCATCACCGTCCTCACCATCCCGGAGATCGGCCTCTCCTTCGGCCTTGCCCTTGCCCTCCGCTTCTGCGCCATGGTCTTCGCCTTCCAGATCCTGGTGGCCACGACCATGCCGACCGCCCTTGTCAGGGCCCTGCGGAGGATCGGCTTCCCCGCCGACTACGCCCTGATGGCCCTCGTCGCCCTGCGCTTCGTCCCCCACCTCCAGATCGAGGGGACGAAGATCAGCGAGGCGCAGGCGGCACGGGGCTTCTCGCCCGGGACCGGCGTCAGGGGCATGACCAGGCGGGCCCTGCCTGTGCTCGTGCCCCTCATCGCCAATGCCCTCGGGAAGGCGGAGGTGATCGGCCTGACCATCGACCTGCGGAGGTTGCGGGAACACCTCTGACAGGGGGAGATTAATATCTGGTGTGTCCCAGGAACTGCCCGGGATAGAGAGAATCAAGAAATATATCCTATATTTTTGATATCTGCACGATTTCAAGGGGATATTTCCCGCAGGCCAAAACAGGCAGATATAAAAAGGCCTGCAGGCGACACCCTCACCATGAAAGGGGAAACAGCCCTCGGCATCATCACGGTTCTGACATTTCTCTTCATCTTCGTCTTCCTCTTCGCCACCAGCGGGGTGGGTGGAGAGACAGAGGCCGTCACCAGCGCAGATCCGGGCGCACCTCCCATGACCTATGAACCTGCGCCGGCACCCCTGCCCACATATACACCCGCAGGGAAACCGGCCGATCCGGTCGTCGGCAGATGGATCTCCGACCCGTCCTCTCACGAGGAACTTGTCCTCCACCCTGACGGCACCGGCACCCTCACGACCGTCCCGGAGAATCTTACAGAGGAAACACGCACCCGGCCGGCGTTCTGGAAGGAGGAGTCGAAGATCATGTTCGAAGGGATGCGCACATACCGCCTCACCCTCCCCGGCCATACAGAATCAATCCTCTATCTCAGCACCAGGACGGACACTCTCTCCAGAAACGGCCTCGGTATCGCCCTGACGTATACACGGTCTCCATAACACAGGTTTTTCTTCACAGGGGAGGATATCTGCAGGCATGATCCCGCAGCCACCCTTCCTCCCCATGACCCGCAAGGAAGCCGACGCCCTCGGCATCGAGGAGTTCGACGTCATCCTCATCACCGGCGACGCCTACGTCGACCACCCCTCCTTCGGGACCGCGATCATCGGGAGAGTGCTCTGGGACGCGGGTTACACCGTCGGCGTTATCGCGCAACCCGACTGGAAAAAGCCGGACGATTTCCTCCGTCTCGGCAGGCCCAGACTCTTTTTCAGCATCTCTTCGGGGAACGTCGACTCGATGGTCAACGCCTTCACCCCGCGGAAGAAGAGACGGAGTACAGACTCTTACTCGCCGGGCGGGCAGCTCCGCCGCCCCGACAGGGCGGTGATCGTCTACGCAAATATGGTCAGGTCTCTCTTCCCGGGCACCCCGATCGTCCTCGGCGGCATCGAGGCAAGTCTGCGCCGCTTCGCCCACTACGAC
>NZ_CALFSA010000233.1 GCF_937919355.1 uncultured Methanofollis sp. | reverse complement strand
CGGCCGAAGGGCTGGACTACATGCTGAAACTGGTTGCGTTCTGCCGGAGAGAGGGGGAGACGAGAGTATTCTCCCGTCCGGACTGCGGGAAAGTCTCGGTCTTCAGGGTATGATCACTCCAGATCCAGGGAGAGAAACAGATATTGCCGCGTAAGGGCCCACAATTAATTAAGAAAATATGCATGATCGGGGCGGATGTAATATACAGGCATATATATCTGGATTGTAAATTCTCATAGGAGGTGAAAAGATCCCACGCATCGCATTTGCCCACCATAAGGGAGGTACAGGCAAGACGACGTCATGCCTCAATATTGCGGGGTACCTTCAGGCAGCGGGCCAGAGTGTGCTTGTCGTCGACTGCGATCCGCAGGCGAATGCAACCACAGGTCTTGGCATCGTCCCGGGTTCGACCGAAAAGACAGTCTATGACCTCTTCATGAGACGGTTCGACGGCTATCCCGACGTCTCAACCGAGGATGTCGTCGTCCAGACCGCTTCGGGCATCGATCTCCTCCCCTCGTCCCTCGACCTCGTCGGCGCCGAACCTTTCCTCTATACCATCGAAGACCGGGCGTCTGTCCTGAAGACCGCGCTCGACGAGATCGCAGGCGCATACGATATGGTCCTCATCGACACCCCGCCGAGCATGGGCCAGCTCGTCATCAACGGCCTTGTCGCGGCCGACCACGCAATTGTCACGCTGGACCCGGGCATCTTCTCGCTCGGCGGCGTCAGCACCATGAAGACGATCTTCCAGGACGTCCAGACCTGCGCAGGAGGGACGGTCAGCCCGGAAATCGCAATCATCAGCCCGGGGAGCAGAGAGCCTGCGCCCGGACACGGGTTTTTTTCCTCCCTCTTCCACCGCTTTTTCCCGGCCGACGAACCAGACGGGATCGAGGCCGAAGTCGCAAAGACATTCCTGCGGGTGGAGAGAGTGCCGTACTCCCCCGAAATCCCGATGGCCCAGAAAGAGGGCCTGCCCATCTCCCACTACGCTCCCGACTGCCCCGCGGGGCGGGTGTACCGGAATATCGCGGCCTTTGTCGGAGGCTGGAACTGAGGGGCAGTCGTGAAGGTGATAGAGATGATCTCAGATAAACCAGGAAGAATGGCATTGTTTGCCGCTCCGGCGGCGATACACGCTACCGCCCGTGACCAGACAGGGGAGGGGATCGGCGAGGGTATCCAACCGATCCTCGAAGCCCTGAACAGTGCCCTGGCCGGCGACACCTCCGCCTCCCTCCAGGGGAAGGAGGTCCCCGAAGCCCTCTCCGAACTCGGGACGGCCGTCGAAGCGGCGATCTCGCACATCCGCGAAGTCCAGAAGGAGACCGAGAAGGTCAGGAAGGAGCACGAAAGCGAGATCGAGAAGGTCAGGAAGGAGCACGAAAGCGAGATCGAGAAGGTCAGGAAGGAACGCGAGGCAGAGACCGAGAAGGCCAGGAAGGAAAACGACGCGGCGATCGCACGTCTCCACGAGGTCGAAGAAGAGACCGAGAAGGCCAGGAAGGAGCACGAGGCCGAGATCGCACGTCTCCGCGAGGTCCAGGCCGAGACCGAGAAGGCCGGAAAGGATCGTGAGGCCGAGGTCGAGACCCTCAGGAAAGAGCGTGCCGAGACCCTCGACGGCAAAAACGCCCTTGAGGCCGGGATGAATGTTATCTTCGGCGAGAACCCCATGCCGATGGTGCTCGTCGACCGCCACCTCCAGGCCCTCGACCTCAATGACGCCTACTGCACCCTGATGGGCGACACCCGCGACCACCTCCTCAGGGGGACCGGGAAAAAGATCGCGATCAAGCGCCTCTCCGGCGAGGGAAACGGCGCCGTCTTCTCGCGGGGGAGAAAGACACGCGCCATGCTCGAAGTCACCGTCGGGGAGAAGAAAAAGACCGTGGAGGAGTTCGGCATCCCCATCGCCGGCGGGTCGGGGCGGATCGAGAAGGCGCTCTTCGTCTTCTACGACCTCACCGATACGAAGAACGCCGAGGCGAACCTGAAGGCGGAGATGGCGAAGATCAAGGACCTCCAGATCCGTTCCCAGACCATCGTGGACGAGAACCCCATGCCCATCCTGCTCCTGAACAAGAAATTCGACGTCGTCGCTACAAACGAGGCATATGCCTCGATGTCAGGGATCAGGAAGGAGAACCTGATCGGCATGAGCGCCCGGTCGTTCCGGGTACTCGAACAGAAAGGAGCAGGCCTGAAAGAGGCAATTCAGCAGAAGCGGCGGTGTTACGGCGAAGTCACCGTCGACCTCCCTTCAGGCGTGCACATCCTCGAACAGTACGGCATTCCGATCTATGGCGGCAACGGCGACCTGACCGACCTGATCGTCGTCTACAACGACATCACCGAGCGCCGCAAAGAGGAGGAGACGATCAGGACCCTCATGACCGAAGCAGAAGAGCGGGCAGAACAGTTCGAGAAGAACGCAGGGGAACTCGGTGACGTCCTGAAGATGGTCGCGCAGGGCGACATCTCGCAGGAGGCCGCAATCGGCGACGGCGACCTCCTCGCCAGGGTGAAAGAGGACTACAACATGTCCCTCGTGAAGTTCAGGGAGATCCTCGCCGACGTCAACAGCGCCGTGGCCGTCGTGGAGTCCACCTCCAGAGAGACAAGCCGCGGGGCCGCCGACATCGCGAAGGCCACCGAACAGGTCGCCCTCGCCACCCAGCAGTCCTCGGAAGGAACACGGTCGCTCCTCCAGGAGATCGAAGAGATCAGGCAGCAGGTCACCGACCTCTCGGCCTCCATCGAGGAGATCGCCGGGACGACGCAGGACGTGATGAACAGGGCCGTCTCCTCCTCGAAGGTGGGCCGCGAAGGTGCCGAGATAGGGAAGGTTGCGTGCAAGAAGATGGAGGTCGTCAGTTCCATCTCAGAACAGAGCGTCACCGAGATCACCGACCTCAACACCAAGATGCACGAGATCACGAAGATCGTCAAACTGATCAACGAGATCTCCAACCAGACAAACCTCCTCGCCCTCAATGCAGCTATCGAGGCCGCCAGAGCGGGTGAACACGGCCGCGGCTTCTCTGTCGTCGCAGGGGAGATCAGGAACCTCGCCGGAGACTCGAAGAGTGCAAGCGAGCACATTGAAGACCTGATCGCCTCGATCCAGAAAGACAGCGAGAAGACTGCAGAGTCCATGCGGTCTTCGCACCAGGAGATCCAGGACGGAATCGAGAGCGTCAACGCGGCGATCTCCGCCCTGACAGAGATCAGTGCCGAGATCGATGTCGCCGCCCAGACTGTCACCGAGATCACGAGGGCCACAGACGCCCAGGCCCAGGCGACGAACACAGTCATGGAGATGATCGTCAGGGCATCGGATAACACGAAAAAGAATCTCAGCCGGGTGGAAGACATGGCCGCCCTTGCAGAGGAGGTCAGCGCCTCCACTATGGAGGTCGGGAGTGCCGCGCAACAACTCACCGCCCTCTCCACGGATCTGAAGAAGAAAATGGACCACTTTACGATCACCTAACTATGGACGACTTTGCTGCACTCAACAGGACAATCGAACGTATCGTCGGCATACGGACATCCCAGTACAAGGAAGACTACATCAAGCGGAGAGTGCTCTCGCGGATGCGGATCTCGGGGAACGAGACCTTCGACGAGTATCACCGTTACCTGATCTCCCATGAAGCGGAGAAGGATGACCTGAGGAACGCCCTCACCATCAACGTCACCGAGTTCTTCCGCGACCCGGAGGTCTTCACGGCCGTCGGGCAGAAGGTGCTCCCTGAACTCCTGAAGAAAAAGAGCAGGATCAGGATCTGGTGCGCCGGTTGTTCGACGGGCGAAGAGGCCTACACCTATGCGATGCTTGTGCGGGACCTCATGCTCACCCACGAGGTCGACTGCACGATCACTGCCACAGATATCGACAGGGTCGTGCTTGAAAAGGCAAAAATCGGCGTTTATGATGGGAGGTCCCTGAAGAACATGACCGAGTCGCAGATAAAGCGGCACTTCACCCTGCGGGACGACGGGAAATACGAGGTGAAGCCCGAGGTGAAGGCCCTTGTCAGGTTCTCAAACCACGACCTGATGTCGGGCGTCCCGGCCGCACGCTTCCTTGACCTTGTCTCCTGCAGGAATGTGACCATCTACTTCAACGAACAGCAGAAGACCGACCTCGCCCTCCTCTTCCACGACGCTCTCGCACAGGGGGGGTATTATGTGATGGGCAAGACCGAGTATCTCGGGCGGGACGTCGAACACCTCTTCACACCCTTCGACTCCCTCCAGAAGATCTACACAAGAGCATGAACCATCCTCTTTTTTTTCGAGCGGATCGATCCGGGAAAACTGATACCCGGGTGAGGGACTGCCGTCGAAAAACGACGTTTATCTCATGCTCGCCGGCACCCGCCGAGATCGGATCGATCTCGGCAGAGAGGGATCAGAGACCCACACCACACGGGCCCCCGGGGAAGAGTGCATTCAGGCAATTCTCGGGAAAGTGCCGGGAGTGCTTTTGAGGACAATCCCCTGGTCGATCAGAACGCGGGCCGGCAGGCGGAGAGAAACAGCGTAGGACCTGCCCGGGTAGACCTCTTTTACGATCCTGAGCGAACAGTGGTCAAGTTCGCCGACAAAAACAACGTCATAGTGCTTCTCCGCCTCAAGATAATACGCCGTCATGGAAGCGACAGGATCGCCCACACCGTTGCTGAGGATATGGTCGGAGAGAAGAGAACCTATGAAAATGGGGGCGTCAATGCTCTCGCCGTCAACGACCAGGTGGCACTGCGTGGTCTCGGTGGTGCGCATGAGCAGGTACTCGCACTCGATATCGACCCTGTGTGAATCCTGGACAAGCATGGCAACATTCAGGAAATTCAGGAGCATATCGTAAAACTGGACCTCGTCCTTCTCTCTCCTGATCGCCAGCGCCTTTACGGCGAGGTCGCGGACAGAAAGAGGGAGTTCATCTTCCGCTTTGATCAAATTCAGGAGTTCGAAACGCCCGGATATCGTCGAAAGGATAGAGGTGAGCGCGTTATACTGACGGTAAAAGTCCCTCTGAAAGGAAGGGTTGGGAGAACCCTGATCTTCAGCCATTCTTCTCATCATGAGGTGAGACCTCAACCTTTGAGAGTCTTTGCATCATTTCCTTGCGTGTGCTGGCTCTCTGAATTTCTGCAAAAACGACGAGAAAGTTTGCGACAATGACGACAATGACGAGAATAATGCTCATCCCCAGCAGAACCCCCTGCGCCGAGAGGAATGCAGCCCACAGGAGAGCCACAGACGAGATCAGGTACAAAAAGATCCAGGTCCTGAGATCGGGGATTTCCATAATGAATAAAGAACAGTTATTTCATATATAGATTTTGATTTTGCCAGTAGTTTGCATACAGACAATATGGGAATAGAGTATGTATTCAAATTCATTTACGAGAAAAATGGGAATATTTTTCATTCTTAAATGCAGATCTATGATGCATGGCATCTGGAGATCTTCTGAGCGTCGCGGCAGGTGTGGGGATTGTCATCATCCTTGCCTGTATCACCCACCCGGGATGGTTCTCTCTCCCTGCGGCACCCGAAGAGAATACCTCCGCAGTCGTCCCGCCCGTCCCGACCATCGAGGTGCCGCAGACCCCTGCACCTTCGGTCCAGGTCCAGAGACTGACCTATGTAAAAAATCCAGCCCGTGAATATGAGGTCCATCTGATACCCGAAGACAATGTGGGCCGTCTCGAAGCATCAGACCCGCCCTGGCAGGAAACAAATATCAGCGTGTTCGCGTCCCTGGAGGCGTCGCGCGGCGGCGCCACAGAGACCTTCACCGTGCCCTACCCGCTCTGGAGGATCAACTGCACCGTGGAGAATGGCAGCAGGCCTGAATCTGCAGGCATCAGCGTGCTGCTCGTCGACGCAGAGGACAGCACGATCGTCGACGGCGCGGAGATCAGAGGTCCGGGAACGGTTATCAAAAACATCGAAGTCTCGGGGAAGCCATATTACCTGGTCGTCAAGACACAGAATTCGGACCCCTTCAGGATCACCCTGGAAACGAAGACCCGGTATCTCTGAATACATGGTGGGTTTCATTCAGGGACAAAAATCAATTTCTTAAAATTTAATAAGATATATCCGTATCATCTAGTATGCGCGGCGAGATGCTCTCCGACGCGATCCAGTACGAGAAGATCGAGATACTCAAACTGGATTTCTTCGGGTATATCGAGAAAAATATCACAAAGATCGATGAGAAACTCCCTGTTTTTTTTTGGCCATGTAGTATCTGCGCTGGAGTCATCGTTCCCCGACCTCGACGACGAGAGTTACAACACCTTCATCGACTCGATCTGTTTCAAGATCCTTGACACCCCGGGCCGCGCATCAGACCCCGAACAGGTCGAACGGGTGATCGAGAGCGCCACCCGGCTAAAAAAAGGGAAAAATCCCAGGTCGGGCCTTGAAGTTATTGCAGGCCTGAAATTGATGAAGTCAGGGGACTTCGAGCATGCCATACCATACCTGACCAGGTATCGCTCACAGGACCTCCTGGTCCACACATCTCTTGCGTTCTGCTATTACGCACTGTCGCTCAGCGAAGTTGCCAGGTCCAGGATCATCCCCCGTGCCCCTGGCGAGATGGAACTGCGGGCGCGGGAGCAGATGGCAGAGGTCGCCCGTATCCACAGGGATGCAGATTCAAAAATACCCTTTAAGAACAGTCCGTGGCTTGTGCGGACATTCTGGCTGATGATCTCCTGCGCTATCGAATGGTTCCCCAGTGAACGGGCCTTCATCAAGATTGGTCTTGAAAAAGCAAAAAGAGACGGGAACCGCGAGATGAAAGACCAGATCCTGAAAGTTGCCCAGAACCGTTTTTTCCAGGACAGAGAATTCCTTCAGGAGGCTTTTGATTCTGCTATCGAAGAAGGGGACGGTGGAAGGGCCGCCGGTGTCGTGAAGCAGATGATCCAGCAGTACCCTGAGAGCGCCGAACCCTTCTACTTCGGGATGCTCCTCTCCCTGCGGACCACCACGCGGTCAGGCTATCATACCTTCAGGAAACAGGCGATAGAGAAACGCATGCCGCCCTATATTGCCAGCCTCCTCGACATCGCCTTCTCCGCCCTCTCAGGACGCGGGACCGAGTCCTATGTCCGGATCAGGGACATGAAGAAAAAATATCCCTCGATGGACTACTACCTGACTCCTGTCAACTACCTGGCACACGAGATTTCATCGGAGGATGAAAAGCAGGTGAAAAAAGCAAAGAAAGCACTGATCGATTCCATAGATGCTTATTGCAGAGAGACGCTGAAGGCGCGGTAGGCAAGAGAACCTATCTCACCAGGATATAAAAAATGGGAAAGATATATTTTGCACTCTCTCTTCTCTCCCGGATCACTCGATCCAAAAAATTAAAGAGAAAATTGAGGGGCGCCCTCATAACGCTTGAATATTCCCTCGAAGTTGAAATGAAGCCGGCCCTGGGTGGCATTGTCGGGATAATAATACCCGATTGCCGTTGGTGTCGAGAACCAGCACCTGCCCGTGGAGTCCACGAAGACAGACTTTATGACGTTTGACCAGATGCCGTGGGCCCGGTAGACATTGTCGAGGACTGATCCGTCTTTCCACTGGAACAACCCGTGGTCGGTCGCAACCCAGAGAGAACCGTCAGGGGCAGGACTGACGTCGTTGATCTCGCCGACAAAGATCCCGAGGTCGCCCGCTGAAACGATTGCTGTCTCCAGACCGTCCCCGTCCAGGTGAGCGACACAACTCCGGTTGAAGAGGTAAACCCCGCCGAAGGGGTCTGTGACCGCACCTGTAAACCCGGTCACCCGACGGCCACCGGGCATAACAGGATTAAAGCCAGCACTCGCATCCTCCCCAATCGCAAAGACGCCATCGACCTGAGAGATGCAGTACAATGTCCCGGATGCCGGGTCGAGGACGATGTCATCCAGTGCATATGTCTGCGGCCCGCCGGAGAAAGGCTTGAACCAGGTCCAGGACCCGTTCTCCAGCCTGTGCACCCCGGCATTGCTCGTCTCGATCCAGAGGGCGTCGTCCCAGCGCTGGAGACCGATGACGATCGGGTTCTTGAGGTGCTCCTGCCCGGCCACCGTCTCGAAGACAGGGCCGTTCATCCGCTGCAGACCGGCGGGAGTCCCGATCCAGAGCATACCATCAGGCCCGTAGGCGATGGAGAGAATAAAATCGGAGATGAGCGTGTCTTTTCTGAATGCAGGAGGAGTGTGATAAGTCGTCCAGGTGCCATTATAGAACGTCAGGCCCGTGGACGTCGCGAAAACGACCTCCCCCTCAGGGCCATTGGTATAATCATTCACCAGATACGTCGAATAGGTCGAGGTCGACGGCGAGACGATCACCAGCTCGGCAGAGACAGGGGCCAGGAGAAAAAGAAGAAACAGGACGGAGACTACATCTCGGAGCATGTCCCGTTCGCCTTTCTGACCGTGATCTTTCCGTGGTCCTGCGGGAAGTACAGCACCGACCGTCCCACTTTCCCGCCGACATCCTCGGATATA
>NZ_CALFSA010000232.1 GCF_937919355.1 uncultured Methanofollis sp. | reverse complement strand
GGCACGCACAAGCCAGAGATGGGTGCCGCCCACACCGACCATGCCCTCAGGGTGGGGGTCAACGGTGTAGGTGTCGTTCAGGAGGGTCAGGCCCGTGGAGAGGGTTGCATTCCAGCTGTACCCGGTCGTCGGGTTTTCTTTCAGGCTGATCCCGACGATGCCGCCGACCATGGCGTTGACCGCAGTCTCGTTTGCCGTCTCGTTGTAGGCGCCGGTCGCCGCACGGTAGACAGCCCATTCGTCGGCTTCCGTACCGTTGCCGAAGATGCAGACACCGTACTCGTTGCCGGCCGCATCCTTCCTGATCTCATAGCCGTAGCCCTGCTCCTGGCACCACACCGCGGCCGGGTTCGGCATGCCGATGACGGTGCCGGTCTCCGTCGGGGTGACAGGGGCAGTTGTGTTCGTCGGCACCGGGGTGATCGTGTTCACCGGCACCGGAGTAGTTGTGTTCGTCTGAGCCGGCCCGGTCGTGGTGCAGCCGGCACCAAGGATGCAGGCGCAGCACAACAGGGCGAGGACGCCCAGGATTACGTTTCGTGCCATACAGGATACAGGGGCATGATAGGAGATAAACCATACGAAAACTACCATAATTTTCGTCAGCACATGTCTTATACAATTGATATCAGGATTTATACGAATATTATCGATTTTTTACCGGGGCTGGAACCATACAGAGGGTATATTCCGATACCATGACTCCCGGATTATAGATATAATTATATACCAGTCACAATAACTACCCCCTGATGTCCCCACCCACAAATGGCCAGATCCGGGTCCTCGTCGTGGACGACGATCCCGCCCTCCTGAATGTGATAGGACTTTTCCTGGAAGCAACAGGTGAGATCAAGACCACTCTCGCCCGAGAAGGCCGCGAGGCCCTGCACCGGATGGAGAACGAACACTTCGATGTCTGCATCTCTGATTTCGAGATGCCGGAGATGGACGGCATCAGCCTCCTCAACGAGGCGAGGTACCGCGGGATGGACCTTCCCTATATCCTGATCACCGGCGGAAGGCACGGCGACGTGTCCTCCCGCGCCCGGACCGCAGGAGCGGACCTGGTCATCAAGAAGATCGGAGATGGCGACAGTTTCTTCCAGAAACTGATCAATGCGGTCATGACGGCGACAGGGAGAGGAGAAGGAGGGCACTCCCTTTCCAGAGACAGGAAGGATCACGCCCTGATCGTCCACGCATAAATTGGTCACAGGCCTGCTGGCGTTCAGGCACCGGGAAATAGAGTCCTGTTGCCCCCTTTGATATAGAGAGACGGCACATCTTTTCTGTATGGTACAGTGCAACGCATCCCAC
>NZ_CALFSA010000231.1 GCF_937919355.1 uncultured Methanofollis sp. | reverse complement strand
CATGGACATCAGGTCCTTCGGCAAGATGTACGAGGAGTTCTACTACCGCATCCAGAACGAGGGTGCGAAGTTCATCCGCGGCCGTGTCGCCAACGTCCTTGAAGACGCCAAGACGAAGAACCTCCACGTCTATGCAGAGGACACTCTCCTCGGCAGACCGGTCGACATCGAAGTCGACATGGTGGTGCTCGCCGCCGCCGTTCAGCCGACCGCCGAGACCGACCACATCAGGCACCTCTTCGGCGTCTCCTGCTCGCAGGACGGCTGGCTCCTTGAGGCCCACCCGAAGCTCAACCCGTGCGGCACCACGACCGCCGGTGTCTTCCTCGCCGGTGTCTGTCAGGGCCCGAAGGATATCCCGGACACAGTCGCCCAGGCAGAAGGTGCGGCATCCGCAGCTTCCATCCCGATCCACACGGGCAAGGTCGAACTCGAACCGTACTTCGCCCAGTGCCTTGAAGACAAGTGTGCAGGCTGTGGCATGTGCGTGAACCTCTGCCCGTACTCTGCCCTCTCTCTCATCGAGAAGGACGGCAAGCAGGTCATGCACGTCACCGAAGCAAAGTGCAAGGGCTGCGGCACCTGCGGCGGCTTCTGCCCAGGCGGCGCGATCTACATGCAGCACTTTACCTCTCCGCAGATCCTGGCGCAGATCGATGCATTCCTCCTTGGAGGTGAGCAGTAAATGGCAGACGAAGAATGGAAACCAAAGATCCTCGCAATCATCTGCAACTGGTGTTCCTACGCCGGTGCAGACCTTGCCGGTAGCGCCCGTACCCAGTACCCGCCAGACGTCCGTGCCATCCGTATCATGTGCACCGGTCGTGTCGACCCGCTCTTCATCATGAAGGCCTTCGCCGACGGTGCCGACGGTGTGCTCGTCTCCGGTTGCCACTTTGGGGACTGCCACTACATCGCGGGCAACTACAAGTGCGCCAAGCGTATGTTCCTCATGAAGAGCATCCTCAAGGACCTTGGCATCGACGACCACCGTCTCAGGATGACATTCGTTTCCGCATCAGAGGGTGCAAAGTGGGCAAAGGTCATTGAAGACGTCGTCAAGACCGTCAAGGACCTCGGCCCGAGCCCCCTCAACCAGATGAAACAGTAACCTACGGAGGATGTTAGGGTGCCAGAAATTGAATTAAACCTCATATCAGGGCGTACGATCCAGCAGGGTGTATCCATGGAGGCGGGCAAGGAAAAGCCCGCCTACACCAAGGCCTGCGGCATCATCGAGATGGATGACGCCGATTTCAAGCGCCTCGGGGCATGGAGAAACACCAACGTACGCGTTACCAGCGAATTCGGCAGTGTCGTTGTTAAGGCAGTCCAGACGACCCAGGGGCCCCACCCGGGCCTTGCATTCATACCGATGGGTCCCTGGGCGAACATGGTCATCAACCCGAACACCTACTCCACCGGGATGCCGACCTTCAAGGGCGTGCCGGTCAAGGTCGAGGTCGCCGCAGATGAACCTGTGTACGACTCTCTCGACCTCGTCCGCAAAGCCTGCAGGGGTGAAATCTAATGGCGAAGATTGTAACCGACGTAGTCTGTCCGTTCTGTGGAACGCTCTGTGACGACCTTGAGGTCAAGGTCACCGATGACAACAAGAAGATCCTCGAGGTCTGCAATGCCTGTGTCATCGGCACGGAGAAGTTCCTCCACTCGCAGGCCGAAGACCGCCTGAAAGTCCCGCAGATGCAGGACGAAGAGGGGAACTGGAAAGAAGTCAGCATCAAGGATGCCGTCGAGTACACCGCACAGACGCTCTGCAATGCGAAAAAGCCGCTCATGTACGGCTGGTCCTCGACCAACTGCGAGGCACAGAGTGTCGGCCACGAGATCGCCGAACTTGTCGGCGCAGTCGTCGACAACACCGCAACTGTCTGCCACGGCACCACCCTTATCGCCGTGCAGGACGTCGGTGTGCCGAGCTGCACTCTCGGTGAGGTCAAGAACCGTGCAGACAGGATTGTCTTCTGGGGATGCAACCCGGCCCATGCCCACCCGCGGCACATGAGCAGGTACTCGATCTTCCCCCGTGGTTTCTTCACCGGGAAGGGCCACAAGGCAAGGAAGATGGTCGTCGTCGACCCGCGGAGCACTGACACCGCAAAGATGGCCGACGTCCACCTGCAGCTTGAACAGGGCAGGGACTACGAACTCCTGAGCGCTCTCCGTGTCGCTCTCCGCGGCGCACCTCTCCCCGAGACGGTCGCCGGTATCCCGAGAGAGACGATCCAGGACGTCGCCGCGACCCTCAAGTCCGGCCGCTTTGTGATCATCTTCTTCGGCATGGGTGTCACCCAGTCGCTCTCGAAGAACCACAACATCGACATGGCCATCTCGCTCACCCGTGACCTCAACGAGTACACGAAAGCGGCCATCATGCCGATGCGTGGTCACTACAACGTCACCGGCTCCGGCCAGGTGCTCGGCTGGCAGTTCGGCTTCCCGTACTGCGTGGACCTCTCCCGCGGCTTCGCCCGCTACAACCCGGGCGACTCGACCTCGAACGACCTGCTGCGGCGTGGCGAGGTGGACGCGGTCTTCGTCCTCGGGTCAGACCCGGGTGCACACTTCCCGATCTCGTCGGTGAAGAAGATCGCACACCTCCCGTCCGTCTGCGTCGACCCGCACCACACACCGACCTCTGCAGTCTGCAAACTCCACATGCCTGTGGCCTTTGTGGGCGTTGAGGAAGCCGGGTGCGCATACCGTATGGACAACGTTCCGATCGAGACCAGAAAGGTCGTTGAACCCCCCGAAGGTATGGTCAGCGATGAGGAGTTCCTGAAGATGGTCCTCAAGCGCGTCAGAGAAATCAAGGGGGTTGCGTAAACATGGCAGAATACCTCATCAAAAACGGATTTGTCTTTGACCCGATACTCGGGATCAACGGTGACAAGACCGATGTTGCCATAAAGGATGGCAAGATCGTCGAGTCCACCGCCCTCTCGAACCCCAAGGTCATCGACGCCGCAGGCAAGACCGTCATGGCCGCCGGTGTGGACATCCACGCCCACGTCGCCGGTCCGAAGGTCAATGTCGGCCGGAACTTCCGGCCCGAGGACAAACTCTTCACCTATGAAGCAGGGAACGGTGTCAAGAGGATGGCCGGTGGCTTCTCAGTCCCGACCGTCTTCAGGACAGGTTACCTGTACGCCAAGATGGGCTACGGCACCGTCATGGAAGCGGCCATGCCGCCCCTGTACGCCCGCCACACCCACGAAGAGATGCGGGACACCCCGATCCTCGACCAGGGTGCTTACCCGGTCTTCGGGAACAACTGGTTCGTCCTCGAGTACCTGAAGAACCACGAACTGGAGAATGTCGAAGCTTACATCTCCTGGCTTCTGCGGACCACCCGCGGCTACGCGATCAAGATCGTCAACCCCGGCGGCACCGAGGCCTGGGGCTGGGGCCTGAACTGCAACTCGATCCACGACCCGGTTCCGTACTTCGACATCACCCCGGCCCAGATCATGAAGGGTCTGATGGAGGCAAACGAGGCCCTGAGGCTCCCGCACTCCGTCCACATCCACACGAACAACCTGGGCAACCCGGGCAACTACGAGACCACCCTCGAGACCTTCAAGCTCTTCGAGGGCGCAAAGGCAAACAACGACTTCGGGCGCAAGCAGGTCATGCACCACACCCACGTCCAGTTCCACTCCTACGGCGGTGACAGCTGGGGGAACGTGGAGTCGAAGGCCGACGCCATCATGGACTATGTCAACAGCCATGACAACATGACCATCGACCTCGGCTGTGTGACTCTCGACGAGACCACGACGATGACCGCCGACGGGCCGTTCGAGCACCACCTCACCGAACTCAACCACCTCAAGTGGGCGAACACCGATGTGGAACTCGAAACCGCTGCAGGCGTCGTCCCGTACATCTACGGAAAGAACATCAAGGTCTGCGGTATCCAGTGGGCCATCGGCCTTGAACTCGCACTTATGGCGAAGGACCCGATGCGTGTGTTCATCACCACCGACCACCCGAACGCAGGTCCGTTCTTCCGGTACCCGCGGGTCATGAAGTGGCTCATGAGCAAGAAGGCCCGTGAGGCCGAGATGGACTCGCTCAAGTGGGCCGAGAAGGTCAGGGACGCCACGTTCCTCTCCGGCATCGACCGCGAGCTGACCCTCTACGAGATCGCGGCCATGAGCCGTGCAGGCACGGCACAGGCGCTCGGTCTCTCCAGCATGTACGGCAGCCTCAAGCCGGGTCTGCAGGCAGACGTTGCAGTCTACGACTACAACCCCGAGACTGCAGAGGACCCCGAACTCATCGAGAAGGCCTTCGGCAACGCGGCCTACCTCTTCAAGGGTGGCGAGGTCGTCGTCAAGGATGGCGATGTCGTCAGCAACGGCAACAAGAAGACGCTGTGGGTCGATGTCAAGGTCAACGACAACCCGCAGGTCCGCCGCGACGTCACCGAGAAGTTCCTCAGGTACTACACTGTCACTGAGGCCAACTACGAGGTGAACGAAAAGGTGTTCATGAAGAACCCGTACCGCATCGAGGTCGATGCGACTCAGTGAGGTGATGATGATGGAGACGGTAACACTTACACCAAAGGCCCAGCCTGACCTCTACATCGATGCAGAGAACATCACTCCTGACGCATTCGCCGGGAAGACCGCAGAGGAGATCGCAGCAATCCACGTGCACGAGGGGAACCAGACCGGTCTCCTCGGCACCTACTTCGAGGTCTCGGGCAAGGGCGGTGCGACCGCTGCCGAGACAAAGATCGTCATCAAGGGTGACGTCCTCAGGGTGAAGTACATCGGCATGCGGATGACTGCAGGCGAGATCCTCATCGAGGGTTCGGCCGACATGTACGTCGGTGCATGGATGGAAGGCGGCAGGATCCATGTCACGGGCAACGTCGACGCCTTCTCCGGCACGGGCATGAAGGACGGCGAACTTGAGATCGATGGCAATGCCGGCAACTACCTCGGCGCCGCCTACCGCGGCGACTGGAGGGGTATGCAGTCGGGGACAATCCGTGTCCACGGCAACGCCGGGTCAGATATCGGCACCTTCATGAACGGTGGCACGATCGTCATCGACGGCGATGTCGACGTCCATGTCGGCACCCACGCCGAGGGCGGCACGATCATCGTGAAGGGCAATGGCAAGTCCAAGATAGGCGGACAGATGGTGAAGGGGGACATTTATGTCTTCGGCACCATCGATGTCATGATGCCGGGATATGTCTACCGCGAGAACGTTGACCTGGAGGTCGACGGCACCAAGGCCACGTTTGCCATGTACGAGGGCGACATGGGCGAACGCCATGGCAAGCGGAAGGGACAGGTCATCTACGGCCACATTTACCAGAAATACTAAATTTAACCTCTTTTTTTCTTTTTATCGAAGCGCAGGCCCAGTTGTTATACGGCTCTGCCACCCATATCAATCCGTGCTACCCGGCAGAGGGTGTCGTCACACTGCCTCTTCTTTGCGGGGGATCAAAGCAGATATTGTTTCGATCCTCCCATATATACTGGGATATATATCAGGATTTCCGCCGCCGATAATCACAATCCTTATATGGCGAGATGATGAGTATGCAATTGTCCCTTGAGGGACGTGCAGTAGTGACTCCAGCGATTGTCAGCGACTCCTTTAGTAAACATTGCACAGTTACAGTACTGTATCGTAATTAAACCGAATCTGGAGGAATTATATGGCAAAATACTCAGACACGATTGACCTCTACGACGATGGGGGCAAACTCCTCAAGAGCGGTGTTGCCCTTGAGAAGGTCAGCCCGCTTGTGAACCCTGCGATCAAGAAGATGATCGACCTCACCAAGAGGACGATCGCCGTCAACCTCGCCGGCATCGAGAACGGTGTTAAGACCGGAGCGGTCGGTGGAAAGGCGAGTTCGATCGGCGGACGGAACCTCAACATCGATATCGTCAAGGACGCAGGCGCAATCGCAGAGAAAATTAAGTCGATGGTCCAGACGGAGGACGGCGACGACACGAAGCTCAAGGACTTCGGTGGCAAACTTCTCCTTGTAGAAGTCCCGAAGGCCCGTATCGAGGCTGCAGCAACGTACGACGCGGCCATCACCGCCGTCGCGGCGGCGACGACCTATGCGATCATCGACCAGTACGACATCGGGCCCTTTGACGCCCCGATGGTGAAGGCGGCGGTCTGGGGCACCTACCCGCAGACCATGGACATGAAGGGATCAAACGTCACGTCCATCCTGTCCATCCCGCAGAACAACGAAGGTCTCGGCTTTGCCCTGAGGAACATCCCTGCCAACCACGTCGTCATGATCACCGGCAGGAACGCCATGCAGGGTGCGGCACTCTCCTCGACCTTCGAGCAGGCCGGTCAGTTCGAGATGGGCAACGCCATCGGGCCCTTCGAGAGGGCACAGCTCCTTGGCTACGCCTATCAGGGCCTCAACGCTAACAACCTCGTCTACGACCTCGTCAAGAAGAACGGCAAGACCGGGACCATCGGTACCGTTATGCAGTCCCTTGTCGAGCGTGCGATCGAGGACAAGGTCATCGCACCGGGCAAGAAGGGCGGGTACTTCCAGTACTACGACACCAAGGACCCGATGCTCTGGAACGCCTATGCGGCGGCAGGCACACTCGCGGCCACCATGGTCAACTGCGGTGCCGGTCGGTTCGCCCAGGCCGTCTCCTCGACCCTGCTGTACTTCAACGACCTTCTCGAGCATGAGACCGGTCTCCCCGGCTGTGACTACGGCCGCGTGATGGGTACAGCCGTCGGCTTCTCGTTCTTCAGCCACTCGATCTACGGCGGCGGCGGTCCGGGTATCTTCAACGGCAACCACGTCGTGACCAGGCACTCGGCCGGCTTCGCCATCCCGTGCGTGGTCGCCGCCTGCTCTCTTGACGCAGGCACCCAGATGTTCTCACCTGAAGGCATGTCCAAGATCTACGGCGAGACCTACGGCAAGATCGACGAGTTCGCAAAGCCGCTGCAGAACATCGCAAAGGCGATCTAAGGTAATGGCCAAGATGACAGACGCCACATATCCCCAGTGCAGGATTGTGCCCGCACGTTTCCTCAACCCCGAAACCGTCGAAAAACTCCTCAACAGGCTCCTGGAGGTGGGCGGGATACGGAAGCTTGTCCTGAACGGACAGCGTATCCCCCCCACCGTCCCGTACGGCCCTGCCCGCGGTCAGCCGAACCCCCACCCGATGCGGAGGGTGATCAGGGTCGGCGATCAGGACGTGGAACTCCAGGTGCAGGTAGGGACGATCCTCCTCGAACTGGAGGACCGAGCCCCTATCGACGGGATCAGGAAAGCATGCGACGAGGTCTTCACGAAGTTCCCGTATTCACTGTCGGAAGGGAAGTTCATGAAGACTCAGGCGACCGTTTCAGACTATGCAAAATACGGGCCCGGCGCCGACGAACGGATCCTTGGAACCACAGATCCGAAAAGCCGCGGTGGGCCGCTCATCATCCAGGGAACAAAGTGATTACATGCCGATCGGAAGGGTAACCCAGGTAGTGGACTGCAGAGAGAGCATGGGAATGGGAAAAGGCGGGGGCCTTGCCCAGCGTGGGACCATTTCAGAATGCCGTCATCCGGACGTCATTGTCGTCGGGATGTCACCGGGACGCCGGCACGTCACAAAGCCGGTCTGTGACATCACGTCCGCCCTCAGGAGGGAAGGGGTGGAGTTCTCGGTCAGCACCCTCGTGCTGAACGCCGGTAGCGGCGTGCCTCCTGACGCTCCGAAGATTGCCGGATCAGTCCTTGGCGCCTACTTCGGGTTAACCGAGAAAGAGATCGAGCAGATAGAGGGGCATAAGGTCGCGATCCTCCACCACGGGAATGTGCGGTCCCATGTGGTGCAGAAGATCCGGTTCATTCTGGAGCACGTCGACGTCAAGGCCGTCGTCGTATCCCAGTGCCCGATCGACTACGAGGACCTTGCAAAAGAGGGCGTCAAAACCGCCCTCGTCATGCCTCCTCCTGAAAAAGTCAGGACAAAAGGAAGTGTGGAAGCGATCATCTCCGGTGTCACCAGAGGGCAGACACCCACTAGGGAGAAGATGGCCGATGTTATCGCTGCCGTTACCAGACTCATGAAAGAACAGACCAATTGAGGTGAAAATTGTCTATGGCATACAAACCACAGTTTGGACCGGGTATGTCCATTGTCGCCCAGAACAGGCGCAAGCAGATGGACCCGAACCACAAGCTTGAGAAACTCCGTGACGTGACCGACGAGGACATCGTCCTCATCCTCGGGCACCGTGCTCCGGGTGCGGCCTACCCGACCGCTCACCCGCCCCTGGCCGAGCAGCAGGAACCTGCCTGCCCGATCAGGAAGATCGTCACGCCGACCGATGGCGCGAAGGCCGGCGACCGTGTGCGTTACATCCAGTTTGCTGACTCGATGTTCAACGCCCCGTGCCAGCCGTACCAGAGGACGTACATGGAGTGTTACCGCTTCCGCGGTATCGACCCCGGCACCCTCTCTGGCCGCCAGATCGTCGAGTGCCGCGAGCGCGACCTCGACCAGTACTCCAAACTCCTCATCGAGACCGAGGTCTTTGACCCGGCCCGCACCGGCATCCGCGGTGCGACCGTGCACGGCCACTCTCTCCGTCTCGCAGAGGATGGCATGATGTTCGACATGCTCCAGCGCTGCGTGCTCGGCGCCGACGGCAATGTCAAGTACGTCAAGAACCAGATCGGCGAACCCCTCGACCGTGCCGTGAACGTCGGCAAACCGATGGACGAGAAGTGGCTCAAGGCGCACACGACCATCTTCCACTCCCTCGTCGGGACGCCTTTCCGCGAGGACCAGGAGTATGTCGAGTATGTCCAGCGTATCCACTCGCTGAGGACCAAATACGGCTTCATGCCGAAGGAGGTGTGATCATGGCAAAGATCGAGAGAGCACAGAAGCTCTTCCTGAAGGCACTCAAGGAGAAGTTCCAGGGACAGGACGTGCAGGCTGGAAAGACTGAGTTCTACAAGTTCGGTGGCATCCGCCAGTCCCCAAGGAAACTCGAGTTCATGAAGGAGTCCCGCGCCGTCGAGATGCAGCGCGGCATCTCCATGTACGACCCGGAGCGCTGCCACCTTGGCGGCCTGCCGATGGGCCAGCGCCAGTTGATGACCTACGAGGTCTCCGGCACCGGCGTCTTCGTCGAGGGCGACGACCTCCACTTCGTCAACAACGCCGCAATGCAGCAGATGTGGGACGACATCCGCAGGACGATCATCGTCGGCATGGACCTCGCCCACGCCACCCTGCAGAAGCGTCTCGGCAAGGAAGTCACTCCTGAGACGATCAACGAGTACCTCCACATCCTCAACCACGCCATGCCCGGCGCGGCCGTCGTCCAGGAGCACATGGTCGAGACCCACCCGGCACTCACCGAGGACTGCTACGTGAAGGTCTTCACCGGCGACGACGAACTCGCCGACGACATCGAACCCCAGTTCCTCCTGAACATCGAGAAACTCTTCCCGGGAAAGTCCGCGGAGGCCCTCAAGGCCGCAGTCGGCAAGTCGATGTTCCAGGCGGTGCACATCCCGACCATCGTCTCCAGGACGTGCGACGGTGGCACCACCTCCCGCTGGTCTGCGATGCAGCTTGGCATGTCGTACATCGCCGCCTACCGCATGTGCGCCGGTGAAGCGGCAGTTGCCGACCTCTCCTTCGCTGCAAAGCACGCCGGCGTCATCCAGATGGCCGACATCC
>NZ_CALFSA010000230.1 GCF_937919355.1 uncultured Methanofollis sp. | reverse complement strand
TGCCCTGTCCGATGCCACCGGTGCCACCGATGATTCCTACTTTCATGGTCGGTGCATATTCTCTCTGAACTTTTATATTTTGTGCCGGATATTCGCGCAATGATCCTCCGAATTCGCCCGTGCGCATATTCTTGATGATAGATGACCTTTCTGGTTATTTTTGGATAGTCATGCAGGCAGGATCTCCGGTCTCCGCCTCTCGAAACTTTTTTGTCTCAGGAACCCCGTTCACCCCCCTGTCACGGGGGGTTGATATGGCAGAAACCGAGGAGCACCTATCGTCAGTGCGAAAGATCGTCGGGGTCTACCCGAAGGAGGCAAGGTATCTGCTCGCAGCGCTGCAGGACATCCAGGCGCACGAGCGGTACCTGTCCGTCGAATCTATGAAGGCGGTCGCCGACCATCTCGGCGTCCCTGAGAGCCAGGTCTTCAGCGTCGCCACCTTCTACAAGGCCCTGAGCCTTGTCCCCCAGGGGAAGAAGGTCATCAAGGTCTGCACCGGGACGGCGTGCCACCTCAGGGGTGCGCCCGCTGTCGTAAAGGCCGTTGAGGGATTGCTTGGCATCAAGAACTGCGAGACCACCGCCGACGGCCTCTTTACCATCCAGACCGTCAACTGCGTCGGTGCCTGTGCAATGGCCCCGGTCGTCATGGTGAATGAGAAGGTGTACGGAAAACTCGGGCCGGCCGAGGTGCCCGGCATGATCGAAACGGAGCGGAAGGATGAGACTGACAAGTAGCCAGGCACTGGAGACCTACCGCGCCTCCCTCCCGCAGAAGGGGGAGGGTGCCGCCGGATGGGTGCAGGTCTGTGCGGGTACCGGTTGCCTCGCCTTCGGCAGCGCCGGCGTGCGCAAGGCCCTTGAAGAGGAGGCGGAGAAACGCGGCCTGAAACTCGGGGTCAGTTTCATGGCCGATACAACAGGGTGCCACGGCTTCTGCGAGCGGGGGCCTCTCGTGGTCGTCCACCCGGGGCACATCTTCTACCAGCAGGTGAAGGTGAAGGATGTCCCCGAGATCTTCGATAAGACCATCGAGAAGGGAGAGGTCGTGGAACGCCTGCTGTACCGCGACCCTGTCACGAAGGAGCGCTACCGGACAGCGGAGAAGATCCCCTTCTACGCTCACCAGAAGCGTGTCGTCCTCCGGAACACAGGGCACGTCAACCCCTTCGAGATCGACGACTATATCCGGGCCGGCGGGTATGCCGGGCTTGCGAAGGCCCTTTCGATGGCGCCGGCCGATGTTGTGAAGGCAGTGAAGGACTCGGGGCTCCGCGGCCGCGGCGGGGGCGGTTTTCCGACTGGCGTGAAGTGGGAGTCGGCGGCCGTTGTCGAGGCTGAGAAAAAATATGTCGTTGCGAACGGGGACGAGGGCGACCCCGGCGCCTTCATGGACCGGAGCCTCATGGAGGGCGACCCGCACAGCGTCGTCGAGGGGATGATCATCGGGGGTTATGCGATCGAAGGTGATGCAGGCGTCATCTATGTGCGGAACGAGTACCCCCTTGCTGTCAGGCACCTCTCGCGTGCGATCGAGCAGGCGCGGGAGTACGGCCTCCTCGGGAAAAACATTCTCGGCAGCGGGTTCGACTTCGACATCGAGATC
>NZ_CALFSA010000229.1 GCF_937919355.1 uncultured Methanofollis sp. | reverse complement strand
TCGGCATGACAACGCGCCGCGGCGCGTTGTCAGCACGCGGAGCCTGACGTGTTGTGTCACGCCCGCATTTCTGCATCTTCTGGATGTTCAGATCCTCGAACACAATTGTACCGAACCGGTCCACCAACTGCCGGGAGGTCTGGTGAGCAAAATTGAGTCGTCTGCTGGCGATCCGTTCATTATACAGTGCCAGTCTCCTCCTGCAGGTCATCTTTTCCTGCCGGAGGAGGTGAGGAGTTCTGGAGTGGCCAGACGGGACAGTAGCATCAGGGGAGTATGTCACGTGAGGGTTTTTCCCGGAGTCCTTCATTCGTCGTACCCGACGATCTTTCTCAGTCCTCTGGCATAGTCGCTCTTTTGCCTGCTCTCCGGGAGGAGCTGGAGGACTTCAAGCGCTCTCTCGTAGCGCTGGGCTGCATAGGAGTAGTCGTCAGAGAACGTGCCATGGGCGGGGAGCGGTCCCCCCGAACACCCGGGTGTGCATAAGACTATGAGGGCCTCACGCTCTTCGGGCGAACCCGCGGTGATGACCCTCCCATGCATGCAGAAGGCCTCAAGGGGGACGAACCGGCCATAGATGCCGCCGTCAAAAAGCCATGTCCTGTTTCCTGAAGACTGAAGACCCTGCATCTTTTCCTTCAACGTCTCGATCTGGCGGGCATAGTCGCCCCGGGAAATATATTCCTGGATGCCCAGCACCTCCAGTTGTTCGTCGGTGAGCAGCACCCGTATGCCGTCAAGGGGTCGTTTCTGAACATGGATGATATTGCGGCATGATGGGCACTTCTTCGATGCATTCGGTTTCTCTTTCAAATACGCATCGCAGTACGGGCAGAGAGGTTCGACATTCCCGATGGGCCGCAGGTCGTGGGGGACCACCTTGATGATCTTATCGATCAGGAGATTATAATCGAGAGGTCCTGCCGCGCCCCCTGATACGGGGATGTCCGGCCATACCCCGCACTGGTTGTGAGAATTTACCATGATACCCACCTGCGGGGCGCCGGCGACCCCGGAACTTCACTCCTCTGGTCCATACATGTCTCCCTGTCCCGGTCTCCGAAAAATACCTTCAATAATCATATTTGCCACACGTCTGGCGGTTGCACTATATCATATGCAAGGCGTCGTGAACGATACTGTCCCATATTTATTACAATGTTTAATATGGTTTATGCTTTTTTTATCGGGGTATTATCGTGCACTGTTTATTTTCAGAACGTACGAAGAAGAAAAATTGACCTTGAAATCTGGTGACACTCCTGATCTGCCATGAGGGGAAATGCAGAGAGGCCAACTCACATCACCGCAAGGACCACGGCCATCAGGGTCATGCCGGCGATCAGGCCGTAGATCGAGAGGTGCGCCTCCCCGTACTCCCGCGCTGCCGGGAGGAGTTCGTCGAGGGCGACAAAGACCATGATGCCTGCGACCACAGCAAAGATGACGCCGGTGAGTGCGGCGTCCATGACAGGGGAGAGGATAAGGAAAACGATCAGGGCGCCGACCGGTTCGGCGATGCCGGAGAGGAGAGAGTACCCAAAGGCCTGCACCCTGCTCCCTGTCGCGTAATAGATCGGGACGGAGACCGCGATGCCCTCGGGAATGTTGTGGATGGCGATGGCGACTGCGATCGCAGCGCCAAGACCGGGGTCGATGAGGGCGCTGGAGAAGGTTACCATGCCTTCGGGCATGTTATGGAGAGCGATCGCACCGGCGGCGACGATGCCTGTCCGGTAGAGGCCGGCAGACCCCGATCCCCGGACCGGGGCGGAGACCTCCTCCACCCGCCTCATCTCGTGAGGGTTCTGGGGGAAGGGGACGAGGCGGTCGATCACGGCGATGCCGATCATGCCGCCGAAGAAGGCGACCGAGGCCCGCCCAACGCCGACGGCGTCCCTCGCGAGAGTGAGGAACTCCACAAAAGAGATGTAGACCATGACACCGGCCGAGAAGCCGAGGCCGACCGAGAGCAGACGGGTGTTTGTCCTGCTGGTGAAGAAGACGATAAGGCTCCCGATACCGGTCGAGAGACCGGCGAGGAGGGTCAACCCGAAGGCCACCCAGACAGAGGCGGGATCGATCGTCATGCAGGCAGAAGACGATCGCCCGCACTGTTCTAATACTCACCGGTGCTTCTTCTCGAAGCGGGCTTTTGTGCAGAAAGCCGAGAAATGCTCGCGTGTCCCTGCATGACATCCCCCTCTGCCGAGTCAGCGACGTCCCCGGGCACCGTGATGAGCACCTGGAAGGACGGAGGGTGTCGTGCCCGCCGCCAGCCAATGACCCTATCCTTCCACAAAACGCCTATGGTGCCACAGATTCAGATTTAGGGCACGTATGGGTGCGAATATTCTCGCAGTCATGGGATCTTATATGTATCGATGGGATCCACTCCTCCTCATGCGACCTATGAAGGACACCATGCGAAAGGCCCTGCCCCTGGCGGGTACGGCCCTCGTCCTCGCCGCGTGTCTCCTTGCCGCCGGATGTACGGGGCAGGCACCTGGCGGGAATGAAACGGTCCCGGCGATCGACCTGGACGGCACCACCTGGGACCTCGTCTCGTACGCACAGAACGGTTCGATGGTGAACGCCCTCGAAGGGACGCCTGTCACCCTTGTGTTCGGCGAGAACAAAACCGCCGGTGGTTCTGCCGGGTGCAACCACTACTCCGCTTCATACACCGTGAATGGTAAAGCGATCACCTTCGGCCCCGCAGGCTCGACGCTGATGTACTGCATGAAGCCGGGCGTGATGGACCAGGAGAGTGCGTACCTTGGACTCCTTGGCACGGTGAAGACCTATGAGTTCAGGGACGGGGCCCTGACCTTCTTCGACGGGAACGGCACCGCAGTCCTTGAGTTCAAGAAGCATGTGCCGCCCACACCCGAACCCCTCGTCGGGACAGACTGGACTCTCGCGTCCTATCACACCGGTGACGCCATCAGTTCGGTCATCGCCGGCACGACCGTCACCGCCGTCTTCACAGAGGACGGCTTCGGAGGTTCGGCCGGGTGCAACCACTACTTCGGGACATACACCGTGGACGGCGCGAAGATGACGGTCGGCGCACTCGGGTTCACCGAGATGTACTGCGAGAACCCGGGCGTGATGGACCAGGAGAGCACCTACCTCGGGCTCCTCGGTTCGGTCGCCTCCTTCGCGATCGAGGGAGAAGAACTGACCCTGATGGATGCAAACGGCACGAAGGTCCTGATGTTTGTGAAGGCCGTCCCACCCGAGCCAGAACCCCTTGTCGGGACGAACTGGACACTTGAGTCCCTCCACACCGGCGACGCCGTCAGTTCGGTCATTGCAGGATCCGGGATCACCGCCGTCTTCGGGGATGACGGCAAAGTCACGGGTTCGGCCGGGTGCAACAACTACTTCGCCTCCTACAACCTCTCGGGGTCGTCCCTGACATTCGGGCCGGCAGGGTCCACGAAGATGTCCTGCGCCGAACCCGAGGGGGTCATGGAGCAGGAAAGTACCTACCTTGGCCTCCTTGAAGCGATGAAGAGTTATACCATCGAGGGGGACCGTCTCTCCCTCCTGGATGAGAACGGTACGGCAGTCCTCGACTTCAGGGCGAAGGCCTGAAAATATCTTTTTTACTCCTTCTCCCCTTGCCTCTCCTCCCCGCAGGGTTCAGGGAGAGGAAAGCATATCCCTGCCCCGACCGGACGGTCGTCCGCAAACTCCCTGCAGGCGAGGAGGGCGAGGAAGGGCAGGGCCATGATCCAGTAATGGAGAAATTGCCTGATCAGGACCGTCAGAACAAACAGGAGGGCAAAAAGGCCCAGGGCTTTTTCGGGAGGTGTCCTGAGCCCCCGCCGTGCAACGCTCGCCCCGGCAAAGAGGAGGGTCGGCAGGACCATCGCAATGCTTGCCACCAGGTTGACGACAAGGCTAAAAGAACTCTCAGAACGATAATTCGGTATCTCCGGGATCTCTGAGCCGGAGAGGTAGGCCGGGGCGACCCCGCATGTCCAGAAAAGGGCTCCGGAGACTGCATCGGCGCCATATGCCAGGTACATCACACCGAAGGGGAGAAGGGCGGCCGTCACCGCCGGGAGGACGAAGCGGTGGTAGCGGCGGTCGCCCTCGGCCCGCATCAACAGCAGGAGGGGGACTGCACCGAGGACCGCATACTGCTTGAACCCGCAGGCGAGGCCGAGGGCAAGGCCAGACCCGGCAAAACGCGACCGACGTGCGAGGGCATATGCGCAGAGGACCAGGAAGACCGCAAACTGTTCGCTGAAGAGGAAATATCCCTGCACAAGTCCGGCACCGACAAGGTACAGGAGACCCGCCGAATATCCGGCGACTCGCCCGTAGTCCTCGACCCCGATCCGCCAGAGAATGAGTGCCGACCCCACATTCAGGGCGGCCATCACCACGCCGTCTGCGGCACCGCCCGGGACGAGATGGTCCAGCAGGGCGATGGTGAAATAGAGCAGAGGTGGCTTCGGGTCGACGAAATCGACATACGGCGTCATGCCCGCGAGGATAGTCCCGGCCATCTCATGAAAACGCTGGCCGTCGATACCGCCCCAGCCTGCATCCATGTGGGCGAAGAAGAAGGCGATGACTGCGGCGACGGCGATGTAACTGATCAGGACGGAAGTGTCCCTCAGGGAGAAGGTACCGGTCACCCCGTCTCCTCCCTGTGCAGTCGCCGCCTGTGCGGGGCATCAGGGAAGGAAAGGGGCGGCGCGGCGTACATGCTCAGAGATATGTCCTTTCAGGTATAAACATTGGTGAAATTGGCAGTCCTCCGGGCACCTCCGGACCGTCTGATCAGGGTGCCGCACCGAAAAGAGGGGAGGGGCCTGTGGGCGGCGGCTCAGAAAACATGCTCGGGTTCCAGGAACCCGGAGGAGTACACCACGCCGGTCTTGACGTCGGAGAGGGCATATTCACTGCCGCCGTCGACATTGACCGCACCGCTCGACCACCCGTAGCCCCCGCGAGAACAGGCGAATCCGAGTTTCGCCGAGGGGTTTGGGTCCCATGAAGATGGTTCTCCCGGTGCGTCGTAATACTCGCAGTAGATGATGAACCGATCGCCGGGCTCCACGATCGGGTCCTTCAGTTCTTCGAGGGTAAGACCGCTGCCGAATTTCTGCATCCTATACCCGGTCGCGTTTTTGGGAAGTGTGACGCACCATCTTCCTCTGCCATTCTGTTCCCCGCTGTCCTCGACATACTTCAGGCTGACAGGGTCGTTATAGGTCATCGTAAACGTTCCCTGGTAACCAAAGCCGATGCCCGTCATGGAGTACTTCAGGTCCCTGAGGTCCAGGGTGCCGCCGCCGGTATTTTTAAAGACGATCCCGATCTGTGCATAGGTCCATTGAGGAGGCTGTACATCCTTGTACCCTCCGGAAGATATCCCAACCAATTCCACCTGAGCATTCGATCCCGTCTCGACATCGCCGGTAAGAGCGGTTGCAAAGGAACTGACCACCGCTGCAATGATGATCGTCACGACGAGCATCAGCATCACCCCGACGACCGGGGAGACGGCATGCTCGGCGTCCTGCACCCCCGGTATCACCATGTCGCCACCACATCCCTATCATACACCGTCTGGCCGCTTGGCGTGTGGATGATCGTCACATGGACGACAGACCCCTCCTGGAAGCCGTATGTCATGCGGTCAGTTGCATCAAACCCAAGGAACGCGTTTCTGTCCTTGAACCAGTATGATTCGCCCGGTTTAAAGAGGCAGGCACCAAAGTGCGGGATGCCGGCACCGACCATGCCATCGCCAGGCGCAAGACTGTTCAGGTTCGAATCAGGGAGGCAATAACCATTCACCTGGGGGACGAAGGGGTCATAGTTCTCATCCCACGCATCGTCCTGGCCGATCGCACCGTCCAGCGTGTGTTTGATGACCCTGCCGGCATTTTTCAGGGGGATGCCGTTATAGGTCTCCGGGACCGTGTAGGTGAGAATGATCTTGAGGTCCGCTGAATTGAGCGTGTCTCCCGAGACCATGGTCAGCACCGCACACTCGGGGGCCGGGCCGGGCGCATTAGATTTCGCCCCGTTTCCAACTTCGTCCCCTGCACGGATGCTGATGTCAAACGCCGTCGTCGGCGCCGGTTCGGCCGAATCGCTCAGGCCGCCAGAGAAACTGCTGACAAGCGCGGCGACGATGATCGTCACGACAAGCATGAGCATGACCCCGATGACCGGCGAGACCGCACTCTCCGGTTCAGGGCTTATTCTCTCTTTGCACATTGTCATTCACCCATTCTGAAAAGCCAGCCTCACCGTATGATGAGCGTGCCCCTCTGGATGGGCTTGCCGCTCAACTGGTCGGTGATCGTGTACTCGAAGGGGACATGTGCCTGTACCTTGAACGTGCCGCCTGACCCCTCGGGAGACCAGGTGAGGAACCGTCCCTTCACCACATTTTTGTCTTCGGCGAGGGTGCTGTCATAACAGTCATCGGCGACGATCCTGAACGAGTCGCCGACGGTGACCAGTTCGTCTCCTCCGCCGGGGAGTGCGAAATAGGTCTCCTTCTCTTCGGGATCTTTTATGAATTTCAGTTTCGATTTATCAACCGCCGCGGAGGTGTTGAGGTGCGTCTTCATATTGAAGTTCATCACACTGTCCCCGTTTTTCAACTGGACAGTAATATCCCGAAGCGAAAAAGAATCCCCGCCAGAAAGACGGAACTCGATCCCATTGTTCAGTTTATCTGAATGATCGGGGAGTTCATTTGTCCTGTCTTTGTCTGTAATGCTGCAGATACAGGAGGCCGAGAGCGAGACCTGCGGTGCGAGTGTCTGGTCCTCTGCAACACTGCCGGAGAATGCACTCACCATGGCGGCTATGATGATCGTCACGACGAGCATCAGCATCACCCCGACGACCGGAGAGACTGCATCGTCCTCTTTTCTGTATTTTTCAATCATTGTACAATCACCCTGCCGCTGAAA
Source organism: uncultured Methanofollis sp. (assembly GCF_937919355.1). Taxonomy (GTDB): domain Archaea; phylum Halobacteriota; class Methanomicrobia; order Methanomicrobiales; family Methanofollaceae; genus Methanofollis. The sequence goes on along the minus strand of NZ_CALFSA010000229.1, from coordinate 19,546 downwards.
AGGCTCTTCTGGCTCGGGAGATGGATGATCTCGACGTCAACCGCCGAGCCTCTCCCAAAACCAAATTTTTCACGCTCCTCTGCCGTCGTGATCTCAAAGCCGAGCACCATCCCGGTGCCTGCAGACCCTCCCGTGCTCATGACGTCACCTGAGGCGAAGGTGTACTCCCCGAAGTTCGTCTCAGCGTCGCCTGGTTTGCCGCACGCGACATCATTCAGGTACGGGACCTTGACGGAGGCGACCTCCTCGCCATGGATGATCATGCCTTTCACGCCAGCGGTCGAGGACGTCACCTCACCGCGCTGCATGGTCTTCTGCGTCGATGCCGGCGGCGTGTAATAACTGAGTATCCGCAGGTCGGACGTCGGGATACTGCTGCCCCCGTGGTGTTCGATCAGCATGACATACTGGTCCCTGTGGTCTCCTCCGTCGGAGATCATTTTTACGTCGATGGCGGCCGAGGGTGTGGTCTCGGTGTTCCCAAAGGCATCGCCGGCAAATGCCGATACAAATGCGGCGATGATGATCGTCACCACCAGCATCAGCATCACGCCGATGACCGGGGAGACTGCGTCGTACGTCTCAGAACTCATTTTTTCTCTCTTCCTGGTCTGCCTGTTCATAACACGCTTCCTACAAGAGTGCCGGAGGCGATGACCGCCCCGGTGTTCCTGTCGCTGAGGGTGTACGTGGTCCTGCTGCTCACCTCGAACTCGCCGCTGGTGTACGGCGAACCCTCCATGCCGCGGTCAGAGACGTACGCCACACGCCCGTACCTGCTCGCGCCGTCCTCGATGTAGCGGTCAGCGTGGACCACAAACCTGTCACCTGCCTTGATTTTAGAATTGGCCACGCTCGTGGCAGCGCCCGCCGAGTCCCCGACACCGATCTTTTTCATGCGGTACGTAAAGTCAGAGGAGAGACGGGCCTCATCCGGTACAGGAGTATCGCGATATTTCGCGGACGGCGCATCCGTATAGGAGATGGAGACCTCGTCTCCCCCTGACAGGGTGGACTTCAGGTGAAGGTCAAGGTCCGAGAGCAGCAATGTCTCTCCCCCTCTGTTCTCGAAGACCAGGCCGATCTCGCCAAGACCGCCGCTCTGCCCTGTGAGCACCCCGACATACTCGACCAGGGTGCCTGGTGCGGCGTCTGTGTCAGAGACAAAACCGGTAGAAAATACGCTCACCGTCGCGGCGATGATGATCGTGACGACGACCATCAGCATCACCCCGACGACCGGGGAGACTGCCTCCTCTTCCCCTGCATTCACCACGGCACGACCACATCCTTATCAAAGATGACCTTCCCGCTGCCCGTGTGGACGATCATGACGTTCACGGTAACCCCTTCGCCAAATCCATAGTCGTGACACTTCTCTGTCTCAAACCCGAGGAAATTGTCACGGTCGAAGGTGAGGCGGCCGCCCGGGACGAGAATGGCCGTCCCGAATGTTTTATCCGCAGTTCTCGTGGAGACGACGCTGTCGTCATTGGTCACCTGCGGGGTAAACGGGTATCCTTTAGCCCCGGTATCAATGGCGTTCTCCTTTATCGGGGCAAGCGATCCGTCGATTGTGTGTTTTATGAGACGCCCGCGGTTCTCCTTCTCCACTTCACGGGAGCCAAAGGTCTCTGGCACGGTAAAAGAACTGACGATCTTGAGGTCTTTTGTCGCCAGCGGGTCGCCGCCGAGGTGTTCGATCGTCACGTTCTTCTCGTTCGGTCCGGCAAACATCTTGATTGCCAGCGTCGCCACCGGGGCGTTCTCGCTGGTAGACCCGAGGCCCCCGGCAAAACTGCTGACGATCGCGGCGATGATGATCGTCACCACGAGCATCAGCATCACCCCGACGACCGGAGAGACCGCATCGTCCCGTTCATACGGGTACAGTTTTTTCCTGCTCCGTAAGGGGGGTGCACTTTTCCGGAATTGTACAGTCATGGTGTTGTTTCTCCAATATGCAAGTAAATGTGAATTATAGCAATAAATTTGTACTATGTTATCCCGCAACCATAATTTAAACATTCCGTTAGTACAGGATGGCGTTTGTCGCGATTTATTAGAATTAAGCCATGCAACCTTGCATATCATGGTTGCATGCCGGTGTTGCATTGCGATCAAATAAAATAGCGATAAGTCAAATATTTTTGATATAACGGCAGACCGCTGCCTCAGGGAGTCTTACTATTATGAATCACTATCGGATCATAGCAGTCCTGTGTATAACCCTCCTTCTCATGGTCACAACCTCTCCGCTTGTTTCGGCGCGTTTCTCAACGCCTGAGGGGCCTAACGCAGGAATAAGTCCCGGAGATACTGTTTTTATGGGGGAAAGAATCTTAAACTTCTCGGCCTATTCAGACCCCGTAAAAGGAGACCCGGTGCGGATCGTAAGGATTGACGAGTCGGGACAGCAGGTCGACCCGATTGCGATCACCGGCAATGTCGCAAATTACATCCGCGGGAAAGCAGGGCAGTATTATCCTGTTTACAACGACGGGAGCCGGAGTGAGAGCACCTACTGCCTGATACAGGATGCTGCTGACTGCCTGGGGCAGATGAAGATACACACCGTCGGGACAGACATCGAACCTGATACCAACCCCGGCCGGCAGGACACCATCCCCTACCGCATGGACGTACAGTTCCAGATGCCCGACCACACCCTCCCCCTCAACCAGTTCCAGGACTCGCCATGGTATGAGTACGAACTGCAGGGCACTATCAAAACGAGCAGCATAATCAACACCGCAGGAAATACTGTCTCTCTCAAAGACCTCGCCGCAGACCCTGCAATACCGGACAATGATTTTGTGTTCCGTCTCTCCGACCAGAGGGCAATCTCTCCGGGCAGCGACGTAACAATGGTATTCCGCATGACCCTGAATGACCTGGACTATGAACTGCCGTATTCATTCAGGGTACAGGACTACCCGCTTACCCTTACGCTCTCCGAGAGTTCTGTGCAGCGCAACAACGACCTCACTCTCACCGTCCAGGGCATGCCCTTCATGCAGTATGACCTCAGCCTGCCTGTCCCTGAGAATGGAGAGGGCTTCCCGTTCTTCGATGGTGGCGGATGGGACGAACCAAAGGTCTCGGACTATCATGTGCGTGCCCACCCCGACTGGGATGGGAAGGTGCGGCTGAATATTCATATCCCGAAGGACGCTCCGCCCACCAGTTATACCGTCTCCGCCACCGGCCCCGATACCGTCCAGCCGGTGACGACGACCTTCTACGTCGACCAGAAAGCCATGGACCTGATCTTTGATGAACCGGATGAGAACCAGTACGTCCTTGGCGATATCATCGTATTGTCCGGGACCCTGAAAAATATCGACAAAACATCTGCAACAGATCTCATCCCGGTCTATCTCTCCGTCACAGGGCCCAACCTGCCCCCGAACGGTGCCCCTCTCACCGATCTGTCACAGGAAGTGGTGGACGCCGCACCTGATACATTCACCGTGACGTCCTACAACCCGGTCCTTGGAATGTGGAGTTACAGATGGGAGACATCGAAGTTCGCCGGCGATGACGGGACATACACCGTCCATGCCAACCTCCAGCCTATCGGGTACCAGAAGAGCAGTTATCCGGGCGCTCCCGGTTCCATCGACGGCGAAGTCCCCCCTTCATGGGAATACGAACTGAGCAGTCCGACAATTCACGCAAAGTTCGATGAAAAAACCGGGGGAGCATTTGCTCGCGGTGACTACCTCTATTCATGGTGGTATGCCAGGGGGAGTCCGGGCAACACGGGGATAACAGGTTCCACCGGCCACATGAAGTGGTACATCTTCGGCCCGAACTTCAGGTATGCCGACTTTAACTCCAGGTTCCCGCTCGGCGACGAAGGATCGTACGGGATCACTCACTCGCGCAACTTCACCTACGACCTCACACCGGGAGACTACTTCATCGTCTACCACCATCCCGGTCAGAACAACCAGTTCGACCTCCTGCCTGAGAATAACCTCTTCTTCAGGGGAGACCTGAACCAGATATTCGATACGGACGGCACGCTGAAAGTGAACCTTGGAGCCCTCGATACCAGAAACGCTGCCGATGCTCTGGTGAAGGCGCTGGACTCGCCCTCCATCGACGACATATACACGATGGACACCTTCACCGTTGACGCCCCCGTGGTTCAGATCAGGTCGCCCGGCGACCTTGTTGTCGGTGATAAACTGGTCGTCAAAGGAAAGACCAACCTTGCCGGAAAGGGGACAACCGCCGATGGAACAGATGTTGCCGACAAATTAACACTGAAGATCACCGCACTTGACCTCTACGATGGGGGCAAGGCAAATACCGTCATGAAGATCCCGGTCGACTACACTGTCCCGGGGAAGTACGAACCCTCCACAGGACTTCGCCCGTTTTCGTACGATCCCATCGACACCAGTTCATGGTACCCGGGAATGTACGAGGTCACCGTCCAGTGCAAGGAGGTCAGGTATAAGAGCACCAGTACCTTTGAACTCCACAGGGAAGGAAGCCAGAGGACTTCTTCAGTGAGCGAACCCGAGCAGGACCCGTCCCTTCAAACCCTTCCATCGTCTCCGTCTCCGACCTTCACCCCCTATGCAAGCCTGACACAGACCCAGGTCCCGGAGACCACGCCCACACCCATGACGACACAGTCCCCCGGTTTTGAAGCATACATTGCGGTTGTTGCACTTGTCGGGGCGTTGATCGCGAGGAGGAGATAAGTGTGGACCTCGCCTTCGACGAGTCCGTGTTCAAGAAAGTCATCGCCATCCTTGTGATAGCGATAATTATCGTTAGTGCCCTCGCCATCCTCAGGTTCTCCGGCTTTCTCGGCGGCGGGGGCGACGGCCCCCTCGGTCCTGGTCAGGTCCCGGCCACCCCCGGGCCTGACGGACCCGACCTCCACGGCCAGGAAAAACAGGTCGCCGGCCCGAAGTCCTATAACTGGACCTATCGCGGGACAGGAATGGAGATGGACCTCTACATCTCCAACGCCACCTACCAGCGCTTTGTCTCCTCGCCATACGGGGTCTATGAGGACAAACCGCAGAGAATGGCAGAGTACGTCGTGACAGACGGCGATGACGGGGTCGTCGGCACCATCGCGGAATGGTTCCTCGCCACCTCCCTGGCCTCGGGCTACGGTGACACCGACACCGTCGGCAACGTCCTCGCCTTTGTAAAGAGCCTCGCATACACCACAGACGAAGAACGCCGGCAGACCGGTGCATACCCGAACTACCCTGTCATCACCCTTGCGACCGGGGAAGGGGACAGCGAGGACCACGCCGTCCTTGCCGCCGCCATCCTCGATAAGATGGGGTATGGCGTCTCCCTCCTGTACTACCCCGCAAAGATCGACCGGCGCACGATCATCCCCGAAGCCACCGCGCTCGGACTCGTCAGTGACGGCACAATCCCCGGACGGCACTACGGGGTCGTTACAGAGACCCGGACGGGCAGGTTTGTCTACGACGCAAGGAACGAGACATGTCTCGCCACTCTCCCTGAAGGCCGCGGTGCCGACGCAGGGTGGTACTCGGGCGACGCCGTCTGGCACACAGCCACCTCTTCCGGTCCCCTTGACGACGTACGCTACTACCCGGCGAACAGGACCCTCGTCTCAGGGCCGGTGGACCTGCCCGACAACGTCACTGTCGTCATAGAGGACGCCGTCTGGAAACAACCGGTCCTCGTCACCGTTGCATGGGCCGTGAACACCACGGAGAAAGGCATTCCCCGCGGCGCATACGACGGGATGGAACCGTACTTCAATGGCGGAGACGGTCTCTGGACGGGCTGGACCCTTTCGCGGGACGACCGTCTCGATGCCGACACCACCATCGCCGGAGAGCAACCCCTCGGTGAAGACCCATCGTTCTCGGCGGACAGGAGTCTCACCGCGGCCCTTCGCATGCCTGTCTCCGAACTCTCCTCGCCGCCGGTCACCTGGCTGAAACCGGTGGGAGAATACTATGCAGACACCTGGTACCCGTCCGGGATCGCCTGGGACTATGACGACAGGTGGCACCTCCACGAGACCGTCCTCGATATGCAGGACACCCTGCTTGAGAACCCGGAGAGTTACTCGCTCCGTGGTGTCGCCGGGGTCGTCGCCCCTGTCCCCTGGCGGGTCACCTATACAGTTCGGAAGATGGACTCTGCCCACTCGGAGAAAGAGATGACCCCGTACAGCGACGTCAGGTTCGCCGTGTACCGCATCGAGGACGGTGCAGCGGTCTTTGACCGGACCTTCGGGTGGCAGACGGTCTATGGTGCGGACCTGCGGAAGGACGAAGCCGTCTTCGGCCCCGGAGAATACGCGCTGGCGGTCTTTGTCAGGAACTGCAAGGTGGATGTGGCCATTGAATATCATGGCAAACCGACCGAAAAGACCTATGCCGGAGGGATATGATGTTCGACATCCCCTTCATCTCCTCCCTCTTTAGAAAGAAGACACAGGAGACCCCCCGGGCTGAGACCGCAGCAGATGAAGTCCCCGACCCGTCCCCTTTCATCCTGGGCCTCCCCCCCGCAGACCCGGCAGCGGATATTGTCGAGCGCTACTGGCTGGTCCCCCCCTTCTCGTACGCCAGCATCTCCCGCGGGGACTCGGCCACCCTCAGGTACGAGATCGTCGAGCCCGGGGTCACGGAAAAAGAACTGATCATCCTTGAAGAGACATTTGAACAGCTCAGGGCGATGCTGATCTATGACACCGCCCGCAAAAGGGGCGAACTCGCCCTCGACCCGTCCCTCCTGAGAAAGGTGATCCGCTCCTTCGACCCGGAGATACCTGATGAACGGGTGGACGTCCTCGTATATTATCTCAGGCGCAACTTCATCGGCTACGGGAAACTCGACCCCCTGATGAACGACGATAAGATCGAGGACATCACCTGCAATGGCCCTGACATCCCGGTCTTTCTCTACCACCGGAAATATGCCAACATCCAGACAAACTGCATCTTTGACGATGAAGAGCTGAACAGGTTCGTGCTCAAACTCGCCCAGAAAGCCGACAAACAACTCTCACTCTCGACCCCGCTCGTCGACGCCGCCCTCCCCGAGGGGTCGAGGGCGCAGATCACCTACTCAGACATCATATCCTCGAAAGGGAGTTCTTTCACCATCAGGAAGTTCAAGGCCGACCCCATGACCCCGGCCAACCTCATCGCCAACCACACCTACGACCTCGACCTGATGGCCCACATCTGGCTTGCCGTCGAGAACAAGAAGAGCATGATCATCGCCGGCGGGACCGCGAGCGGCAAGACCTCGACGATGAACGCCGCCTCCTTCTTCATCCCCGCGGTGGCGAAGATCGTCTCCATCGAGGACACCCGCGAGATCCAGTTGCCGCATACCAACTGGCTGCCAATGCGGACGCGGGAGAGCGCCAGCGCAAGCGGCACAGGGAATGTCGGGATGTTCCACCTCCTGAAGGCGGCATTGCGCCAGCGGCCGGAGTATATCATCGTCGGCGAGGTGCGGGGCGAGGAGGCGCAGACCCTCTTCCAGGCAATGAACACCGGGCACACCACCTACTCCACCGTTCACGCAGGAAACGTGCGGGAGACGATAAACCGCCTGACCCACGACCCCATCAACGTCCCGGTGGCGATGTTCAACGCCCTCGACCTGGTGCTTGTCCAGAGTCTCCTCTATGATAAGGGCAGGGGGTTCCGCCGGTGCCTCTCGCTGAACGAGATCCATGTCGTCGACGATGAAATCAGGTGGGACCCGCTCTTTACCTGGGACCACCGGACAGACCGGTTTGTCAGGGTGTACGAGCACTCGGCCGTCTTTGATGAGATCGCCTACCAGAACGGGTGGGACAATGAGCAGTTAGAATCAGCGCTTGCGGTCCGGAGGGACGCCCTCGAGGAAATGGTCGGGAAAGGCGCCCTCACTCCCTCCATGGTCGGGCAGATGATACAGGACATTACGGTGCAGGAACAGCGATGACAGAGACTACACCCCCCGGTACCTTCAGGGATACGGTCGCACACTCATTGCTCGCGGCACACATCCCGGTCCCTGCCGTCCGATACCTGCAGTACGGTCTGGTCATAACCCTGCTCGCTGGATTCCTCTACGTACTCTCCATTCTCCTCCTCTCCCTCTTCGGGATCGAGGTCAACCTCCTCCCCGTCCTCCCGTACGGCATTACAGTCCTGATCGGTTTTATTGTCATAACCGGCCTGGTGCTTTCCGGCATCTGCCTCTACCCCGTCCTCCAGGCAGAAGGGCGCAGGACACGGATCGAGGCGGACCTCCCCCATGCAGTCACCTACATGCAGGCCCTCTCATCGACCTTCACGCTCTATGATATATTCAGGGCCGTCTACGAGGCCGGCGACCTCTACGGCGAGGTCTCGAAGGAGTGCGGGCTCATTGTGCGGGACGTCGAACTCTTCGGCCTCGACCTCCTCACCGCAATGCGGAATGTCCAGGAGGTCACGCCCTCGGCCAACTTCAAAGAACTGATCAACGACCTCTCGCTGGTCTACCGGAGTGGAGGGAGCCTTGTCAGTTTCTTCAACTCTAAATCGGAGACATACCGCGAACTCGCACGCCAGGAGCAGGAATCCCTCCTCCAGATCCTGGAGATGATCGCCGAGATCTACGTGACCGTGTTTGTCGCCGGCCCGATAGCGATCATCATCATGCTGGTGGCACAGAACCTCACCGGACAGAGCCAGCTTGCAGGCATCATGCCGCTCATGTACATCGGTCTCCCTCTGGGAGCGGTCGTGCTCATCTTCATCCTCTATGTCCTCCTCCCGCCCGACAACCTCGACGTCACGCGCCGCGAGGTACGGGACTCCGAGTTTGGTGCCGATATCCTGAGTGCCGACGCCAGGGAAGAACCTGACGAGAAGTTCCTCAAAAACCTGGAGTCCAGAAAACGCTGGTTGCGCCTGATGGAGATCCTCCGCCATCCCGGGACCTTCTTCATCTCCGACTATACGGTCGGGGCGGTGATGGGTGTTGGACTGCTCGTCGCCCTCTTCCTCAGTTACCGGTTTGGTCCCTTCAGATCAGTGTTCCCCACCTATACCATGGAGGTCTTCGTCTGTCTTGCCGTCATCGTAACCGTGGTGCCGGTGATGATAGCCTATGAGGCACGCCGCCGGTATGTCCTGAAGATCGAAGCGCAACTCCCCGAGTTCCTCGCCGAGATCGCGGATATGCGTGATATCGGTATGACGCTGCAGGGCGCCATCTTCATGGTCTCCAACACCTCGATGGGCGTCCTCTCCCATGAGGTGAAGATCGCCGCCGAAGAACTCAGGCTCGGGTCCAGCGTCTCGGGCGCTCTCGTACGGATGGAGGAGCGTATCGGTCTTGTCTCGGTGAAGAGGGCGATCTCGCTCCTTGTACGTGCAAGCGAGGTGACAGATTACATCCGCGAGGTCCTGACGATCGCGATCAACGACCTCCAGCACTACATCAAGATGAAGACCAAGCGGTTGAATGTCTCGTTCGTCTACCTGGCGGTGATCTATCTCTCGTTCGGCATCTACCTCTATTCGGCCTACCAGTTGAATGTCGCCTTTATCTCCAGTTTCTCCGCGTATGACGTCAGTTTTGATATCAGTACAAATGTCAGGGAGATGTTCAATGTTGGAATTATTATCGGGTTCTTCTCCGGGATCATGGCCGGGCAGCTCTCGTCGAACAGCGTACTTGCGGGCCTCAAGCATGTCTGCGTGATGCTGGCCGCGACAGTGGTCCTCTTTGTCTATATCATATGAGGCGTTTTCCATGAATGACAGAACAGAATACGATGAAGCGGTCTCCTCGGTCGTCGGCGAGATGATCATGATAGTGCTTGTCATCATCCTGGTCGCCCTCTTTGCCACGTCGGTATTCTCGCTCATCCCGGGCGGCCGGGACGCGAGCGTCGAGGTCGCAATGACGAATGTTTCCGACGACTCCACCGTGGTCTTCTGGCACAAAGGCGGGGACTGGGTGGAGAAGAAAGACCTGACAGTGGTCATTCTCAGGGAGGGACAGGACAGGAAAGAGTACACGTCCCCTGACGTCTCCCTCTATGACCACAACGGCGATCCCACCGGGGCATTCGACCTCGGCGGGCGCCTGGAGGTCGCCCCTGACCGTCCTCTTAAGGGCGGAGATATCGTGCGCCTGGTGACGCAGAAGAACGTCGTCTACTCGGGGGAGATCTGAGGTGGAGAAAGACGAAGCAGTCTCAACGGTGATCGCACTGATGCTGGTCCTCGGCATCATCGCCACGGCAATTGCGATCTACTCCGCGACCTATCTTCCCGGGCTGAAACAGCAGTCCGAGATCGAGCACTCCCACGAGGTGGCGGACGCCTTTGTCAGGTTCGGATCAGATATCGACCACGTGGTGTCGCAGAAGACCTCGGCCAGGTTCAGCGAACCGTTCTCCCTTGGCGGCGGCGATGTCCTCTTGAGTCCGGTCAGGTCGAGCGGGACGGTCACCATAGGGGATGAACCCCTGGTGAAGGTGACGGTCGATAATCATCCGCCGGCCTCCGCCTCTCTCGTGAATGTCTCGTACGTCCCCTCGTTTACCACCTGGGAACCGCAGGGGTACCGGTGGGAGTACGGTTTTGTCGAGGTGACGAAGGACGGGAGGGCGGTGCCGCAGTCTTCACGCTACTCCACGAGGGCCGCGGCCCTTGCAGACGGTGGGGCGTTCCTCGGGTCGTTCGTCGATGTGGTCGGTTCAGGCACTGACCTTGAGATCACCGTGGTGAACCTCACCCCGAAGGAAGGTGAAGCATTCATCACCGGGAGCGGGATCGCCACACTCACATTGAATGCAACGGCAGAAGAGGTCTCCGTGACCGGAGTGAGTCGCATCGTCTTTGAAGACCTCACGCCAGACTCCATGATGACCGACTGTCTGGATGCGATCTGCAATGATATCCCCTGCGACAGGTATGACCCTGATAAACACACGCTTGAGTTCGACCCTGTGGGAAATCCCGTGAGCGTGACTCTCAGGACCGTGACCGGAGAGGTGAGCGTATGCTAGGTGCGGAGAGGGAGACGGCGGTCTCGCCGGTCATCGGGGTGATGCTCCTCCTTGCGATCGTGATCGTACTCGCCGCACTCGTCGCCTCCTTTGCCGGCGGTGCGGTCGGTGCAAAGGAGAGGGCGCCCTCGGTGGACCTTGCGGTATACGCTGCAGGGAACGGGGACGGCTTCTGTATCGTCTTCGAGCACCGGGGCGGGGAGCAACTCGCTGTCAGAGACCTCAAGGTCACCACCTGGGTACACGGGAGTCGGTGCTCTGCGTCCCATGAAGGGAAAGACCTGGAAGAACTCCTCGGGGCCGATACCCTGAGGGCGGGGGATAGTCTGGATACCGGGGGCCTGAAGGCAACTGATGCATTCCTTGATCTTGAGGGGAAAGTGTCCGACCGGATCAAGGAGTCGGCCGTGGTGGAGGTGACGGTCTACCACCTGCCAAGCGGCGCTCTCCTTCATAAGAGCAGTATTCTCCTGAAGGAACGGTGAATGATATGCACACGAGTATAAATTCTACGGAGAATGCGGTGTCAGAGGTGATCGGGGTGATGCTGATGATCTCGGTCACGCTGATCATCGTGGCCCTGGTGGCGGTGTACGCCACCGGTGCGGCGGGAGAGGACGATCAACCGGTCAGGGCAGACCTGATTGCGTCCGAGGTGGTCCATGATACAGAAACCGGCGAGTATATGGTCGTCTTCGAGCACATGGCCGGCGACCCGCTCGCCCTCGACCAGGTGCAGGTGAGCCTTGGCGTGCGGGACGACGCCACGCAGCATGTCGTCATCAGGAATGGTCCTGACAATTCTGGAAGAACAGAGTACTTCGAGAGTTTCTCGGGTGACGACGACCAGGTGCACCTCGGTGACAGGTTCGTCCTGTACGCCGATGAAGGAGATACGGACGGCATCTCCTGGGGAGAAGGAGGAGGAAAGTTCACGGTCGAGTCGGGTCATTACCTCACCTACCGCTTCATAGACCGGCGGACAGGCGCACCGATCTCGTCGGGCGAGATCATGATACCATATTTTAGGTGAGAGAGGATCTCAGTCAGATTATAAGATTGAAAAGGGATGAAAGGTGGGCGATCAAAAAATAGCGCTCATGGGTTTCCCCACTCTGCGGTCTCCCACCTTCTCCTCATCTGGGGCATCGGGACGCTTTCTGAGTTTAAACATTTGCCCGGAGCGTAACTGTCCCTCCTTTTTCAGAGGTCTCACCGCTGTTCAAGACCGTGCCGTCTTTCTCTATGATGGCGGAGAGTGTCCCATTGCCGGTGCCGGACTTTTGAACATTCAGGCGGACCAGTCCGCTCACGTCGCCCAGGTAATATGTCTCATTATCTCCGGACCCCTCGATGGATGTATCGGTTTCATTCACGGCATACCACCCCTTCCATCTCTCTTCAGAGGAGACCGAAATTTTCACCCCGCTTCTGAAGATGAGGTCTGGCTCCACAGCGTACGAGACCGACACAGCGCCATTCGGTTCAGAGGTACTGTTCCCGGCGAGTTTCCGGAAATGTGCGTCATGGATGCCGATGGTCAGCGAATTATTCGATGCATCGAGTTTCCGTGCGCTCATATGGACAGCCAGGTCACTTGAATTATAGGAATAGACCTTCCAGCCTGTCCCGTTCACCGGGTGTATCCCCTCGTCTGAAGGGACCTCAGCCTCCCACGGCCCATCGTACAGCACATTCAGGAGATATTCCTTCGGACCTCCGGTGTGAGCATTCAGTTCGTACCGGCCTGTCGAAAGATTGCAGGTGAACATGACCGCCCCGCCCGGCACCGGGGTGTTCCCTTCCACGAGCACTCTCTCTCCGCGAGAGAGGGACACCACCATGGGATCTGGAGAAAGACCGGTTTTATAAAATGTACCTGCAACTTCGCCTGACCCTGTTCCCAGCGGGATGGTCGTCGGGCCTTCGCCGGAGAGAACGACTTCGTCTCCATCATCGAGGATATAGGACCCGTTCCATGCTCCCCCGGTCGCGACGTTGATCGCGGCGGGTTCTGAGAGGCATCCCGAGATGAAAAGCACCGATAGAAGGAGCAGTGCCAGTGATATTTCTTTGAGTCTCATGTATTTTTACATGGGGGCAGTAATACATAACTATTTGTATATTTTATTTGATATGGGTCAACGGATATCCCCAAGGGCGATCCAGAGCGTGCCTCTTGAGGCAGAGTGCCGTCCCGCCCCTTCTGTCTGGAAGCAGGTCACGGGCCGGAGACCTAGTCCTGCCGTATGACGGCGATGGCCCCGTGGTCCCCGTCCTCGAAGACGGCCGGGACCGTCCAGACGACATAGGCGCCGCACTCCCCCTCAAGGGGGTGCCAGGTGCCGTTGCCGTCCTTTTTCCCCCTCACCGCCACCTCAAGGTACCCGGCGTCGGCCAGGAGGTCGAGGACAGCACAGGGCGTCTCCGAGACGGGGACGCCGACAATCTCGCCCTCCTCCATGTTGAAACGAGCGCAGAAGAGTGCATTGACGTGCCTGACCCTCAGGTCCGAACCGACGGTGACGGCGGGGTCGGGCAGGAAAGGAAAGAGTGTCGAGACCGGGAAGCGCACGGCGAGGCGGTAGACCCTTGCCGACCCGACGACCTGCATCTCGACCCTCCCCGCAATGACGAGCATGTTCACGTACTTCGCAACTGAGTTGCGGTTAAGGTCGATCTTCCGGGAGATATCAGAGATCGAGAGACCATGGGTCTCCTCCTCCAGCAGGTCCAGGATACGCGCCTTTCCGTCCTCGCACCCCGGAAGGGCCGGGCGCTGCTCCCTCTTCTCCATCATATCCATATTATTTTCGTTATGATCACATAAATGGATTAACCCCTGGAGACGGGAAAAAGACCATGCAGCAGATACTCCATCCTCAAAGCGCCGGAGAGGATGTCAGGGCCAGAGGGAATCGCCCACCTTTCAGGCCCGCTGTGTCTCCTCCCGCACCCGCCCCCGCGCCAGGGAGAAGAAGACACCGAGGACGCAGAGACCGACAAAGAGCATGAATGCCAGGTCCACGCTGGAGAGGAGTTGCGCGTGCTCGGCCGGGGTGATCGCCACCCGCCCGATGACCACAGAGAAGATCATCATCACGGCCCCCATCGAGAGCATCATGCCGACCTGGCGGGAGGTCGCAAGGGTGGCCGAGGCCACGCCGTAGTAGCGCTTCTCCACCGAACTCATGATGGCATTGGTGTTCGGCGAGGAGAAAAGGGCGTAGCCGGTGCCGAGGACGACGAGGGAGACGAGGATGTACGGGTACGGGGTCTCTTCGGTGAGTACTGAGAGCATGGCGAGACCGACGGCGCAGACCGCCATCCCGGCCGAAGCGACGATGCGGGGCTCCATGCGGTCGGAGAGTTTCCCTGCCGCGGGGGAGAGGAGGGCCTGGACGATGGGCTGGGCGATCAGGATGAGTCCTGCCGTCTGGGGGTCGAGGCCGCGGTTGAACTGGAGGTAGAGGGAGAGGAGGAAACCGACCGCGAAGGTGGCGCTGTAGTTGATCAGGGCGGCAAGGTTGGAGAAGGTGAAGACATGGTTCTCCCTGAAGATCCGCACCTGAAGGACGGGGTTTTTTGTCCGCATCTCCATCCTGACAAAGAAGGCGAGGCCGCAGGCCCCGAGAGCGAGGTACACCCAGCCTGCCGCCTCAGGGATGCGGGAGAGGCCGTACATCAGGGCAAGGAGGGTCGCCCCGTAGACGACCGAACCGGTGAGGTCGAAGGGTTCGGGGCGGGGCGCCGACCACTCGCCCCGCGACCGCAGGGTGAGGACGACGGCGAGGAGGCCGAGAGGTACGGCGGCGAGAAAGATGCTCCGCCACCCGAGGTGCTGGGTCAGAACCCCCCCGATGAAGGGGCCCATGGAGAGGCCCGTATAGACGGCGGCGACATTGATCCCGAGCACCCTCCCGCGCTCGCCTGCAGGGAAGACCGCGGTGAGCACTGCCACGGCGGTCACGGCGGTCATGGCGGCGCCGACCCCCTGGGCCATGCGCAGGGCGATGAGGACGTGCACCGAGGGCGAGAGGCCGCAGACGAGGGTCGAGAGGGTAAAGATGACGATCCCGGCGAGAAAGACCTTCTTCATACCCTTGATATCGGCGAGTCGCCCGAAGGGGACAAGACAGATCGCCGAGGCGAGGAGGAAGGCGGTCTGGACCCAGCCGAGGAGGATGGCATCTGCCATGAACTCCTCCCCGATGGCAGGGAGGGCGATGTTGATGGACGAACTCATGAAGGGCGTGAGGAATGCGGCGACCGTGGCGATGATGAGGATATACCGCCGGTCAGGGGCCTCCTTCTCCTCGCAAAGACGGGGGATCATAATAACGGGAAGTGATTGTATCTCCCCAGATATGAATGCCGTGACGTGACCGGTCGGAAAAATCAGAGGGAAAGACGGAGCGACCGGAGGGACGAGGACCCCTCCCTATCGCAATGATGGGGGACCAGAAGGTGAAATCCCCCCGGTACAGGTGCAAAAACAGGATAATCTGAGTCAAGAGTCATTTCATTGATGGAACGGAGGGACAGGATCAGGTCCGGGATGACCTCCCAGAAAAAAAAATTATTCCACCGGGAGGGTGGTCTTCACCTTGAAACCTTTCGTGATGATGGCGAGGTACACGATCCCGATGATCACCCAGGCAAACCCGATCTCTTTTGCGAAGATGTCGAGGCTGTACCAGATCGCCCCGGTGAGGAAGAACCCGATCGCCGGGATGACGGCCATCTTCGGGGTCTCCTCGATCGCGATGAACCGGTAGGCAAGCGAGAGGTGCAGGAGCATGAAGGTCGTCAGCGCCCCGAAGTTGACCAGGGACGAGAGGTCCTGAAGGGTCAGCACATAGAGGAGCACGCCGGTGATGACGGCGACGGTGACGATCGAGATGTACGGCGACTTGTACGTCGGGTGGAGTTTCGCAAAGATGGCCGGGATATGCCCCTGGCGTCCCATCGAGAAGAGGACACGGGAGACGCTGGCCTGGGCGACAAGACAGTTGCCGACACCCCAGGCGATGACCGTGCCGAGCATGCAGAGGACCTGGAGCCAGTCCCCGCCTGTCTCCTGCGCGATGAAGAAGAAGGCGACGTCGGGGTCCTCGAAGGTGGCGCCCGGATGGATCACCGCACCGAAGTAGGTGAGCGAGATGAAGAAGAAGGCGACAAGCGGGATGACTATGAGGGCCGCCTTGCTCACGACCTTCCGCGCCTCGACAGTCTCCTCGGCCAGGGTGGTCATCATGTCGAAGCCCAGGAAACTGAGCACGGCCACGGAAGCGCCTGACAGGATGGCCCCTACGCTGAAGGTCTCCGGGTTATAGAACGGTGCAAGCGTGAACGAGAGCGACGGGTCGGTGATGATCTTTGCGGCGGCGGCGAGGACAAAGATCACAAAGACGGCGATCTCGAAGAAGAAGAGTCCCATTGTCACCTTTGCGGCCCGCTTGATCCCCAGGATATTCAGGACCGTCGCAGGGACGAGGAAGACAAGGGCCCAGAGGTAGAAGGGGAGACCTGTCGCCGCTTCGATCCAGAGGGCCGAGACCAGGATGACCAGGCCGGGAATGAGGATATAGTCGAGGAGGAGCGCCCACCCCGCGAGGAAACCGACATGCGATCCTAAACTTTCACGCACGTAGGCATAGGCCGACCCCGCTTCAGGGAAACGGTAGGCGCACTGGCCATAGGCCCAGGCGGTGAACGACATGACGATCGCAGCGAGGAGGTAGACGAGAGGGACATGCCCGTCAGAGAGGACAGCGACGATCCCGTAGATCCCCATCGGGGCGATGGGCACCATGGCGATGAGTGCGAAGGCGACGAGGTCCCGCAGGCGCAGGACACGGTCGAGTTTTTCTTCTGCCATATCCCCGCCTCACGCGTCCATGTGCAGCGCTTCAAGGAGCGCACCTATCGTCATCATACTCTTCGGAATTCTGACCCTGATGGTCTTTCTCGGGTTGACGAGTTGGCTCACGCCGGCGTCGACGACGAGGCTTGCGAGCATGTAGGCGTCTTCCCAGGAGAGGTCGTTGGCCTTTGCAAGGGCGCTGACAGCGGAGGAGAACCCTTCTTCAAAGGCTTCGGAAAGGTCTTTGTCGGAGACCAGGATGAAGAAGGCGTCGTCGGTCTCGAGGACAGGCCATGCCGGGGCTAGGCCCTTGCAGAGGTCGACTCTCACGGTGACCTCGGCCGGCACCTCGCAGGCGGCGACGCAGGCCTCGCCGTCTCCCATGACGGCATGGACATCGCCGAGGGCGAGGAGTCCGTCGTCGCGGAAGACCGGGAGGTAGAGGGTAGCGCCGGTAGAAATGAGCGTGGTGTCGAGGTTGCCGCCATGGCGCCCCGGGTTGCCGCAGGAAGTCTCTTCGTCGCTGGCGACTCCGATGACGCCGATCATCGGCCTGGCCGGGATCGTGATGCCGCAGAAATGGACAGATCCGTCCCTGACCTGGCAGATCCTGGTCGTCGACTTCTTGGTCTCCGCACCCAGCACACCGGCGTCGGGGATGGTGACAATGGTCCCGCGCCTGCCCGGGGCTATCTCAAGGACCCTGACCTTGAGGGCGTCGCCCCGTACCGCCCCGTCGATGGCGACAGGGCCTGTGGCGGGGTTGATCCGCGAGAAATCGATCCCGGAGACATACTGGTCTTCGGCGGTGATCTGGTTGGAAAAGCAGTCGAGGGTTGTAAAAGCAATGACATCCCCGGGTTTGGCCTTCTCCACGGGGGAACTGGAGGGGCCGAAGGCGAAGATGCACCTGTCATCACTGATATGATGGAAAGAACGCTGCATTGTTCTGAAATCTCCTGGCAATCCATCGGGTGGAGATGAAATACCAGAGTGTGAGGTTTGCGCCGGTGGGGGAAATAGAGTTCGACTTACTCCGGCAATACGGGGCGGGATTGATAAAATGCAGGAATATTATGCGAGAAGCGTTTTTTCTGGCGAATTGCGCCGATTATTCCTGCGATGGATAATATTGTGTACCGGGATATACTCTGGACGAGATACCGCATGCTCTCTCTTTTCTTCCTCTCTTCCCGGCACAGGGATGAGCATGTCATGCCATGGCAGGGCACGGCGCCCTGCTTCCCTGATGCACACGGCGCGCAGGGTCACTCCTCTCGCAGCGGCCGTATCGGGAAGATGTACGGCACGCCGTCTCTCTCCTCGACCGTCACCTCGACTCCGTAGACATCGGCGATCACCTCAGGCGTGAGGACGCCTGCAGGAGACCCCCGTGCATGGACCTCTCCCCTCTTCAGGACGATGAGGTCAGTGCAGAACCGCGCCGCAAGGGAGAGGTCGTGGATCGCCATGACGACGAGACGGCCCTTTTCCCGTGCGAGATGGCGCACGACCTCGAGCACCTCCATCCCGTTTCGCAGGTCGAGGGCGCTCGTCGGTTCGTCGAGGAGGAGGAGGGGCGAACCCTGGGCAAGGGCGCGGGCGATCATCACCCTCTGGCGTTCGCCGCCCGAGAGGGTGCCGACCTCCCTGAAGGCGAAGTCCTCGATGCCGAGGAGTTCCAGGGCCCGTATCACCTCTTCCTCGTCTTCCTCCCGTATCCGCCAGGAGATGTGAGGACGGCGGCCCATCAGGACCGTCTCATAGACAGTTGCCCGTGAGTTGTTCGCGACGCCCTGCGGGACATAGGCAATTCTCCTCGCCACCTCTGACCGCGGCAGGGCCGCGACTTCCTCGCCGTCGAGGTCCACCGAACCCCGTGTTCTGAGGATGCCGTCGATGCACTTGATCAGGGTCGTCTTGCCCGACCCGTTCGGGCCGACGAGGCCGAGGACCGCGGGCCCCTCCGCGGCAAAGGTGACGCCGGAGAGCACCTGCCTGTCGCGGTACGAGAAAGACAGGTCTCTCACCTGAAGGCGGACCATCAGGCATTCCTCCCGCGGAGGAAGAGGTAGATGAAGAAGGGGACGCCGAGGAACGCCGTCATGATCCCGACGGGGAGGACCTCCGGTGCAAGGAGGGTCCGTGCGAGACAGTCGGCGCCAAGGAGGAGGAGGGCCCCGACAAGGCCGGAGGCCGGGAGGAGGAAACGGTGGTCTGTGCCGATGGCCATCCTGGTGATATGGGGCGCCACGAGCCCGATGAATCCGATTGTCCCGGTGAAGCAGATGATCGCGGCGGTGATGAGGGAGGCGATGAGCATGAAGATTGTCATCGACCTCTTCACCGGGACGCCGAGACTCTCCGCGATGTCGTCCCCCTCGGCAAGGGCGTTGAGGTCCCATGCCCGCCAGATGAGATAGGGCGTGCAGAGGGCGATGATGAGGGTGACGATGCCGAGGCTTGTCCAGTCTGTCCGGCCGAGAGACCCGAACATCCAGAAGACGACCTCCTGCACCTCCTCTGAGGTGCCGAGGTATTGAAGGAGGGAGGTGACCGCGGAGAAGAGGTACATGAGGGCGATGCCGGCAAGTATCATCGACTCGGCGCCGAGACCGCGGTACCGGGCCATCGCATAGATGACT
>NZ_CALFSA010000228.1 GCF_937919355.1 uncultured Methanofollis sp. | reverse complement strand
ATCATGGCAAAGGACTGAGGGTAAAAATAGTTTTTTGAAATTTTCACACCAGAGGGAATGTCTCCCCGCGACCGCAGGGGAGAGACGCACGGATTCACTGCCTGCCCCCTACTACCCGCCCGGGGGTGCCCGGAGGCCTTCGACCTCCCTGACCTCACGTCCCCCTCCCCCCGGTCGTCCCCAAACCAGCACTCCTTACAGGACGTCTCTCATGACCCCTGCCGGGAGAATTTCCACACAGGGATCTCACCAGGGCCAGAAAAGGCAGGAGTGAAACCGGCCCCCACCAGATCTTTCAGGCGGGACTTCACCGGTTCACTTCAAGGAGGGCGACCCTCTCCATGACGAGGGGGCGGATACGCCCTCCGACCGCATCGATCTCTT
Source organism: uncultured Methanofollis sp. (assembly GCF_937919355.1). Taxonomy (GTDB): domain Archaea; phylum Halobacteriota; class Methanomicrobia; order Methanomicrobiales; family Methanofollaceae; genus Methanofollis. Next base: position 7,683 of record NZ_CALFSA010000228.1, on the reverse strand, counting down.
CGGGCGTGATGTCGTAGCGCTCCATGAGCCGGCGCTCCTTCTCCCCGTCGATCCCTTCCCAGTCCTCCTCCGTCCAGTTCATGACTTTGCCGAGCGCGGCCGCCGCCGCCTCTGACGGCGGACAGAGGCAGACATAGCAGCGGTTCGTCCCTTCGTGGAGGCCGATGCCTGTCGCCACCCGGCACTGGCGGGTCCCTGCCGCATAGAGGAGGGCCTCCATCTCCAGGGTGTTTGCGATCGCCCGCCCCTCCTGCCAGGCGCGGAGGGCGTGGCGCACCGCTTTGGCGGCATGGGCCCTGCCGGCGAGTTCGTCGGCGTCGAAGCAGATGATGTGCGTCCCTGCCGACTCCGCGATCCCCTTCATCGTCTCCAGAAATGCGGGAAGCGCAGGGATCTCGATGACCGCCTCCCTGATATCGCAGTTACTCTCCATGATTTCCCTCGAATGCAAAGAGCGTCGTCTGCCGCCGCTCGATTTTTGTCTCGACCACCTCGTCCCCGGCAGGAGTGTCATCGGAGATCTCCTTCCCCTCGATCTGGGCGATGACCTTTGCCGCGATCTTTTCACCGAGGATGGGAGCGATCCTCCTGACGCCTGCCGCCCTGATCTCCTCCGGCGTCGTCATGCCCATGTCGAAGAGGCGACGGGAACGGACCCGCCCGATACCGCGGAGCCTGATGAGAGGCAGGAGTTCCTTCTTGATCCCGTACTTCAGCCGCGTCCCAAGTTCGGCGACCGGTTTTGCGAGGGGGCGGTTGAAGAGGTACGCAAGGCGCGAGGCGGCGTGGATGAGCCAGACCGCCGTCTCCACCTTGTTGTGGATGTCTCCCGGCCCCACATTGAAGTGTTCGCAGATCATCGCCTCGGTCACCTCCTCTGACCACTCGGAGAGGAGCATCGCGGTCTTCACCGACGAGTAGAATGCCTCCAGTTCGTCTGAACCGTACGGCACGACCGTCCAGAGCTCTTCCTCGTGGTCGCCAAGGAAGCGGTGGAGGATCTCCGGGTCGTCCTTCCTCAGGTACAGGGTGAGCATGTCGGGCGTCTCGCAGATGAGTTCCAGGAGACCGAAGTCGGTATAGGCCGGGGCATTTCGCAGGGCGGCGACGATCGCCTCCGCACTCCTCGGGTCAACGTAGAGGCGGGAGACCATGTCGCCGTACTCCGTCGCCTCAAGGTGGTCGCCGAACTCCACGGCCATCTCGGTGTCGACGAGCCAGTCGATCACCCGGTCGACTGTCTCGTGGATGGTGGAGCGCAGTCCCTGGTGCTCGTAGGCATAGTAGGTCTCCCCCATGAAGGAGAGCACCTCGCCGCGGCTCTGCACGAAACGGGTTGCGATCAGGGAGAGGACATGGGTGCGCAGGGCGTTCTCCGAGTTGCACTGGGAGGTGACCTCCTCGGGCGGGGCGGCGATGTACGCCTCAAAGAGGTCCTGGCAGGCACTCTCGCTCTTTGCGATGAGCACCGCCTCGCCATAGGGGTCGAGGTGCGGGCGTCCTGCCCGCCCGGCCATCTGCTTGTACTCCCCGACCGGGATCGGCGCCATGCCGCCGTCGCCGAAGCGGAGGTAGTCGCGGATCACCACCCGCCGCGCCGGGAGGTTGAGGCCCGCCGCAAGGGTGGGCGTCGAGGAGATCACCCTGATCGCCCCTGTCCTGAAGGCGTCCTCGACGACCTTCCTCTCTGCGGCGGAGAGGCCGGCATGGTGGAAGGCCGCACCCTTCCTCACACAGAGGGCGAGCGTCTTCCCGAGGTCTGTCGAGGCCTCGCGCTCGATATCGTCTGCCGCTTTGTCGAGGGCAGGTTCGGTGAGTTTCAGCCCGCCCGCAGCCCTCTTCGCAAAGGCCTCCGCGTTCCGCCGCGACGAGACGAAGACAAGGCACTGCCCACCCTCCGCCACCGTGTCCAGGCAGAGGTTCAGGTCGTCGTTCTTCGACTTCGCCGGCACCTCTCTCTCGTGGCCCTCGAAGTGGATCGTGCCATTGCAGAAGACACCCTCCCGCAGGTCGACAGGCCGCCACTCGCTTGTCACGAGTTCGGCGTCGAGCCATCCGGCAAGGGCGCCGGGGTTGCCCACAGTCGCCGAGAGAGCGATCACCTGCATCGCCGGGTTCCTGTGCCTGAGTTTTGCGATCACCATCTCCAGGGTCGCCCCGCGGTCAGGGGAGGCGATGAGGTGGCACTCGTCCACGACGAGGAGGGTGATCCGGGAGAGCCAGGGCGCGGCATTCCGGAGGAGCGAGTCCACCTTCTCCGAGGTGGCGACGACGATGTCGTTTTTGCCGAGATAGGTATCTTTCCGGTCGAGGTCGCCGGTCGCCACCCCGACCTTCACACCTTTCCCTGAGAAATCCTCGTACTTCTCGGTGGCGAGGGCCTTGAGAGGGACGATGTACAGGCACATGCCGCCATCGACGATATGACGGTGCATCACCATCTCGGCGACGAGAGTCTTGCCGCTTGCCGTCGGGATGGCGCACAGGAGGTTCTTCCCCTCAAAGATCCCGGCCCTGACACAGGCCTCCTGGGGAGGGTAGAGCGCTTCGATCCCGTGCGCGCGGTACTGCGACCTGAGGGCTTCGGGGAGAGGCAGGTCAGCAACCTTCATATGGACCCCTTTGTTTCCACTCGAAATTCAAGACCATGACCATAGATTACAGGAAATATAGATTGTGGATGTATATATCTCTCCACAGGAAATAATGCCGGGCACGAGAAGATCAGTAGTAGTAGTCCAGGATATTCTCCTTCTCCTCGCGCCTCTTCTTCTCCAGGAAGGAGTAGACAGTCTCGTGGGGCACGCCATTGATGAGCATCTCGATGGCAGTGCGGGCGTTCTTGAGGTGTTCGGGCGTCCCGATCATGGTGACCGTCTTGCCCTGCACCGAGATCCCGACATAGGACATGTCCTCGATCTGTTCCCTGGCCTTCCCGGCCTTCCCGATGATCCTGCCGCGGAGGCGCTCCTGCTGGCGCGGCGTGGGTTCCACCACGGAGAGGTCGATGACGTCAAGGGTGAGGTCCTCGTCCTCAAGAAGCCTGAACGCCCGCTCGGGCGAGAAACCCCGCGCGATCGCAGTGGCGACGTCTGTCGCCCTGAGGACGCTTGCCGCGTCCTCGCCCTCGATCCGCACCTCGCCCTCGTCACTGTCGATCTGGACCGTGGTCCCGGTCTTCTCCTCCAGCGCCTTCTTCGTGGCCCCGTCTTTTCCGATGAGAGCGCCTATCCTGTTTGCACCAATCCTGATTTCCTGTACTGTCATCTCATTCACCGATCCTTCTCGGCCAGGGAGCGGACCGACCCGCCCGTCACCTCGCGCACCAGCGCGTCCTCCGCCTCCACAGGGCAGAAAGAGGAGAAAAACCGGTTGATATTCCTGATATCCCGGATCAGAAAAGTCCCGGCATTCGGGTGCTCGCGGGTGACCGCCTGGCCCATGTCGATAATATATGGTTTCTCGTGCCAGAGTATATTGAATTCGCTCAGGTCGCCATGGACGAGTCTAGCATCCTGAAAGAGTTTCTTTATCTCCCCTACAACAGCCCCGTATACACCTTCCGGGTCTTCGAGTTCGACGTTTCGGATCTGGGGGGCCGCGGACTCGTCTTCGCCGATAAACTCCATGATCAGGATGTTCCTGTCGAAGGCGTACGGCTCCGGGACCGGGACGCCGGCCTCGTGGGCGCGTTTGAGGTTTGCGAACTCTTTCTTCGTCCAGGTGAAGACTATGTCCTTGCGGGTCTTCCGCACGCCGGCAAAACGGGGGTCGCCAATGATATAGTCGGCCATCGCCTTGAAGTTCGCCGTCCTCATCCGGTAGATCTTGATGGCGACCGGTTTCCCATCCTTCTCGCCAAGGAAGACGTTCGCCTCCTTGCCGGTGGAGATGGACCCCCCGATCGCCGAGATCTTCTTCCTGTGAACAAGGCGGTACAGGGCAAGGAGGGTGTCCTCGTCAAAGACCTCGCCTCGCACCTTCCTGGAGTCCTCGTCCTTGATCCGGATGCCCATCTCTTCGAGCTTCCGGTCGAATTCACGTCCTTCCCTGTCCGAAACCATACTATTTACACCACAGCGTCGTGCACGCCGGCGAGAACCTCGGCGAGGTAGTCGGCGGCCATCGTCTTCAGGTCGAGGGGGTGGATCTTGCCCGCACCGTACGCGGCCTCCACCTCGGCGTACGAGGAGAACTCAAGGTCGCCACCGAACTTCGCCGGTCTGTGCATCACGACCGTCTCGAAGCGGGGGAAGATGTGGTGCTGGAGCACCTGGAGCACCGGGTTCTCCTCGATACCCGGCGGGCAGAAAGCCTTCTTCATCTTTGTCCTGATATCCTCCTCAGTGTCTGCAACCGAGATGAGGTTTCCGGCAGAGGATGACATCTTCTTACCGTCCAGGCCGTTGATGATGGGGGTGTGGATGCAGACCGGCGAGGCGTAACCCATGCCGGGCAGGTACTCGCGGGCGAGCATGTGGATCTTCCTCTGGTCGATGCCGCCGACGGCGGCGTCGACACCGAGGAGGGCGATGTCGGCCATCTGCATGATCGGGTAGACCATCTGAGAGACGGCCGGGTGGTCCATGCCGCGGCCGACCTCGTCCATCGAGCGGTGCGCACGGTTGACCGTGACCTCCTGGGAGAGCTGGAGGACCAGGAGTTCGTATTCGGGGTTGAGCTGAAGGTCGGTGCCGAGGACGAACTTTGCGTCTTTCAGGCCGAGGGCCTCGAAGCACCGGCGGTTGTACTCGGCGGTCTCCCTGACCTCGTCGAGCGTGCCCTTGTGGTTGAGGAAGGCATGCAGGTCGGCGAGGAGGACAGTCACCTCGAACCCGGCCTTCTGGAGGTCCATCAGCTTGTTGATGGTCACCAGGTGGCCGAGGTGGATCTCGCCCGAGGGCTCGTAACCGGCGTAGACCCGCCTGACGGGCTTCTGGAGGAGGGCCCGCAGCTCCTCGTCGGTGACGATCTCCACGGTATTGCGCGTGACAAGAGAGTATGGATCCATAAAAGAGTGTTGGGTTTCCGGGGGATTAATCCTTCTTCAGATGGCGGTGAAGCCAAGTGCCCGGTTGGTCATCGCGATGGAGGTGGCGGCATCGTCGGCCCCGTTCATCATGGCGCGGATGGCGTCGACGTTCTCGACGACGACGTCGGCCTCCTGGTGGATCGCCTGGAAGAGGAAGAGTTCGCGGCCGACGAGCCCGACAGACTCTGCAAAGATGCAGTTCTCGTAGAGGTCGGCGCGCCTCCGGCCCATGTCCTGCGCGAACTCCTTCAACTGTGCGGTGCTCGTGATCCCGGTGCCCTTGCGCACAAGGCCCAGCCGCGGGTGTTTCTCGATGATCTCCAGGATCTCCTCGCGGGTCGCATCGCTCCTGAGGTCCATCTGGATGGCATGCATGTGCATGAAGGTCGTCGGCACGATCATCGCCATCGTGACGATGTTGATGTGCGGGAGGACGGTCTGGACGTCGGGACCGTGGTGACTCGGGATCTCGACCGGGTTGAGGACGATGGCGTCGACCGGGCCCTTCTTCACCTCGCCGGGGTCTGAGCCGCGGCGGACCATCGTCGCCCGCACCCTCTCCACCCCGAACTTCTCGTCTATGGCCTGAATAATACGGCAGAGCCCGGTGGTGTTGCAGGAGACGACCCGTACGAACTGGCGGTTCTTCGCCTCATTATAGTTGCAGCTGGAGCAGAAGGAGAACCCGGCGACCTCGTGGTCCTCGCCGCCCTGCCAGATCGCCTTGACGCCGTAGAGTTCGTAGAGTTTTTTGTTCTTCACGCCGACGCCGCCCGGCGTGGCGTCCACGACGATGTCGGCGTGCTTGATCATCTCGGTGACGTCGCCGGCGACCTCGATCCCGGCGTCCTCAAAGTCCTTACGCTTGTTGATCTCCGCAATGTACAGGGGGTAACCGCGCTGGTTCGCGATGTAGGCCTCGGCACTGGGCCGGGTCTTGGAGACTCCCACGACCTCCATATCGGGCTGAGCGGCGACCGCATCGGCGACTCTCTTGCCGATGGTGCCGAATCCGTTGATTGCGACCTTGATCATGTAGAGCTTCAGTAAGAGCAGAAGCAGATAAAGGTTCCCTTCGTCCAGGCCGCGAACAGAGGGCCGGGAATGCTCGCCATAGCATTCGCGCCGGTAGAGATCTCTCAATACACATGTCTATATACACGCCTGCCCATCCCAGAGGTGTGGAGCCTTCCCTCCGGCATGCAAACAACTTCGACTTTCTCCGTCTCGCGGCGGCACTGGTCATCATCGTCTCCCATGCCTGCGCCCTTCAAGTCGGGTATGCGGCGATACCCGGGAATTCACCGGCACTGCTGGTCGGGCAGGCCGCCCTTGCGAGCCTTTTTGTGATCAGCGGTTACCTCATTCCGCAGAGCTGGATGGCGCAACCGGACGTGAAAAGATATTTCTGGAAGAGGTCGCTCCGCGTCTTTCCTGCACTGGTGCCGGCCCTGATCTTCATGCTCCTTATCATCGGTCCGTTGGCGACGACTCTCCCTCTCGCCGACTATTTCATGACACTCTTCTCCCCCTTCACCCTCGCCTCTCCCGGTTCTGTCTGGAACGGGTCTGCCCTCGGGCTCTTCCAGTCAAACCCCGTCACTTTCGTGAACGCGTCCCTCTGGACGATCCCGGTGGAGTTCGTGATGTACATCCTCGTCGCACTCCTCGGCGTCGTCGGTCTCCTGCGGAGGAAGGACGTCCTTCTCGGTCTGATCGCCGCAGATTTCGCCCTCTGGACGGTGGTGTCCGGGGACCACGGCCTCGCGAAGGTGCGGTTCACTCTCTACTTTCTCATCGGGGCGTACCTCGCCGTCCACCACAGGGAACACCGCTATGACCCCGCGACCGCCGCCCTCCTTGCGGTTGCCCTTGCCGCTGCATCGCAGACCCCCTACGTTACCTATCTCGCCCTTGTTGCCGTGCCGTACATTGTCCTCACCGTCGCCCACCTGGGTGTCCCGGCCCTGAACACCTTCGGGGACCGCGGCGACTTCAGTTACGGCGTCTATATCTATGCTTACCCGGTCCAGCAGACGATCGTCCTCTATCTCGGGACATCGATGCCCCTCTGGATCTTTTCCGCCCTTTCGATCCTGCTGACCTTCCCCCTCGCCTACGCTTCCTGGCACCTTATCGAGAGGAGGGCGCTGGCGCTGAAACAGGTAGAGTTCAGGGACAGGGCAGATGTTCTCTCTACAGGACAGAACCCCTGAGCGAGCCTTCCTGTGAAGGCCACCAGATCGATCGTCCATAACTTTTCTCTCCAGGTTGCTCTCGACCGACAAGGTGACGTATCTTTTCCCCCACGCGCTTCATATCCTCAAAAGTGTCACGGGGTGTATGGAGAGCACATCTCTCACCATCAATGGAAAGAAGGCGGAGGGCTTTGTGGTCCCCCTCGGACCGGTGAACCTCGTCTTCGTGAAGACGGAGAAGGGCCTCGTGGGCTGCGGGGTCGTCGACGTGCAGGCCCTGGAGAAGTTCGGTTACCCGGCGGCGAAGGTGCGGCCGTCTGCCGGGCCGTCGATCAGGACTGTCGACGACATCCTTACCGGCACCATCGCCGTGGCAAACGGCCCGGCACGGGCCCTCGGGATCGCCGAAGGCATGAAGGGGAGAGAGGCGCTGGAGCACCTCTGAGAGATCCC
>NZ_CALFSA010000227.1 GCF_937919355.1 uncultured Methanofollis sp. | reverse complement strand
GGTCCCGCATGCTCCAGACGACAGGGGTCACGTCATACCTTCTCAGCGCATCCAGCACCCCGGCCTGCACCGGACGGTCGGCGTCATTCAGGATGGCATATGCTCTGGAGTCAGGCGGGCGAACTTCTTTACTGTCGAACCACGAGAATGCAACCGCCTGTGCTGTCTCGCGATTCGGACTGCTGATCGTCTTGAGGATACGTTCTGGTTGGTTGCGGGACCTGGGGATGATGAAGTCGAAGAGGTGATCAAACCCACTATGCCCGGTGAATTTTATATTTGCGGTGTACCGGATCTCGTGGGTGTCCAGCCAGGCGACCACGTCCTCGTAAAAGAGGCTTGCCGTCATCGGCGTTGCAAGGCTGAAGAGATCGTTGACCGCAAGCATCGCCTGGATCAGGTTGTGTTTGCCGGGGGCGAAGTTCGCGGCAGATGTGTGCACTTCGAGCATGTCCCCGTTGAGTTTCACCCCAAACCCGTTGAGCGTCATCATCAGCAGCGCCTTTCTCTTCGGCGTGTCCAGTCTACAGCCCGACTGCTCCAGGTCCTGGAGGATGTAGCCTGCATCGGTCAGGATATATTCCGTGTCCCGGCGCCGGGCGTAGATCTGGAGATAGTCGTTGTGGCGGTCAAGATAGGGCGTGGTGATCTCCACCCACTCGTCCACCTGCCGCACCTGCGTCTTTTCCTTGAGCCAGCGGGAGTACGCGTCCAGCAGGCCCTGGACTTCACCGATCATAGAATTCCTCTCTGAATATTCGGCGGATCAAGTATGGTGCAGTAGTGCATAAAGTCCTGCAAGGTCTGCCACGGATCCGGGAGATGGGGAAACGCGTCTGAGGGCACTGCAACTGCCCACTTGTCTCCATATCCTTCCCGATATATATGCAGATGGGGGCAGGGTATCTCTGCACCATCAGGATTTCTATGGGGTGGCCCCCCGAAATCCAGTCTGACAAGCACGATAATCTGTCGTGCGCGGTTCTGGTATGTGCCTTTCCTGAGATCAAACCTGCCTCTCCGGATATCAAGGGAAAATGATTCACGTCCGTCGCGGGACAGGAGGGGCAGAGAGAGATGCCCTCCTGCCACAGGGAAGTGAGTCTCCTCATCATTTGCCCTGACCTTCGGAAGAGCGATGAGGGCGTCGGCGGTCGCCTGGTCAAGATCAATAGCGCTCATGTCTCTCGGTCCTCGCCGGGTTCTTCTGATGCTCCGGAGTAGGTGTCCCCATTTTCCATCATGTAGCCTCTCATGCCGGCTTTCGGGTTATACGGGGGATATATCGAGCGGAAGATTGTTTCTGCCCGGATAAAATCCAGTCCCCTGAAAATATCGGTGTACGCCGCAAGATATAGCAGGCCGATCCCCGGCGACCGTGAACGCCCTTCGTTGCAGTGGACGAGGACACGGTTGCCCTGCTGCAGGCTGGTGTCGATGTACTCCAGTGCCGTATCGATGATCTCTTTGGGGATGTAGGCCGGGTCCGGGGCATCCACGAGATTGAGAATGAGGTGGTCGTCTCTCCGTGCAATGAGATATTCAGGGTGGTCTTTCGGGGCGGCCCGACCCGTGTATCCCGGTGCCTGACGGTGGTAGGGCTCCTTGCAGGCATGGACCACGCACCATCCAGTTTCGTATCTGACGCGTTGTTCGTAATCTGATTCATTACCGATGTATAAATGGGGGTGGATCTCGATCATGGGGCATCATAGGGATGATTTTCTCAATTCATACGATTGAATGTATTTTTCAAGAAATGTATCTGTCACGATATATATTTTTGCGGGAGAGGGGTGAAAATGAGATCTTCAGGGATATTTAATGATGAGATTGTGGTGTTTCCTTCCACGATACCCCCATGATACACGCCCTCGTCACATTTTCTCATGAGGAATGAGATGAATCCCGGAATCTCCAGATAGTTTTGCTCTGAGATTGGCTATATGTGAGTGGGTTCGTGAGCGTATCGGTTGGAAAAAATAGTCCTGGTAGAGGGTCATTCAACGTCGGGAAAGATTCATTAGACGATGAGGTGGTGATGATGTATGCAGGTCTGTCCTGATTGCCATACACAGTGTGGCGATGACGCAAACTACTGCGGGAAATGCCAGGCAAAACTTCCCAACGCAAAAGACTGGATGGTGGATTACAAGAAACTGCGAGAGTCTACGGAGACAGAACTCGAAAAAACTTCAGAACAGGTACACATAAGCCTGAATGATGAGAAATTCCAGTGCCGTCTCTTCCTTACCATCCTTCAGCGGGCAAGAGAGGGGTCAGACTCCTCCTCAGAGAATGAGCGCTACCTGAGCAAGGAGATCCTCATGATGGTATTTCAGGAGGTGATGAAAGACAGTGAAATGAGGTCTGAGGTTGTGAAAGACTGAGGACGTCCTCGGCAGACCTGATCGAGGTCCACCCCGGCGACCGCAGGAACACCACCCAGGACATCATCGGCTCTGTCGTCTCCCTCCTCGACGCCTATGAGGGGGCGTTCGGTATGCGGCCCGCGGTCATGCTGGAGAACAGGACAGGGCAGTGCATCCAGGAGGGGAGGGAGATCAGAAAACTTGCCGACGACGTGGCCGCGAGGGGCGACGACCTCCTTGCGTCCTTCGGCTGCGTGCTCGACGTCCAGCAGCTGCACACGGTGACGAAGGAGAGGTGCTTCGCCTCCTTCGACCTGATCCCGCCGGCCTTCCTCATCCACCGGAAGCACGGCACGCCGTCGGTCGGCGACCCGAACCCGTGGGGGAGGATCTGTGCAAAGATCGGGACGTTCGACCACCCGGTCATCATCAACCCCGAGGTCCATCATAAAAATGAGGTCGGGGAGACGATCGGGTTTTGTCGGGGGATGGTGGGGGGAGGGAAACCGTCGCCGCGGTGGTGAGCCATCCCCCTCACCGGTTGGCGAACTGG
>NZ_CALFSA010000226.1 GCF_937919355.1 uncultured Methanofollis sp. | reverse complement strand
GGCGAAGAACCGGGGCATGAGGGATTTGGGGACCGGGAAGGTGACGCCGGTGATGTTGGGCATCGGTTATGCCTCCTCTCCAGCCCGCTTGAGGATGAGGCGGTAGTCCTCCTCGGGGATCTCGCGCATGGCCTGCCGGAGGTGGCCGGACCACATTGTTTTGTTCGTGATGAATGTGAGGTCGGGGATCAGGGGCTTGAACTCCAGCGGTTCGGCAAAGACCGCTACTGATTTGACCTTCATGCGGAAGGGGAAGACCTCGTCGCCCATATGCGGCGGGGTGGTAAAGAGGCGGGAGTGGTCTTCGTAGGGTTCGGAGACGACTTCGTAGGCTCCGGTTATCGCTGAGGGGAGGATTGTGTCGTCCTCTTTCTCCTGCCGGACGTACACGAGGATGGTGTCCCCGGGCTTCACCCGATGCATGAGGGTTTTGTTCCGCTTTGGAACTCCCCAGATGTGCTTCGCATCAAGGATCTTTGCGTTGTCACGGTTCGAGGAGGCGATCCAGTGGGTCATAGTTGGTTCATACGTCGGATGTAAAGAAAAATTGTGGTGTTACGTCTCACTGATTGCCTTGAATGCTGCCTGCATCGGATCAGAATAGAACTCCACTCGAATTTTGTCCAGCAGTTCGGGGGGTATGCTTCCGAAATCGGCTGCATTGACAGTCGGAATAATGACTCTCTTTGCCCCGGCATCCATCGCGACTCTCATCCTGTCACCGAGATATTCGACTCTGGAAAGCATTCCATGGAGCGTCATTTCCCCAAGTATGATGAGCCCGCCTCCCAGGGGTTTGTTTACGATGGCCGAGAGAATGGCCACATAAAATGCAACCCCCATGTCTCCCGCTTCTTTTGCATGTCCCGGGCTCAGAACCTGAATGTTCAGATCGTAACTGCCAATATCCTGCTCAAGCCCCAGTTTCTTGCCGTTGAGCCGGAGATAGTTGTACGCCATCTGTGCCGACTCTTTCAGTGCCTTGGAGGTCAGCCCGACCACCCGGAGATGCCCGGATCCCGGGATGGCCGCGACCTGTATTCGAAAGAGCATCACCCTTCCAAGGGTCGGGTCCCAGCCGATGCTGAAGATGTCTCCCGGCACCAGGGGGCCGTCGGGTATCAGTTTCGTCACCCCCATCTCGGAGCACTCAGCGATATACTCTTCCCCGGTTTCTTTGTCAAGGTACGAGAGGTTCACCCGCGAAAATTCGATCGGGTTCATCCGCTTCAACTGCTCTTTGACCCTCCGTCGCATTTCGAGGCCGATATCCACGTACTCTGCCATCTCTTCCTTTGAGCAGGTGCCATCCGGGTGGAGGAGTTTCATGAGGCCAGATACTGTCCGGACAACAGCTTTTCTGTCACGCTGGCCGACATGGTTGCCGAATGAAAAGAATTCATCGTATGCATCGGTATAGTTCAGGGGGCGGAGGCCGTTGTGGAAGATCTCGGCCATATAGTCAGCGACAAAACCCATGTGCTGGGTAAAATGATCCGGCTTGAGTTTCAGCATCTCCCATCCAGGGAGGTAGGCATGCCACCGGTCATGAAATGCCGTGTCGTTCCTGATCGTCTCTGGCAGGGGGGCGAAGAGGTGTGATGTCCTGGCAATCGACTCGACGTCGCCGTCGATGTTGCCATTGAAGACGATGCCCGCCTCGGCGGAGATGGTCCCTTTGTCGTCGCCGCGTGAGAATGAGCCCTGTTCCATGTAGCCCTTGAATATCTGCTTGTTTGTTTCGTTCTTGAAGTGTGATCCTGCGACTTCGTCGAATGCCACCAGATCATTCTTGAGGACCAGGCCAGGCTTGTCCTTCCGGTTCTTCCATCCAAAGAGGTCTGGCACCGATCCTTGTCCTCCTGACAGGAGTATGGCGTAGGGAGAGATTTCACGATATACGAAGGATTTTCCTGTTTCACGGGGCCCCAGTTCGATGAGGTTGTAATTTTTTTCAACCATCGGGATGAGTCTGAGAAGGATGAGCATTTTCACACGCCATGTGAGGTCGGGATGCGTTGGTTCGTATCCTATCGACCTCAGCAGGATGTTCACCCATTCTTCCCGCGTGAACTGGCGACGGGCCTCGATCCACTCGTCCATCCTGGCGCTGGCGATCTGGATGGGCTTCATGTTGGCGATGACGAAGGGGCGGGTGACATTGCCGTGCACGATATTTTCGTCATAGACGAGTTCGATGTTGGACCAGACGCCACCGGTCAGCACACGTTCATATTTCTCGACAAAGTCTTCTTCGATGTGTACCTTGTCAAGCCCCGAGGTCGCAAGGTGTGCCCAGTACTTCCCTCCCTGATCTTTTTCATCGAAGGTGACCGTCACCAGGTCGATGATCTTCATCGATCCCGATCTCTTCAGCCGTGCCTTGATCAGTTCTCCCTGGTCTGCCCTGACGACCCGTTCGGCAATGGCGCTCTTAACGAGCTGGAGGCCATCATTGACCCCCTTCTCATCTGTTGTCGAGCAGTATTTTCCCAGGAGGTACTCCAGCACGTACACGGGGATTGAAAAGCCCACTTTCAGTTTGTGAACGAGATCCTTTCTGACGACCCGCCCGGGAAATGCGGCGACGAGTTTTCTGTCGAGTTCATCGAGCTCGAAGTGTTCACCAGAATTCATCTATCTCCACCCTGAGTTCAACCTCTTCTCTGGCCAGTATTTCCTCGTCATCTGCATCCTGTACGACAACAAGGATCTTCGATCCAAACGGCGGTGCAGATGAGGCATCCACAAGAGAGAGTGCGATTGTCTGAGCCTCGCCGGCCGGTTCAATGGTCACAGCGTCATCATGACGGAAAATAACCTTTCCGGTTTGCGAATCTTTGATTTTCACCAGAACCTTCCGGGACAGCAGATTGGAATCGGCACCGATGAGTTTCTGCTGGCCGCCAGCCCCGGGTTCCACCTGGACCCTCGGTATCTCGCTTGTGATCTCTCCGACTGGTTTGAGGACGACGTTCACCTTCTTTGCCTTCTGGGGCCAGTGGACCTGGACCACTGGGACAATGAGTTCCTGCAGGGTTGCCCCACCATGGAAGAAGCCGAGGCCCCCGTAGGTCCTGAAGGCATTGACGCTTCTCGGGACCATTGCGGTCAGGTCCGAGGATGGGACCGGGAGGGCGAGTGCAGTCTTATGGGCGAGATTTTTGCCCACCACTGCCCTGCGTGATGTCCAGAGGCGCTCTCCTTCTGGTTTACTCTCCTCGATTTCGTCGGGATCGGGCTGCCAGTGGAAGAACCCGTGGTCAGTGACGACGATAATCTGAGAATAGCCAGCGTCCCTCAACTTTCGAAGGGCGGTTGTGTAGCGGTCGAGGTCGTCGCCGGCGCCGTCGAGTTTGAGGCTTCCGTCATGGCCGGTGGTGTCGAACTCCGCACCTTCGACGACAAGAAGAGGTGATGAGGAGGTCGCTTTCTTCACCTTCTTGCCGTCGATGATCTCTTCGATGGAGAGGAATGTCGTGACGCCCAGGGTTTTTCTAAACCAGTCCCGCCACCTTTCCGCGACAGCAAGGTTGCCCGAGTCTCCTGTGGTGACAGAGAATGCTTTCTGGTCTGGAGAGAGGTTCACGCGCAGGGTGTGGGAGTCAACAGGGAGGGCGAAGGGTTTTCCGAGGGAGGTGATGCTGGGTACAGGCGCCCGTGCAATGGTGACCTCAGCCCTTTGTTCGGGTTCTCCTTCGTTGATCTTCCCGGCAAGACGGTGGCCGAGGTCGAGGCGGAGGGCATCCAGGAAGATGTATGCCGTTCTGGAGGGGGCATCCCCCAGAATAGAGAGAGCACGCTCTCCTGCTGTCGGGAGGGCGGCGAGGGCAGCCTGATCTTTCTCCAGGAGGTCGGAAAATCTCCTGCCGATACGATCGATGGTCCTGAGATAGTGGCGCCTGAGCGATCCTCTGATCGTCTTGAGATCCACGGGAAGGTCAGGGATTTCAGTAAAGAGGACTTCTCCGGCCACGTCCAGGTTCCAGCCGCCGTTGGCGTACCATTCGATGGCGTCGCCTGTGCGGGTCCAGGTCTTTTCAGCCCCTGCATGCGTGACGAGGCGGTGGGCGACGCCGGCGAGCGAGGAGAGGTGCCGCCAGCCCACTTTATCGGTGGCAGTGCTTCCCCAGAACCGGGCTTCGCGCTCATTGAATATCGTCTGGTCTCTGTAGAGTTCCTCTGCAAGGGCTTCGACATCGGTAATCCCGCTGAGGTGGTCCAGGAATTTTTTGAGCACGACTTCCTCGACGATCCGCGATCCTGCCGATGCGGGCGGGGCTTCAAGCCCCTCCGCCCAGGGGGCGAGCGAGGTGATGGTGTCTGCCCTCTTTGCGGCACGTTCGAAGGAGGGGATATAGGTGATGTTCTCCTCCCACTGCCTGAGCAGGGCGAGGGCATGTTCACGCGGCAGGCCAGGCGGGATGATGCGAGCCTTCTCTGCCGGCGGTGATTGAGGGGAGGCCTCTGCAGCCTCGGTGCAGAGGAGCACGGCGGTTGTCTCCCGTCTCCAGGCCTCCTCATCCATCTGTTCGGGGTCGGGGAGGCCGAAGTCCTCTCTGGCACGGCGGGCGAAGATCTCGAATCTGCCCTCTGACCTGAGCCGGTCGAATTCGCCTGCGCTGCCGGCGAGCACCTCCAGGATCTTCCGGTCGTTGACGAGTTCGCCCTTTGCCGAGCCGGCAGTGAAGTCTTTCCAGTCGCTCCGGGGGCTGTCGAACCTCTCATTGACATAGGCGGGGAGAAGGGGGACGAGTTCATCCTCCCGGTCGCCGGGGATCTGCACGCCATAGTCCCTGAGGGCGGAGACCAGACGAGCCTCCCAGATCAGGTCGGCCTCGGGTTCGAAGACCCTGAACCATGTGATCTCCTCCTCGGAGCGGGGGAGCCAGACGACCCGGCTCTTTCTCGGTTCAGTTGCGAAGCGGTTCCTGATGGCGAGTTCGTGCTCGTCGGGATCGGCCCAGAGGTCCAGGTCGTCGGCCTCGGCGGCCTTCTTCAGCAGGTCGAGCCA
>NZ_CALFSA010000225.1 GCF_937919355.1 uncultured Methanofollis sp. | reverse complement strand
GACGGACCCGCCTTCGCCCCTGAAAAAATACAGGGCGGCGGCGAGGAGAGCAAAGATGGAGACGTAAAATAGGAGAATGAGATTTTTTCTGTCTGGATTATTTATTCGTGGCATGGATCGAATATCTCCGGCGTACTATAATGTTCGCCCATCTTTTGGGGGGTCTTGCCTATATTCTCGTATCGAGTTTGATGAGGCCGGCTCGGATGAAGATAACGGGCGTGTCGTTTGTCCCGGTCTCACGGGCATGCGCCTCGATGACCTGATAGATCTCGTCTGTGGTCGCCCTGGTCACCGGGAATTCGTCATAGAGGTAGATCTCGATGCACCTCAGATAATCGACGCCATGGCCGAAGATCGGGCCGCCGCCGCCGTCCCAATGGTAGAAATCTTTCTCTTTGAATTCTTCTTTTGCCGACCGGAGTATCTCATCGAGGTCCTGGTTATGCCGGACCGTTCCATAGGTGGCATAGATGTTCCTGGACATTAGGTACTCCAGGTCCCGGTCGTTGATGTCAGGGATGGTCTGGCGAATGGCCTCTTTCTGCTCTTCGATGCGGGTCTCCTCGCTCTGGTTTACGAGATGGATGCTGGCGACGGTGACGACCGTGACGAGGACAACCACTAGGAGGATGATTTTCCCTTTCTTTTTCTCCATACCTTTCCCCGGGGTGGAGGAGGGGTCTCCCGGTGCGAGTCGTGCAGGGCCCTGTCAGGGCACCGGGCCTTCTCCACGATGCGAAATATCTCTGGTGGAGTATATGTCGTTTCTGGGACGATCGTCTATCTGTTGTTCCCGTCTCGTCTTCCCCCGCCCGGAGCACCCGGTCGAGCCAGTCGAAGATCCGCTGGTTCCGCCGCATCGTGCCGCCGGTGCCGCAGTGCTCCTCGATCCCCTCGGCGGCCGGGAAGGGCATCCACTCCTTCTCGCAGGCGAGGGCGTCGTAGAGGAGGCGGGCCCTGCCCGGGAATGAACGCTCGTTTGCGGCCTCGATGACCAGGGTGGGGCATGCGATATCGCCGGCAATCCCCGCAAGAGTGTAGGCCTGCGACATGAGGAGCCACTCGTGCGGCGAGGCGGCGCCGTAGACGTACATGCCGTGCCTGAAGGCCCAGCGGATCGCGGGGTCGGTCTTCATCACCTCCCGCACGGCGGCGTCGAAGGTGGCGGGGTCGGTGTGGAGGACCTTGATGACGTCCTTCGCCATCACGGTCAGTTTCGTGTAGTCGGCGTCGAAGACCCCGCCGTTGGCGACGAGTGCGGCGATCCGGTGGTCGCGGGCGGCCGCCCGCGGCGCCAGGTAGCCGCCCATCGAGGCGCCGATGATGGCGACCCGCTCGCGGTCGACCTCCGGCCGGGCGAGGAGCCAGTCTATGGCCGGGGTCACGACCGCTTCCCAGTCGGGCCTGAAGGTCAGGCCCTGCTCCCGCAGCACGGCGCCCTGTCCTGGCCCCTCGAAGGCGAGGACGTTGTATCCTCTCTTCAGGGCCGAGACCCCGTAGTCAAGGTAGAGTTCCTCGGCGGTGCCGTCGAAGCCGGTGGTGAGGACGACGGTCGGCCGCCCTTCCCTGCCCGCCGGGAAGAAATAACCGGGGAGGGTCGTCCCCTCATACGGGATGGCGACGATCTCGTGCCCGACGCCGAGGCGGGCGAGGGCCTGCCTGAAGCAGGTGCGCGATTTCCCCCAGGTCTCGACGATCCGCGGGTCGGCCGGGTCCCCGTGGAGGAAGAACTCAGCCGTCCGGTAATAGGAGAAAGCCCGCATATATGCCTCTCCGGCGCTGACGCGGCCGGCACCGGCCTCGCAGGCATAGCCCTCAACCTGTTCGGCCGTCCGCCGCCACTCTGCATACCAGCTCTCGACGTCATGTTCCCTGATCCGTGCGGCGGTCATCAGGCACTCGCCGATGTCCGCACCTCCGGCGGCGATCGTCCCGAGGACGCGGAGGTACTGGAAGGAGAAACTCTCGTCGTTGAAGTGGACTTTCATCGTATCCGCTGATCACTCTGTGCCATTTCATTTAAGGTTTCGGGGAAAAGGGGGGATGTCGGGGTTTTGATTGCGGGCGAATACCGCCGCAAAAAACGTGGGGGTCAGGGGGCCTGCGGACCATTCTCGGCCCTTTCGAGGAACTCCCTGACGACGGCGAGGTAGGCGTCCGTCGCCTCCAGGTGGTGGTGGTGCTCGTGGGACGCCCCCTCGAAGACGGCGAGAGGTTCGAGATAGTCTGAGGTGCAGCCCGGACCGCCGTGGAGGACGAGGAGGGGGGTGCCGCCCTCCTCCGCGCCGGCGACATGATATCTCACCCGTCCACCGGGCACGTCCGCGAAACCCTCCTGGGGGATATCCATATTTTTTCTCTTTGACGTTTTCCGGGATGAAGGTGGTGATCTGTGATGGAGTGCCGGGGTATCTATCGTTTTCGGGGTATTCCTCTCGTCTGCTCTTCTCGATCCGATCCTGCGATTGCCCTCCATAACTCGCCGGCCCAATTCTTATATGCACACACATACATACACGGGGTCATATGGGGACGAGGACGATATCCATCACCGACGAGGCGTACGATCTCCTGAAAGGTCTGAAAAGATCCGAAAAAGACAGTTTTTCAGACGTGATCGTGCGGCACTACCCCAGGAAAAGGAAACTGTCCGAGGTGCTGAAGGAGATTGGGAGGTGCGACGACCTCGCCGACAGCGTCGAAAAAGTATCCGAAGATATGCGGAGAGCACGATTGAGAGAGGTCAACATCTGATGCCGGTCGCCGACACCTGTTTTCTCGTCGACCTTCTGAGACGGAACCCCCCCGCGGTCGGTCTTTACACCTCATATGAAGAACAGGATATCGCACTCAGCACCACCGCGGTCACCGCCCTCGAACTCTACAAAGGTGCCCATCTCTCGGCCCGGAGCGAGAAGAACATCGAAAAGGTCAGGGTGCTTCTCTCGCTCTTTGAGATTTTGCCCCTTGACCTGCGTGTCTGCGAGGTGTTCGGTCCGCTCTCGGCGGAATTGAAAAAGAAGGGGGTCTCGATCGGCGACTTCGACGAGGTGATCGCGGCGACGGTGCTCTGTCACGACGGCGTCCTGATCACCCGTGACGACCACTTCTCTCAGGTCCCGGGTATCGAAGTCGTCGGCTACTGATCGTCGGAGATCGGGACCTTCGAGGCCGTCCCCCTACCCGACGACAACCTTCACGTACGGCCTCGGCACGAGCACGCAGGCGCAGAAAGCCTCGCGGTCCCCGACGGCGACGACCTCCGCCGTGACAGGTCTCGTCTCCATCGCCGCGGCAAAACCCGGTTCGATCGTCTCCATGAATGCAAAAAAGCGGCGGAGTTCCATGAAGGGGCGGTCGGCCTCCGGGACCATCTCGAAGTCCGCAAGGTCGCTCTCGATAGTGGAA
Organism: uncultured Methanofollis sp.; assembly: GCF_937919355.1. Lineage (GTDB taxonomy): Archaea > Halobacteriota > Methanomicrobia > Methanomicrobiales > Methanofollaceae > Methanofollis. The sequence continues at coordinate 4,341 of NZ_CALFSA010000225.1, read as the reverse complement.
GTGCGGGCGACCTCCCCGTCGAAGTAGACCCAGACCTCGACCTCGTGGTCGCGGGCGATCGTGCGGAGGGCGAGGAGGTCGGTCTCCCCTCCCTCCCGGATGCCGAGAGAGGCGAACCGCTCTCTCGTGTCCTTCCCCGGCAGACTCTCGAAAGGTGCGGCAGTCATAACCCTCACATCGTGGCGACAGCCACGCACTCCTCCATCGTCCCTATCCGCGCCACCGCACCGCACATCGTCGGCACATAGGCGAGGGCCTTCCCCGAGTTGACCATGATGGCGTCGTACCTGTCCAGTGCAGGCGAGACGACGACGCAGGTGTCGGCATAGACCCGCGCCCCGCTCCTCTCGATCGCCGCCACCGCCTCGCGGTTCTCCCTGATGACCCCCTGTGCGGCGAAGACGAAGAAGGGCTTATTCACCTTTTTCCCGGCAAGGAGTCCGGCGAGGTGGCCGAGTTCGGCCGGAGAGAGGTGGGGGCACCCGACCGCGACTGCGTCCACGTCGACCGCGGAGAAGACCTCCCGCACCTCGTCCATCCTGATCTCGACCGTCTCAGCCACGTCGCGCTTGAAAGTCGGCAGGCGGGACTCCGGGGTGATCTTATCCACGTGGAAGAGGGCGACCGCTCCCGTCGCCGCCATTGCCGCTCCCAGGGCCTTGAGGTGGTCGCGGGGGGGCCTGATCCCGGTGAAGAGAGGTATCCTGTTCCCGACGATCTTCCCGGCCACATAGCCGAGGGCCCCGTAGTCGGCGGCGTCCTTCAGCGCCGCCGGGTCGTCCACCGTGACCCCGACATTCGGCAGGCGGTTCTTGAAGATGTGCAGGCCGTAGTACGGCGTCTTGCCGACGATCGCCGCGGCAAGGGCGCCCGGCCCCCCCTCGCGGTTCGTCCGCGCCCCGATGACCGAGTTCGCGTAACAGACCGCCGACGACTCGGCCCAGGCCAGGTGCTCGCCGTACTGCGTCTGGGAGACATAATAGGGCGTGCAGGTGCACTCGAGTTTGATGCCGAGACGCCCGTAGGCGGCGACAACCTCCTCCTGCTTTTTAGCGAACTCTTCGGAGATCCCCATCTCCTTCCAGCGGTCGCGGGCCATGCCTATCGGGTTCAGGACAGTCGGCACGGCGACATGGGCGTCGATCCCCTGCAACCACTCGAGGCCCCACTTCCCGATCGTCTTGTACGACGCCCCCGAGACCTGGGCGCTCGCGATCGGGATGAGTTTCTCGGCCCCGAAGACCTTTCCGAGTCCGACGAGGATCTCCATCATCTGCTGCATCGTCTCGCCGTACTCGCCATTCTGCATTTTTTCTTCTTCAGGTTCCAGATACATCAGTCATTCCATCCTGCACGTACATATTTTTCCTCCTCTCCCATCACCATCGTGGCGTCGACGCCGATCTTCACGTTCGTGCCGTCGCCGCCCCGGCAGGGGTCGAGGGAGGAACCCCGCACCCCGGTGATCACCATCAGGTCGCGGTCGCCCCGCACCCGTGTTGCGATGGCGTACTCCACGTCCTCCATGGAGAAGGGGTCGATGTCCTCGTCCACGACGACGACATGCTTCAGGGAGGTGTGGGCCGCGAAGGCCGCCATGATCGCGTTCTTCCCGTCGCCCTGCGTGTTCTTCCGGATCTGGACGACGGCGTGGAGGTAGCCGCACCCGCCCGTCGTCAGGACGACGTTCCTGACCGTCGTCACGCCCGCGACGGCCCGGTAGATCTTCGGCTCGTAGGGCACGCCCATCAGGAGGCGGTGCTCCTTCCCGCCGGGGAGGATGGAGTGGTAGATGGGGTCCTCCTTCGTCCACATGCCGGTGAGTTCGATGACGGGCTGGACCCTCTCGAAGTCGTAGGTGCCGGTGATGTCGACGAAAGGCCCTTCCTCGGCCGTCTCCGTCCCGATATACCCTTCGAGGACGATCTCGGCCTCAGGGACGAGGACGCCGTTCGAGCACTCATATACGGGGAGTTCCCCGCCCATCAGTTCGGCGGCGAACTCAAGTTCCTTCCCCTCGGGGACGCGGGTGCAGGAGGCGAAGGTGATAGCCGGGTGGACGCCGAGGGCGATGGCGACCGGCAGTTTCTCGCCCCTCTTCACCGCCTCCCTGTGGAGGACGTCGGTGTGCCGGCCCTCGACAAGGCGTGCGGCGACGCGGTCTTTTCCTATCACCATCATGCGGTGGATGGAGGCGTTCTCCACCCCGTCGAGACGGGAGAAGACGATCCCCGCCGTGATATACGGGCCGCCGTCCTTCGGGAAGAAGGTCATGACCGGGAACTCGGAGAGGTCCGCCGGGCGCATCTCCAGTTTTCCCATCGGTTTCAGGGTGCCGGAGTACGACGCCCCGGAAAGCCTCTTCACCAGGTCGGCCTCCGTGCTCCCGAGGGCCGCCGCAAGGGTGCTCCTGCTCGCGGTGAGGTTCATCACCGCCTTCTTCCCGCCGATGTCGTGGAAGAGGAGGACCCTGTCGGTCGTGCTCGCCATCTGTGCCGCTTCGAAGCGGTCGGAGACCGGCCTTTCGATCTCGTCGACCAGGCCCTTCGCCCGCATCTTGTCAATGAACTCTCGTATCGTCATCATATCCGCTCCATCTTTTCCCGATATCGTGCTCCACGCCGAGGTGGTCGAGGACGCGGGCGACCACCATGTCCACCAGGTCGTCGATCGTCTGCGGCCGCCCGTAGAAGGGCGGACTTGCGACCATCACCGTCGCCCCGGCCTCGTCCGCGGCGAGCATGTTCCGCAGGTGGATGTGCGAGAGGGGCATCTCCCGCAGGACAAGGATGCACCGCCGCCTTTCCTTCAGACAGACGTCGGCCGCCCGTGCAATAAGGGTGTCGGAAAAACCCGCCGAGATCGAGGCGAGGGTCTTCATCGAGCAGGGGACGATTGCCATCCCGTCGTACCGGAAAGACCCGCTCGCGATCTCCGCGGCCAGGTTGTGGTTGTCCTCCTCGATCACCGGGAACCCGTCGAGGCTCACGCCTTCGTGGACGGCGATCTCCCGCGCCGTCCCGGAGACGACGAGGTGCACCCGCGCCGTCCCCGAGAGCACCTCGAGGAGGCGCCTTGCATAGACGATCCCGCTTGCGCCGGTCACGCCGATAACATATTCCTTCTCCATCTCGTCCTCACACCGGTAACCTGTCCTGCTGCGTCGGTTTTTTGATGTGGAGCACCTCGACGGCCGCCGCTTCCACCCTCTCCCTCTGCTCCGGGAGGGTGTAGACGCCGAGGCGCCACTGTTCCCGCCGCGTCTCGTTCAGGGTCGTCAGGAGGGGGGAGACCTGTTCGAGGCCGACGAGGGCGTTCTTCTCCCGCACCCGCACTTCCATCGACATGTCTGTCGGGAAGGGCGGGATGTCGACGAGAACCGTCTCCTCCCCTACGCCCGCCGCCTCCGCGACCGCCCGTGCGATCTGCCTGCTCTCGACGAGGGTGGTCCGGGCCTGCACGGCGACGGCGTTCACCTGGCCTCTGCCGACATAGACGGCCCTCTTGTAGAGTCTCCTCTCGTAGAGTCGCCTGGCAAGGTCGCGTGCCGTCCCGTCGGGAGAGGCGAGGAGGCGGGTGAAGAGGGCGGCGTCGTCCATGCGCATCAGCGCCCTGATTGCGTCCCCGCTCCCCGCGAGGTGGGAGAGGAGGGCGAGGTGGAACATGGCCGTGGCGATCCGGGAGACATGGTGGTAGTAGACGACCGGGCGCATCAGGGTCCGTGCGATGAGCAGGGACTCGGCCGCATTGATCCCGGAGGCGTCGAGGGCGACGCCGGTCTCGGTCCCGACAGTCGCCCTGATCAACCGCCCGGCATCGACGAGGCCGTAGGGCACGCCCGTGTAGTGGGCGTCGCGGAGGAGGTAGTCCATCCTGTCCACGTCAAGGTCGCCGTGGATCGCCCCCGCGTACCTGTGAGTGCCGTTGATGACGGCGGCGACCTCGGCCGGGTCGAGGCCGCGGTCTTCGAGGATGCCGGCAGTCTCGCCCTCCCCGAGGAGGTCGCCGGCGTCCTGGTGGCCCTTCCCCATCATCTCGACCATGAAGGCCTCGGTGACATGGGAGAAGGGGCCGTGGCCGATGTCGTGGAGGAGGGCGGCGGCGGTGACAAGGTCGCTCTCGCCCGTGTCGAGGCCGAGGTGACGGCAGAGCACGGCCGCAAGGTGCATCGTCCCGAGGGAGTGCTCGAAACGGGTGTGGTTTGCGCCCGGATAGACCAGGTGGGCGAAGCCGAGTTGCCTGATATGACGGAGGCGCTGGAGGGCGGGGGAGTCGAGGAGTGCGAGGGCCGTCTCTCCCACCTCGACGTCGCCGTGCACCGGGTCCTTGATGATTTTCATC
>NZ_CALFSA010000224.1 GCF_937919355.1 uncultured Methanofollis sp. | reverse complement strand
GATCGGGCGAGAACCTCTCCCGCGAGAGGGAGACATAGGTGTCCTTCTTCACAAGGAACCAGAAGACGAGCACCGCGGAGACGGCCGCGATGGAGATGACGGTGGCGAGGGCCGCGCCGGCGACGCCCATCCCCGCGCCATAGATGAAGACGGGGTCGAGGACGATGTTCAGGACCGACGATGCGCCCATCGCGTACATCGTCCTCTTCGTGTCCCCTTCAGCCCGGAGGACCGCGTAGGCGATGTTCGTGAAGAGGACAAAGACCGTGCCGGCGAAGAGGGTCTGGCCGTACTCCGCCGCAAGTCCGGAGATCTCGCCTGCCCCGAGGAGGGCGGCGACGGGCCCGGCAAGGAGGATGAGGGGGATGGTGAGAATGGCAGCAAGGCCGAGGGCGAGGAGGACGGCGTGGACTGCGGTGTTGTCTGCCCCGGCCCTGTCCCCTGCACCGACCCGGCGGGCGATCGCGGAGGAGACGCCTGCCCCGAGGCCGACGGCGAGGCCGGAGAGGACCATGAAGATGGGCGTCATGAAGCCGACGGCGGCGAGGGCGTCCGAACCGAGGCCAGCAACCCAGACGGCGTCCGCAAGGTTGTAGGTCGAGAGGAGGAGCATCGCCGCGATCATGGGGATGGAAAGCCTGACGATCGCCTTCTTCGGGTCGCCGGTGAGGAGTGAGACACCTTTTGTTGTTTCAGAGTTTTTCTTTCCAGTGTCGTGCATAGTCGGTGTCACCACCTGTCTCTGCGAGCCTGAGGCTGTTCTGTGCGATTGTCACCAGGGTTCTCTCTGCCTGCGTGCGTTCCTCGTCGGTGAGTCCTGCAAAGACTTCTTCCTCCCATTCCCTGTCTATCCTGACGATCTCCGGGATGATCTCCTCCCCTCTGTCTGTCAGGAAGATCCTGACGGCCCGGCGGTCGTCGGGGTCGACGGTACGGCTGATATAGCCCGCGTCCTCCAGTTTCCGCACGGCCCGTGCGACGGTACCCCTGTCGACGCGGAAGCGCCGGACGAGGGTCTCCTGGGTGATGCCCTGCTCGTGGGCGAGGTGGAGGAGGGTGAAGAGTTGCCCCGATGAGAGGCCGAACCTCTTCATCCGCTCGTCGATGACGATGTGGTGGGTCCGGTGGATGATGGAGACAAGGGCCCCGAGAGGGACTGTCTTGCGAGACTGTCGCATGAGGGATCTAGTGGGTGCCAGGAGGGGATAATTGTTGTACATGCAACTGTTGCGCATGCAACATATGCTGTCGTGCCGGGTTTGTATTCCTCACCTGACAATGGCATTATATATCGTCCCCGCGAGAGGCACTCCATGCCGCGTCGACTCCTGCCAACCCTCTCCTGCGGGGTGGTCTGAATGGACTTGTCCCTCATCTTCAGCATTATCTTCGTCTTTAACGTCTTCTTTGCCATCGCCGTCATCTTCTTCGAGAGGAAGAACCCGACGGCCGCCCTGGCATGGTTGATGGTGCTCTTCTTCCTGCCTGCGATCGGGTTTTTCCTGTACCTGATCTTCGGGCAGAACTTCACCAGGCAGAAGATGTTCATGGTGAAGGAGAAGGAAGACCTGGCCCTCAGGAAAATCTTTGAGAAGCAGCACCGGGAACTGGCAGATCCGTCTGCCCGTTTCTCGAACCCCGCTGCGGAGCCGTACCGCAGCACGATCCTCGCCCTCCTCCAGAACAACCAGGCTTTCCTGGCCGAGAACAACCTGGTCGAGGTCTATACGGACGGGAAGGAGAAGTTCGACGCACTCTTCGCGGCGATCCGTGCGGCACGCCACCACGTCCACCTGGAGTACTTCATCGTCAACAACGACGACCTCGGGCGTGCAGTCGTCCATGCCCTTGCGGAGAAGGCGAAGGAGGGTGTCGAGGTCCGTCTCCTCTTCGACGCCATGGGGACGCGGGCCGGGAAAGGGTCGAAGGAGGCCTTCCACGAACTGACCGATGCCGGTGGCAGGATCGGCGTCTTTTTCCCCTCTCTCTACCGGGTGAACTACCGCAACCACCGGAAGATCGCCGTCATCGACGGGACTATCGGGTTCATCGGCGGGTTCAATATCGGGGACGAGTACCTGGGGACC
>NZ_CALFSA010000223.1 GCF_937919355.1 uncultured Methanofollis sp. | reverse complement strand
GGGTGTCGTTGCCATGGGGGTTTGTGACCGTCAGGTTCACGGCGTATGTGCCCGGCACTGCGTAGACATGCTGCGGGTCGGGATCGGCCGAGAAATTCCCGTCGCCGAAGGCCCACGACCACGAGGTCGGGAAACCATCAGAGGTGTCGGTGAAGTTCACCGTAAGGGGCGCGGGGCCGGAGAGGGGAGAGGCGGAGAAGTTCGCCGCGGGCGGACCCTGCGGGGCCGCACTGATGAAACCGGCCTTTGATACAGTGTCATTGGAATACGGGTCCGCAACAGTGAGGTTCACCGCATACGTCCCCGGCACCCCATAGACATAAGCCGGGTCAGGATCGGTTGAGACATTGCCGTCGCCGAATTCCCACGACCACGAGGTCGCATTTCCACGGCTCTCATCCATAAACTGGACCGCAAAGGGGACCATGCCCGCAGTGACATTTGCGGAGAAGTTGGCGCGGAGGAGATGGGGTCCCACCGTGACGAGATCAGGGCGGTGCAGGGTGTCGTTGCCATGGGGGTTTGTGACTGTCAGGTTCACGGCGTATGTGCCCGGAACTGCGTAGACATGCTGCGGGTCGGGGTCGGTCGAAAGGTTCCCGTCGCCGAAGTCCCACGACCACGAGGTCGGGAAACCACCAGAGGTGTCGGTGAAGTTCACCGTAAGGGGCGCGGGGCCGGAGAGGGGAGAAGCAGAGAAGTTCGCCGCGGGCGGACCCTGCGGGACCACATTGATGAGACCTGACTTCAGGGTGGAGTTTGCCGACGTCCCTGCCATGACCGTGAGGTTCACCGAATAGACACCGGGCCCTGTATAGACATGGACAGGATTCCGGTCTGAGGAGACATTGCCATCACCGAAGTCCCAGGCCCATGCATCAGGCGAACCCTCCGAGAGGTCGGTGAACCTGACCGTAAGGGGTGCCATGCCCTCAACTGGCGAGGCCGAGAAGTTTGCGATGAGCGGTGGACTGAGGACAGAACTGAGGACAAGTGCGTCAGCCTTGCCATAGCCGTAACCAGGGTCGTACGCGGCCAACCCGGAATCAGGTGACGGGGAGAGAAGGGTGTCCACAAAACCGGAAGCATTCAGGGAGGGGTCCTGCTCCATAAGCAGGGCGGCGATACCGGCCACATGTGGGGCCGAAGCGCTCGTGCCGTAGAAGGGGTTCGGGAAACCGCCTGCACCTGTCACCTGCACCCCGTCTGTCGCCATGAGGTCGGGCTTGGCTCTCTCCTCGGGGGAGGGGTAGAGGATGGTCACCGGTCCCTGCGAGGAGTACCCCCGGAGTGTGTCCTCGAAATCGATCGCCCCGACCGTGACCACGCCGGGATAGGCGGGGTGGCCGAAGATCGAGTCAGATGGGGTGTTGTACTCGGGGGAGACGGCACCGTAGAAGGTGTAGATCTCAAGGAGGCGCGGCGACCCGTTGACACGGGTGACGCCCGCGTAATAGGTCGCGACGAAGGGGTCAGGGTTGGTGAAGGAGACCACTTCAAGGGGGGTGCCGTTCCCCTCCTGGACGATGGTGCTCATGCCCACCAGCGACCCGGTGCCGTCCCAGACATAGAGGTTGTAGTCGTTCGCTGACGAGACCCAGGGGTCGTCCCACTGGAGCACGACAAATGCCTGAGACACGGCAGAGACCTTGAATGGGAGGAGGACGCTTCCGCCACCGAAGTCATGGGACTGATACCTGTTCCCGGCGTCAAGGTATTCCCCCTGGTAGTGCGACAGGCCGAAGTTGCCGGCCGACGAGACCAGGAGGACGTCTCCTCCGGCCGCGAGGCCCCGGACGCCACCAAGAGGGGCGTTGGCACTCTCGTCAAAGAAAGGTTCGTCGAGATAGACGATGTCGTCGCAGATGACCGTGCACCCTGCATCGGCAAGGGCCAGGAACGCCTCGTCGAAGGAGATCACGTCGCCCCCACAGTCGTGGAAGGAGAGGGAGGCGCCGGGAGCGATGTCATGGACGATCTCAAGCATCGCTGTTCCCTCGTCGCCGCCGAGGGTGTTCGAGAGGACTTCGACGTCGGGAGGGAGGTCACCGGTCTGGACCGAGGTGTTGAGGTGGTCCACGCCGTCGGAGATGACGCCGACCTTCACACCGGTTCCATTGCATCCTGTGGTGTCCCTGAGGTCCTCTGCCCTGAGAAGGACGTCGCCCTCAGTGTCCACCGAACCGGCAGCAAAGAACGGCGGCAGGACGGTCCGCACTGACCGCACTTCGGGGAGGGATGCAAGTCCCCTCAGGTCCTCGACCCATACCCGTGCCACGGCCAGGTGGCGGTCTTCATCCCGCGCCGTCACCTCCACGGCAAAGGGGTCGACACAGGCGGTCGCAGCAGGGGGGTACAGGGAGACATAGACGGTGACCGCTTGAGGGGCGGCATATCCCGAAGACAAGGCAGTATTTGCAGAGGTATTCTCATCAGGCCCGATCATCTCGACAAGATCGGAAGAGAGTTTGGACATCTCATTGCTCTGGGGGGGCCTTTCAGGGGGTGTGTCCCAGCCCCCCGGCCCCGCTCCGGCTCCCGCCGCACCCAGGACGACGAGGAGGAGGAGAAAAATGAGCGGCACCCGCGTACGTAGCAGCATCGTCACGCGCCGCTGAATAGGCACTGACAGTATAAGAGGATCGCGCCCGCACAAGGTTGATAGGAGAGGGCGCCGGATAAGCCCACGGAGGAGGAGATATGACGGTCAGACACAGGGCGCTCTTCCACCTCACCGAGACCGGAAAGACCGGGGCGGTCCTTCAGGCGGTCAGGAACCTCCGTCTGGATATGGGGGACGAGGTAGAGATAGAGGTGGTCGCACACGGCGACGGCGTGAAGGCCTTTCTCCTGACTGGCCAGCACGTGGACGACATCAGGCGCATGACTGAAGAGGGCGTGCGTTTCGCGGTCTGCGCCAACAGCATCAGGGCGATGAGTTTCTCCAGGGACGACTTCCAGCGGTCTGTCGAGGTCGTTCCCTCGGGCATCGGCGAGATCGTGAGACGGCAGAGCGAAGGCTACGCCTATCTCAGACTATGACAGCGGGCCGCCCGGTTCGGACAGCCGCAGCATCGCCGAAGACCTCCCGCAAGGAGATCTCCGGAAAAAATGGATTTATTGGATCAGCACGGCGTTGACGACGCCGTCCTGACCAGGGCGGCTCACAATCCGGGCGCGCCCGAGATCGGTCGTGATGATCGCACCCTTCGTGAGGAGGTTCCGGCGGACATAGTTGATGTTTGCCGGGTTTGCCTCCACGTTCAGAATGCCAGACTTCTTCGTCTCGCCGGTCGCAGGGTTGGAGACGGAAGCAACGTTCAGGCGGAGTGCCCGAACTTTCGTGTTGCCGCCGCGTACCCTGACAATCCGACTCTTGTTCTCCCCGATATGAGTTTCTGCGGGGGCCCGGCCGTGCTCATACCGCCTCTTGCCACAAGCCGGATGGTTCCTGCCGCCGGTGAGGCGCCGTACGGATCTACCTTGCCACTGTATAGTATCACCTCAGGATTACAATCTGTGAGACAGGAATCCCATAGAGAGTGCTATATATATTCTTGTTCTCTGTATTTATACCCTGCTCACTTCAGGATGGCGTCAAGCACGTCCTCGACACCCTCGCCGGTCTTCATGTTTGTCCGGAAGATCTTCATCTCCGGGTTGTACCGCCGCATGTCGGCTTCCATCCGGTCCATGTTGCAGCCGACAAGGGGGGCGAGGTCGACCTTGTTGATCACCCCGATCGAGCAGCCGCGGAACATCATCGGGTGCTTGTTCACGACATCGTCACCTTCAGTCGAGGAGACGACGACGACTCGCTTCTCGGCGCCGAGGGCGAAGTCGGTCGGGCAGACCATGTTACCCACGTTCTCGATAAACAGGACGTCGATCTTGTCGAGGGGGAGGTGGTCGATGGCGTGTTCGACGAGGTGCGCGTCAAGGTGGCACTCGGTACCGGTATTCGCATTGACGGCCGGGACGCCAAGGGCGGCAATCCTCGTGAAGTCGTCGTCACCGTAGACATCACCGGCGATGGCGCCTGCCGCAAGGCCGCGCCCGGCAAGGAGGGGGACCATCCGCTCGATCAGGGAGGTCTTTCCAGACCCGATGGCACCGAGGAGGTCAAAAGCCCTGACACCGTGTTCTTTCAGGTGCGCAGAGTTCTCAGCGGCAAGACGGTCATTTGCGGCATATACGTCCTTCTCGATCCGGACGTCGATGTGGTGCATACATTGAGTATTGAACGTGACCCCTATATAGGTTCACCATCCACCATTCTATAATGGAACGTGTCTGTATCCTCTATCCGTGCTATTTTTCCACCGGTCTGAAGAGGTCCGAGGGGCGGCGGGTCCCTGCCGGACGTGTCGTCATGAACCCGACAGTCGACGATATCGGGGCGGCCCTGAAGAGGTGCGGCTATACGACATACCGGACCGAGGAGAAACACCACCCGGCCCACTGGTTCAAACGGGAGGGCAGGGTTGTCGTGGAGTGCACGACGCCGAAGGGGGACCTCATACAGAAAGTAGCAGGGGCGCTTGAGGTGAGGCAGTGAGCGGCCTCTACGACCTCCACACCCATACCACGATGACGGACGGCGACCTCCTCCCCATCGAACTTGTCCGCCGTCTCTCCGTCCTCGGGTATGAAGTCGTCGCCATCGCCGACCATGTCGACTGCTCGAATATCGACCAGGTGATCACGACAACGTCCTGTCTCAAGAAGAGTGCGAAGCGCTTCGGTGTCCGCCTCCTCTGCGGAGTCGAGATCACCCATGTGCCCCCCGAGGAGATCCCGGAACTCGCAGCGTACGCCAAAGAGAAGGGTGCTGAAGTCGTCGTCGTCCATGGTGAGTCACCGGTCGAACCTGTCGCTCCGGGCACGAACCACGCCGCCTGCTCCTCAAAGGACGTCGATATCCTCGGTCACCCGGGCTTTATCACCCCTGATGATGCACGCCTTGCGGCGAAAAACGGCGTCGCCCTTGAGATCACCTCGCGGAACGGCCACAACAGGACAAATGGTTATGTGGCGGTGACGGCACGGGCCGCAGGGTGCATGATGGTTGTGGACTCAGATGCCCATGCGCCCTCAGACCTCCTCACCAGGGAGGCGAAGATGGCGGTTGCACGCGGAGCAGGGCTAACTGAGGACGAGTGCGCGAGATCGCTTTCTATAAATATTGTTTCGGATTTACTCAAGATTTAATCCATATTTATATTTTGTCGATATGTTTAAATATCGACGCCACCCAATTTATATATGATACTCCCTTTTGCAGGAGTTTTGATGAGGAGTTCTCTTGAAACTTGTGGGGCAGATTGTTAAGATTTGCGGTTCTCGTACGATGATCGTCGGGTGCGACGCCGCCCAGTTGCCCCGCCTCTATGGGGATGTCTTCGACAGACGCACGAAACTGGCCGGGAAGGTAGTCGACATCTTCGGGAATGTGGCCTCGCCCTATGCTGCAGTCGTCTGCAAAGGGGCCTGCAGTGGACGCGTGGGAGAGAAATTATATACAAAAGGTGATGGGAAATGGCAGAAATCGAGAAATTAAAGATGCTTCAGAGCGAGCGCGAGGCTCTGAAGAAGAGGGTACGGACGACAGTGCGGGAGACGGAGAAGAAGCGCGAGGAGGCGACCGAGAACGTCTGTCCGGAGTGCGGCAGCCGGCAGCTCGTCCACGACTATGAGCGTGCTGAACTTGTCTGCAAAAACTGCGGCCTCGTCCTCGACGAGGAGTTCATCGACCGTGGCCCGGAGTGGCGTGCCTTCGACCACGACCAGCGGGTGAAGCGGTCTCGTGTCGGTGCACCGATGACCTTCACCATCCACGACAAGGGCCTCTCGACGATGATCGACTGGCGGAACCGCGACAGTTACGGCCGTGCCATCTCCTCGAAGAACAGGGCGCAGCTGTACCGTCTTCGCAAGTGGCAGCGGAGGATCAGGGTCTCGAACGCCACCGAGCGGAACCTCGCCTTTGCGCTCTCCGAACTGGACAGGATGGCCTCGGCTCTCGGCCTGCCGCGTAACGTGCGGGAGACGGCGGCAGTCATCTACCGTGACGCTGTGGACAAGAACCTGATCAGGGGCAGGTCCATTGAGGGCGTGGCCGCGGCCGCGCTCTATGCGGCATGCCGCCAGTGCTCCGTGCCGCGCACCCTCGACGAGATCGCCGAGGTCTCACGGGTCTCAAGAAAGGAAATCGGGCGGACGTACAGGTTTATCTCCCGCGAACTTGGTCTCAAACTCCTGCCAACCTCGCCGATCGACTACGTGCCCCGCTTCTGCTCCGGCCTCACCCTCAAGGGCGAGGTGCAGAGCAGGGCCGTGGAGATCCTGCGGCAGGCGGGCGAGCGCGAACTGACAAGCGGCAGGGGGCCGACCGGCGTTGCGGCCGCCGCCATCTACATCTCCTCGATCCTGTCGGGGGAGAGGCGGACCCAGCGCGAGGTCGCCGAGGTGGCGGGCGTCACCGAGGTGACGATCCGGAACAGGTACAAGGAACTCGCCGAGAAACTCGACATCGAGATCATCCTCTAATCTCCTTTTTTTCGGGCCGCATGCGTGCCCTGCTCTGCCGTATGGTCAGAGACACCGGTTCAGAGCGCCGGAATGGGAACAGATATAAGGGAACAGAGGCAACACTACAGAGCAGGATCAGGCACTGATCAGGCATAAGGGCTCGTAGATCAGGGGAAGATCGCATCGTTCGCAACGATGAGGCCGCGGGTTCAAATCCCGCCGGGTCCATTCCTTTTTGACGTTTCATTATCAGGAGGGGACGCTCCGCAACCTTCGGCCACGGAGCACCGGTTCTTTTCTGCCCGAACCTCAGAAACCGGTTCCACCGCCCTGAATCTCGCCAAAAAAAAGAGTGTTACCTCCGCCGCAGAAGGATGAGGGCGCTGAGCGCAAGCAGGGGAGTGAAAAGGAGTGTGCTCTGCTGCGGGGTTGTGGCGGGAGGCATTGTACCCTGTGCTTCCGTCAGTGTCGTCGGACCGGCGGCAC
>NZ_CALFSA010000222.1 GCF_937919355.1 uncultured Methanofollis sp. | reverse complement strand
GCAGAACGGGCATGCAGGCATGCTTTCGTCAAAATAAATATCACAGGAGGGGCATTTTCTGACCGACGGCATGGATCACCTCTGATGAAAGAATGCCGCCGTACCTAATGCGCCTGTTGATTTTATTTTAAATTTCATCCTCTATCTTTGCCGCATGCACCGTTTCCGGCAGGAATGGCATCTGGCGGGGGCCATTTTTCGCGGATCTTCAGGAAAGCCGGGATCATTCCGGGCCCTCCTCCTCCCTCTCCGGACACATCCCCTGCGGCCGGGTCGCCGGGTCCTGGAGGTACTCCATCACCCTTGCCATCACCTCGGGGTTCCGGGGCAGGCCGATGTGGCAGTACTGCTCGGGGTGACTCGCCAGGCCCGCGGGGTCTGCCGGGAGAATGTCGAGACCCGCACCCGGCAGGTATGAATCGGTGTGCGGCACGATGCCGTCGCCGGCATAGGTCGTCCGCCACTCCCCGTCCGGGCCGAATGTCCATGTTTTCCCCTGGAAACAGGGGAAGAACGCGGGCGTGGCCGTCAGGTTCGCGGCAAGAACCAGTCTGTACGCGATGTCGTTGCGGGCCTTCGCACTCTGCAGTGCGGTAATGGTCCTGCTGCCCGGCCTGAACTCCTGCACGATGACGTCGTCCGCGGGGTCGTAGTTGCGGGGCACGAAGACCCCCGCAAGGCGGTCGATGACCTCCGGGCCGTACTCGGGGTCGTTGAAAAGTTCGGCCATGGAAGACCCATTGTTCGGCGGCCCGAGGCCGATCAACTGCCTGACCCGCTCCTCCCGTCTCCCGCCGTCGATCACCTCCAGGAGGTACCGGGCGATGCAGGTCCCCATGGAGTGGCAGACCATATCGACAGGCCCGGCATATCCGGTCTCATCCCGCACCTGGGCGAGATAGTCCCTGAACACGGCGGCGATCTCGGCGGGTGTGGCGTCGCTCATGCTGCTATGGTCGAAGACCTGGTACGGTATCGCCGCCGCCTCAAGGTGCGGTATCAGACGTTTCCAGACCCCGGGATGGCTACTCCACCCGTGGACCAGGACGGCCGGACATCTCTCTCTCTGCATCTCGCGATCCTCCTCTCCCTGGAACATCATGAGCCTTTGGTCTGGTCCAGGAAGAGATATATGGCATGGTCCATACTCCCCGCATATGGGCAGCACGACCCGACTATCTGAGGAGGAATACTGGGACTGGAGAGACGAGTTCACGGATCTTGGCGACGACCCTGTCGCCTCACTGATCGAGAAACTCAACGACGACAATATCGCCGTGCGGTGGAAGGCCGCGTGGGCCCTCGGCAAGATCGGCGACACCCACGCCGTCGACCCTCTCATCGCCTCACTGGACTTCACCGGGCCCATTGTCATGGGAGAAGGGACGTTCACCCTGAACATGGTCGCCGCGTGGGCCCTCGGGAAGCTGAAAGACCCGAGAGCGGTCGAACCCCTGATACAGGGCCTTTCAAGCGCCTGTTCCGACTATGTCTGGGTCTCGGCCTGGGCCCTCGGTGAGATCGGCGACCCGCGTGCAATCGGGCCCCTGGAGGAAGCGCGGGAGAGAGAAGAGTTCGAGTGCGTCTGGCAGGGCGACGCCTCGTGGACCGGGCGGGGGCCTGACCCTGCGGAGAATGTCGTCCTCACTGCCATCACAGAGCGGACTTTTCACGGCCCGGAGACGCCGGTCGAGAGGGCGCTCGAAAAGCTGGGCGAAAAAAGGGATTACACCTGATCAGTCCCGCATCGCCCCGGCGATGGCCCCGCCGATAAAGGCAAGGATGCCGAGGTACAGGAAGACACTGATCACCAGCAGCGTGCCGACGAAGAACCCTGCGAGGAGGCCGACGCCTCCGAGGAGGGCGGTCGCACCGATCAGAATGAGAATAGCGCTGATGACCCCCCCGAGGATGCCGGCAAGCACCCCGGCCTTGCCGCCGTTCCACGCACCCCCCCGTGCGATGTACCCGGCCGCGAACCCGCCCGCAAGCGGCCCGATCACCGGGACGAAGAGGTCGATGATCACCATGATCACCCACCCGACGACGACGCCGAGCCAGAAATTACCCGTTTCCCCCTCTGTCATATGATTCACCTGGCCGTCGATAGGGTGAAGGATATTATAATAGTATGTAGGAGTCGGTTGAAGGCAGAGATTCGAGAATGTCCTGACGCTCCCGGTCTGTTGTGGTCGTACTTCTGCCGCCATCACCTTTTTGTCGTCCGCTGTCCATGTAGTAGGAAGAGCGAAGGTGGCCAGGTCGGTCAGAAGCGCTGGAAATTGTATCAGATCCCGGGCAACACCATCACTCAGCGAAAGGTACATCTCTGTATCAGTCGTAAAAAAGAAGGTTCATTGGCTTGCGAGGGTAGGTAAGCTTGGCCAAAACCGACGGACTTAAGATCCGTTCTCTCAGGAGTCCGTGGGTTCGAATCCCACCCCTCGCACTCGTTTTTCTGCCATTGCAAATGGTGGCGAGCTTTTGTCTGAAGGGAGCGGAACACGGCGGGCGTGAGACGATCGCAATACCATCACCCCATGATGACTGCACGATTCCCTCACCATTCGATCGCACTCACACAATTGAGCACAGATATGCGCAGATCACAGAATCCTGTGATTGCCCTCTACCCCAGGGTACCGATACCGACTGCCATTCCCCACGCCCTCGCGGACAACTCTTTCATCACCACCTGATACCGGTTCAGATGGGTGAACTGCCGGATCTCCGCGGTCGAACCGCTGCCTGAGCACACTCAAACACCCGCGTCTTCGCCGCTCCCCATTCAATCCGCCGGTCGCGGTCAGGGTGACCCGCCGCCATCAACCTGAGGTGTCTTCCCTGTCTCTCAGGAGCCCAGGGATTCGCGCCGATTTCCGCCCCTTCTCACGGCCATCTCCCCCCTCCTTCTGGCACGGCCCACCCAATCACCCTCTTCGTCCAGAAACTGCCATTCTGTCCCTGATATATCGACACCCTTTCCCACCAAATACACAAAAAACCCCGGAACGGCACGTTCCAAAACGCAGCCCATACCGTCCAGATCCGAGCACCGGAAACGGGAAATAAAGGTCAGATCTGCCAGATCATGGACCCGGGCGCTCGCCATCACTCCCTGTCATCTCGCCGCCCCTGGAACCGAAGAAGACTGTCGCCCCGCTGCGTGCCGGGTCTGCTGCGGAATGATTATAGGACAAGGGCCCTATGGCAGAGATCGACGGAAGAGGGCGATGACCATGAAGATCGAAGTCCTTGGGACCGACTGCATGAAGTGCAGGCGCCTGGCAAAGAACGTCGAGATAGCGGTTGCAGAACTCGGGATCTCCGCAGAGATCGAGAAAGTGGAGGAGATCACCGCCATGATGGAGCGCGGCGTGATGCTGACCCCGGCGCTCGTCGTCGACGGCGACCTGAAGGTCTCGGGCCGGGTGGCCGACGTCGCCGAGATCAAGGCGTTCCTGCAGGAAGGGGAGGGGGTCCACCCGCTGCCGAAAGGAGAGACAGTACCCGGCACCCTTGTCGTCGAGTGGCGGCATATCGGCGAGAGCGTCGATGCGACCTGTGAGAGATGTGCCGCGACCGGCCGGACCCTTGCGGCGGTGGTGGACGAGATCAGGCCGATGCTTGCGGTCCGACAGATCAAGGTGAAGGTGGTGGAGACGGTGCTCCCGCCCGAGCGGATCGCGGAGTCGAACATCATCCTCTTCAACGGGACCCCGCTTGAGGATCTGCTGGAGGAGGTGCGGGTCGAGACGACCCCGTGCGTCTCCTGCTCCTGCATCGCCGGGACAGATGCCTCGTGCCGGGCAATCGTCTGCAGGGACGAGACCCACGAGGCCGTGCCCGCCGACCTGATCAGGCGGGCGGCCCTGAAAGCGGTGGGCCTGTGACCGAACGCCGCCTCTCCACCTTCGAGAAATATCTCACTCTCTGGGTAGCGCTCTGCATCGTCGCCGGAATCGCCCTCGGCCGGGTCGCCCCGGGCATTGCCGTCGCCCTCGACTCCCTCTCGGTCTACCAGGTCTCGATACCCATAGCGATCGCCCTCTTCTTCATGATGTACCCCATCATGGTGAAGATCGATTTCGCCGAGGTGCTGCAAGCGGCCAGGACCCCAAAACCGGTCGCTCTCACCCTCTTCGTGAACTGGGCGGTGAAACCCTTCACGATGTACATCCTTGCCACCTTCTTCCTGGGGTATGTCTTCGTCGGCTTCATCCCCGGAACCGAGGTGCTCCCCGACGGCACGGTCGTCGAACTCTGGAGAAGTTACGTCGCCGGATGCATCCTGCTCGGCATCGCCCCCTGCACCGCGATGGTGTTGATGTGGAGTTATCTCGCAAAGGGAAACGACGGCCTCACCCTGATCATGGTGGCGATCAACTCCCTCACCATGCTCGTGCTCTACGCCCCGCTCGGCAGTTTCCTCCTCGGGGTGAATGCCATGCCCATCCCCTGGGAGACGATCCTCCTCTCGGTCGCCGTGTACGTGGCCCTCCCGCTTGTCGCCGGATATTTCACCAGGAAATGGATCATCACACACAGGGGGATGGCATGGTTCGAGACGCGGTTTTTGCACCTGCTGACGCCGGTCTCGATCGTCGCCCTGCTCGCAACGCTCGTCCTCCTCTTCACCTTCAAAGGGGACGTCATCGTCGAAAATCCCCTGACCATCCTCTGGATCGCGATCCCGCTCTTCATCCAGACAGTGCTCATCTTCACCCTCGGCTACTTCGTCCTCGCGCCGAGACTGGGCCTGCCGTACAGGGAAGCCGCCCCTGCCGGGATGATCGGCGCCTCCAACCACTTCGAGGTGGCGATCGCCACGGCGACCATCCTCTTCGGCCTCGGGTCAGGGGCGGCGCTCGCCACGGTCGTCGGCGTCCTGATCGAGGTGCCGGTGATGCTGATGCTGGTGAGGGTATGCCTGCGGACGCAGGGGATGTTCCGGGGTGAGACACCATGATGGAGAGGATGCTCGTGCCCCTGGAGATCCACGGTGCGGCCGCTGCGATGGCGCCGGCCGTGGAAGAGATCGCCCGTCTCGGTGTCGGGAGGGCCGATCTGCTGTATGTGATCAATATCCGCGACACGGCGGCCGACCCCGGGGTGAGGGCGCACGATAGTGCGGTGATGGACGCGTGGAAAAAACGCCTGGAGAACTGTGGCGTTCCCGACGTCAGGGCCGAGGTCGTCGACGGCATCCCCTGGATCGAGGTCCTGGAGAGGGCCGGGGCCGACCCTCCCTCCTTCATCGTGATGGGCTCGCACGGCCGCTCGCTCATCCCCCGCATGCTCCTGGGGAGCCAGACCGAGAACGTGCTCGCCCATGCAACTGTGCCGCTCCTCGTCCTCCGCCTTGCGGTGCTGAAGGAGGGGGACCCGACCACCTGCACCCTCACGACGGACGGGATCTTCCGCCGGGTCCTCTATCTCACCGACTTCTCTGAGGAGGCGGAGAGGTGCATCCCCTTCATCGAGTGGATGGCCAGGGCGCGGCCCGAGCGTCTTGTCGTCATGCACGTGCAGGACACCCGCCGCTTCTGGACGGCGTCGCAGGACGATATCGCCGCCTTCAACAGGAAAGACGCCGGACGGCTCGCAGCCCTGAGGAGGCGCTTCGAACCCCTCGGCATCCCGCAGGTCGTCACCGACCTTGCGACCGGCAATGCCATCGACGAGATCCTCGGTGTCGAGGAGACGTTTGAACCCACGCTCATCGTCATGGGAGCGAAGGGGCGGCACGGTGCGATACGCTCTCTCCTCGGCGGGGTGACGACGGCGGTGGTGCACAACGCACGGGCGCATGTGCTCGTGGTACGATGAAAAATAGGGAGACATTCTCCTCACAGGCAGGAGAACACCTCCTGACCCTCAGTTCCTGAAACTATGGATCGGTGCGGGGATCCTGCCGCCGCGGTTGATGAAGTCCGCACAGCCGAACCTGTTGACTGGCTGGATCGGGGCATGACCCAACAGTCCGCCAAACTCCACCGTGTCCCCGATATCTTTTCCGATGACCGGGATGAGGCGGACGGCGGTCGTCTTCTGGTTCACCATGCCGATCGCCGCCTCGTCGGCGATGATGCCGGCGATCGTGGTCGCCGGCGTGTCGCCCGGGATCGCGATCATGTCCAGGCCGACAGAGCAGACACAGGTCATAGCCTCCAGTTTTTCGATTGTCAGGGCGCCGCGGTTGACGGCATCGATCATGCCCTGATCCTCGCTGACCGGGATAAAGGCGCCGCTGAGCCCGCCGACAAAGGAACTCGCCATGACACCCCCCTTCTTCACCTGGTCGTTCAGGAGGGCGAGGGCGGCGGTCGTCCCCGGTGCGCCGGTGGACTCAAGGCCCATCTCCTCCAGGATCCCGGCCACGCTGTCGCCCACCGCAGGGGTCGGCGCCAGGGAAAGGTCGACGATGCCGAAGGGGACGCCGAGCCTCTCCGAAGCCTCCTGTGCCACCAGTTGCCCGACACGGGTGACCTTGAATGCCGTCTTCTTCACCGTCTCGCAGAGGACCTCGAAGTTCTCGCCCCGCACACTCTCGAGGGCATGCTTGACGACGCCCGGACCGCTGACGCCGACGTTGATGACAGCATCAGCCTCGGTCACACCATGGAAGGCCCCGGCCATGAAGGGGTTGTCGTCGGGTGCGTTGCAGAAGACGACAAGTTTCGCACACCCGAGAGAACCATTCTCCTTCGTCGCCTCTGCCGTCTCCTTCACGATCTCGCCCATCAGTTTGACGGCGTCCATGTTGATGCCCGTCCTGGTAGAGCCGATATTGACCGAACTGCATACCCTCTCCGTGGACGCAAGGGCCGCGGGGATGGAGTGGATGAGGTTGCGATCGGCCTTCGTCATCCCCTTGGAGACGAGGGCGGAGTATCCGCCGAGGAAGTTCACCTGCGTGTCCCTGGCGGCCCGGTCCAGGGTCCGGGCGATCGTCACGAAGTCCTCCGGGCAAGTGCAAGCCTGCCCTCCCACGAGTGCGATCGGGGTTACGGAGATGCGTTTGTTGACGATGGGGATACCGTATTCGAGTTCGATCTCCCGGCCTGTGGAGACGAGGTCTCTGGCGACGCGGGTGATCTTGTCGTAGATCTTCTGGTTCAGGGTGTCCAGGTCTGAGTCGCAGCAGTCCAGGAGACTTATGCCCATCGTAATGGTGCGGACATCGAGTTTCTCCTGCTCGATCATCTTGTTCGTCTCGTTGACCTCAAAGAGTGTGATCATCCGAATACCTCTCAGATCCGGTGCATTTTTATGAAAATGTCTTCATGCTGACACCTGATCTTCACGCCGATCTCGTTGCCGAGGGTATCGAGGTCCTGCACCATCTCGCCAAACGGCTTGGAAGACCTGCTGGTGTCGACGATCATCATCATGTTGAAGTAGCCCTGCACGATGGTCTGGGAGATGTCCTCGACATTCACCTGGTTGGCGGCGAGGTATGTGCAGACCTTCGCGATGATCCCGACTGTATCTTTCCCGACGACAGTGATGATGGTTTTTTTCATGCCCTATCACATCCCTAACATTACATTGGCATTCTTCGGGGATTAATACCGTCACAATGGAGATCATATCTGCCTGACAGGATCCCTTCTCGACCTCGTGCGTGGTTCAGGGAACGCGTGTATCCGGCCCGTGATTGTTTGAGTGGGATACCGGATGGGCGGCGCACTGATCGTATGCCCCGGTTTGCGATGGGTTGTGGAAAAAGTTGGCGGGAGACCGCCCGCAACAAACCCATGACCTGTCGGAATGGAGTGCCAGCAGTCCGCCACAGTTCTGGCTAACTGATACTGGAGACATGGAGAGAAAAAGTGAGGACGTTTTCACTCCGTGACCTGGAGGGAGGGCTCGACCTGGCGCTGCATCAGGGCCGCAAAACCGACCCCGCCGATGAGGTCGAAGATGCCGAAGAGGAGTATATGCATGCCATCGATTCCCCCGAAAACCGTACTCGGAAGGCCGATACCGCCGAAATTCATCGAGAGGACGAGCAACAGGACCTGGGTAACCGCTGCACCGGTGACAAGATGAAGAATGCTGGATGAGACGTCACACTGCATGGGTACGTGTGGGTCGAAAGATAACATCAATTTTTGCAAATGGGCATGTCACGCATATCGCACTATTTTCTCAAAATTTTAAAATATACCCGACATTTATCGGATTCTGCTGTACAATAAAGCGACATCAATGGTGGGGAGATAGTATGGCGAACAGATACCGCAGATCACATTTTTTAGACCTTTAATCGATGACCCCACATATTGGAATTATATTTATATATCATTGAGTGCATGAATCAGACGAAAACAGGAGGGGGAAGGAGATGACACAGCAGAGCGTGAAAGTGCGTCGCCTTGGCGTGATGTCCGTTGCACTCTTTTTTGCAATTCTGAGTGCCCTGTACGGCCTTATCGCAGGAATTTTAGGTGTTGCAATGGCCGTGCCCACAACTGACTTGGGGATTATCGCCGCAATTACGGCGGGGATCGGAGGGATCCTTCTCGCCATCGTGCTCTGGGCCATCGGTGGTTTCATCGGCGGCGCGATTGCGGCGGTGATCTATAACTTCATCTTCGCCACGACCGGGGGCATCCAGATCGACCTCGATGTGGAGTCCTGAACCATCTTCTTTTTCTTCACCCTACATACCGGGAGGGTCGGATCTCTTCCCTGGAGGATGATGGCCCCGTTCCTCCCCTCATAAAAATAGGAGAAATTTCTTTATGGCAGACTCTGCGTAATGATAGCGTCCATCTCTGAGATGATCCCGGCAAGCGCCTCAGGGACGGCACCGTCAGTGGCACGGACAGTCTTCCCCCCGGCCGTCACCTCATAGGAGAAGAGGTCGTACCCCTGGTACAGGGGGAGATACTCATCCCGGAGAGACTGGAACGAATCTGAGGTCACCATCGCCCGTATCTGCGTGAGGTCGGCGGCATCGAGAGTCATCGTGGAGAGGTCGCCGTGGCGGGAGACATCCGCGGTCCTGTTCTCGTAGACGACGACGGTGTCGTTGAAGCCCGCAAACCCACCAGTCCTGTGGTATTCGACGACGACAGGGGACGACGTGTCGTTTGAGGTGCATCCGGCCGCCCCTGCGAGGGCGAGGATACAGCCGAGAAGGAGGAGGGTGAGGATCTGTTTCATGATAGAAAATGGCCCCCTGTCGGGATAATCCTCTCGTAAACTGCGAATTTTTTCGAAGTCTCGCCTGTTCTGCGGGTCGGCGCCCGCACCCGGACAAACATCCCCTCCCTGTACTCAAGGAAAGCCTCATCCGATCCCTCCCGCGTGTTACCGGGAAATCCACTGAAGTGGATTCCAGAGAACCGCTTGAAACTTCGTTTCATGAACGATTCATCACGATCAGGCCGGATCAGGCGATCGGTTCGTGGATGAGCCGGCGACGATCTCCCGCTCCCTCACCGACCACCGGGATCTCTCGGCCGCCCCGATCTCCTGGTAGTGTGGATCCATCATCCTGTGCGAGCGGGGGAGGTTCACCCGGAGCGGAAACCCCCCATCATTCCGTCGACGGGTTTCTTCGGCATCTCCGGGTGGACTCCCCGACCCCGCGGTCATCCGCTGCACGTCTCCCGCGCCGGTGCTGTCGCAGTGCTCTACCCGCCCGTCAAGCATGATGGTGACCGTCTCAATGCCGTGGTGCAGGAGCCAGGGAAAACCGGCGAGATAGTCCTCGGGAGGTCTGGCTTGAAGACGTCGAGCATCAGGGAAGGGTCGAAGAGAGGCACGTCGCGGTGACCGAAGACCCGCCTGAGCCTCGACGAGGCTGGCCCAACCTCCCGTATCTGTGGCATGCAGCGGGGGGACGGCGCCCGTATATAGGGTCTGCCTCTGGTGGAAAAATGGGTTCAGAGTAGATCAGGAGAGACGGATGATCTCGACCGGGCACCCCTCCGCGGCGTCCCGGACGCAGTCCTCCATATCGTCGGACACCTCTCCTTCAGCCGGGTCCCCGCCCCGCCTGTATTCTTCGACGATCTGACTCAGCGTATCGTCCGGGTTCTCCTCAAACACCTCAGGACATGTCTCCCAGCACAGGGCGCAACTCGTGCATTCCTCACGTTCAATGGTGATCCGTACCATGGTCCTCCACTCTTCGCAGACACCCAAGATACGTCACTCTCATATAATCCTTCGGTTTAGGCGAGAAGGGAGTACCTGATCCTGCAAGGTCTGGCAAAGGTCTTCGATCACCTCTACAGGAGATCGTGATGAGAGTTTGCCATCATGAACGGTTTCATGGACCCCTTCCAGGACGACCATCATCGTATAGAAGAAACCTGTTTGGATACCCATTCTTTGGCCGGGGCATGATACTCCTCTGTTCTGTCCCGATTATCTTCCCCTTTGCCGGGATCATCTCCCTCATCCCATCACCTCTGACCAGAGTCTGATCGCAGGGATGGATACACAGGAGGTGCTCAAGAGAGGTATGCCTTGGAGGAAACCACGGAAAAGTGCAGGCCGAGAAAAGAGTATCAGGAAAAAAGATATCAGGAGAGCACCTACCACCTGAACTTCTCCTGCTTCCTGGCAGTCTCATCGAAGGGGAGGAGGGCATAACCGTGCACCGTCCCGGCCCTGTCCAGTTCGACCTCAAGGTACAACTGGAGGTCGCCATGTTCCATCACCACCGTCGCGGGGTCTCCCCCCTTCTGCACAAAGCCCCACTCTCCAAGGTCTCCTGCGATGTCAGCAAAGGGTTTGCCGCCATGAGAGTCAAAGAGCGCTTCGACCCTCTCCATCATCTCGACCCTGAGATCCTGGCCGACCATCTGCGGACCGATCATAGTCACCGTCTCCTGCATGAAATATCACGCACACTATAAAAATATGGACATCATCGGGCATGCCGACTGCCGCAGGAGGATATCTGCCTGAGCCACCTCACGCGGGGGACGACGGGGGCGGATCAGAACGCGTATCAGGAGTCCAGAAAGGGGCATGGACGAGAATGTCACGGAAAAATTCGAGCATTCTTTTGTTTTCCCTCCAGACACTGCTCACAACAGGTATATATCTACCCTAATCCCGGCGCGGTTTGTGATTCCAATCATACTATCAGGCACATATCTGGCTGGATGAATAAAGTATAAATACAATCACCGAGTAGTGACGGTACGACCGGACCACGGGGGGACGGTTTTTATTCAGATTTAATCGTCAGATATCTTCTCTGACCTGCACCCGGCAGACATGCTGGACCCGGGTTTTCAGCATGCCGACCCGGTGTCGCAGTGGCAGCAGACCCCGACCATATGACCGAGGGGACCGTCTGCACGGACACAGTCAGAATGACCGGCGCCCCACGCCGCACATGTCGTACCCCGATCCGGTCACAGCCTCGCCCCACCTGTGGATCCTGAGGAGTGACCATCCATGAAAATACTCCAGATCGTTCCCTACTGTCTCCCCTATCGAGGGGGGCAGGAGCGCTACGTCTACAATCTCAGCAAATACCTGGTCAGACACGGCCATGACGTCGAGATCATCACATCGAACTACCCGTACAGCCCGGAGTGCGAGACCTCAGAGGGCATCAGAATAACCCGGCACCGCTGTCTCGCCCGCCCCATGAGAAACCCCCTTACTCCCGCCTTCATGACACTGTCACAGGAGAGCAAGGAGTGTGACATCGTCCATACCCACAACGAACACAGCACCGCCGCCATGGCGGCCGCCTTTCTCAGGAATGGCAGGTGCGCCCCCCTCATGCTGACATGCCACGGCCAGTTGATCTTTGGCGACCCCTTCCATGACGCCATGGAGAAGGTCTACAGCAAGACCATAGGCCGGCGTATTTTCTCCCGTGTGGACAGGATAGCTGTGAACTCTGCGGAAGACCGGGACTATGTCCTCTCCATCAACGCCTCTGTTTCCGACAAGATCAGTATCCTCCACAATGCCATCGACCCTGAATTTTTTGATGGTATAAGCGGATCGAACGGGATCTTCGACCTCAGCGGCAGGACCAACCTCCTCTATGTCGGCAGACTGATCCGGAGAAAGGGCCTCGAATGGTTGATCAGGGCGATGGCCATCATCAGGCAGTCGGGTAATGGCCGGGACGTCAGGTGCATCATGGTCGGCGAGGGGGAGGACAGAGAATACTTCGAGCGACTCATCAGGGACCAGGGTGTCCAGGAGTCTGTAATACTTGCCGGCGACATCAGTCTCGACGAACTGGTGTACCTCTATCGGCATACCGACCTCTTTGTCCTCCCCTCTCTCTCTGAAGTCTGCCCGACCGTCGTGCTGGAGGCGATGTACTTCGGTCTGCCTGTCGTCACGACCGATATTCCCGGGGTGAGGGACCACTTCACGGGTTCCGCTCTCCTTGTGCCTCCGAAGGATGAGATGTCTCTTGCAAGGGCGATCCTGAGTGTCATCGACGATAAAAATACGGCAGTCAGACTTGCTCGCACAGGACAGGATATGGTCACCAGAAAATATCTCTGGAGCCGTGTCTCGAAGGCCTACGAGTCGATATACCGCTCGATGGGGGCGTGACAATGCGGATCGGGCTATTTACGACTGACTTCCCGTATAAAAAACCCTTTGTGGACGAAGTCCCTGAAGGCGGGGCCTATGTCAGGAGCGGCGTCGGCGAGGTCGTCTATCACCTCGCCCTGGAACTGGAGAAACTCGGCCACGAGATCGGGATCTTCACGACCTCGGCCGACCGGTCCGACCACACTGAAGAGTTTGGGGGCATTACGGTTTTCCGGTACGGGAAAGACCTGAAACTTGCGGAGACCGAGATATCCCTGAAGTACCTGCGGGGACGGGACACTCCCCCCCTCGACATCGTCCACCTCCATGCAGGGTCGCCGCCTGCGACCCTTGCGGCCCTCGGCCACATCAGACAGAACCGGGCGCCCTTTGTCGTCACCCACCACCTCGACCCTGACATCTGGTCGGGGAATCTCGTCAGACGGGTGCTGCTGTACGGCTATTCTGAGTATTACCTGAGGCAGTCTTTTGCAAAGAGCGACCGGATCATCGCCCTCTCGCAGGAGGTCGTCGCCTCGTCCCCGCACCTCCAGCCCTTCAGGAACCGGATCAGCGTCATCCCGAACGGGATCGATATCGCTGAACTTGAAACGCCTCTCTCGAAAAAAGAATGTAGAAGGAGGCTCGGACTCCCGGAGGGTGGAGCGATCGTCCTCTTCCTCGGGAACCTCGTGCCCCGGAAAGGGCCGCACGTACTCCTCGCATCAATGCAGACGGTCTTCAGGGAGGCGCCCGACACAACCCTGGTCCTCGCCGGGACAATCACGCCTTTCGGTGCAGGCCTCAGGGAGGAGGCAAAAGCCCTCTCCCTGGAGAAGAACGTCGTCTTCACCGGTACGGTAGGGGAGGAGACGAAAAAATTGCTGTACCATGCCGCGGACATCTTTGCCCTCCCCTCCTTCGGGGAGGCGTACCCCCTCACTGTCCTGGAGGCGGCCGCGTGCGGACTCCCTGCGGTGGTGAGCGGGCTTCCGGTCTTCAGGGCCCAGGTCTGCGACGGCGAGAACGGTCTCTTCAGCAAGACCGGCGACCCGGAGGATCTCGGTGCAAAAATACTCCGCCTCGTCCGTGCAAGGGAGGAAAGAGAGAAGATGGGCAGAAATGCACGTTCTGCCGTACAGGGACTGGACTGGGCGAGGATCGCCGCGGCACACGAAGCAGTCTACCGGGAGGTGTCCCGGTGAAGGTCGGCATCATCGGCCCTCTCTCCGGCAACGAGGACGAGGGGTTCAGGAATGTCACCGCACGGTTTGTCGAGTACCTTGGCCGCCGCCACGACGTCCTGCCCCTCGACGTCGGGGGGATCTCCTCCCCTCTCTTCTGGAAGAAGGTGCGGGACGTCTCCCCTGACGTCGTCCACTACATGACGGCGCCGACATTCTCGAGTTTCCTTGCGCTGAAGGGGGTGCGGGCCCTCTCCCGGAGCGATACCAAAGTGGTGATGTCGGCGCTCCACCCGAACTGTCTTTCCGTGCTCAGGAACCCAATCGTCCGCGCCCTCGTCTCCCGCATGCAACCGGACCTCATTGTCACGCAGTCCCTCGAGGCCGCCCGCCTCCTGAAAGGGACGGGGGCGCAGGTGCGGTTTCTTCCGCACGGTGTCGATACCGATCGGTTCAGGCCGGTGCCTGCCGGGGAGAAGAGGAGACTGCGGGAGAAGTACGAACTTGACAGAGACGTCTCCGTCCTCCTCCATGTCGGCCACGTCAAGCCCGACCGCGGCCTCGGGCAACTTCTCAGGCTCCAGCAGACCCTGCCAGACTGTCAGGTCGTGATTATCGGGAGCCCCCGCTTTGCGCGGGACAGGAAGTATGCGGCGTACCTCAGGGAGCAGGGGTGCATCGTCATGGAGGGGTATTGCAACCGGATCGAGGAACTCTATCAGCTTGCCGACTGCTACGTCTTTCCCCGGGGAAAGACCCTCTTCCTCCCCCTCACCGTCATGGAGGCGATGGCCTGCAACATCCCGGTGGTCTCGGCCCCCTTCGACGGGATCACACAATTCTTCACCGAAGGAAATGGCCTCTTCGTCGCACGGTCGGCGGAGGAGTACTCAGGCTATGTGCGCCTGACACTGGACAGGGGGGTGACGGTCGCCACACGGGAGAAGGTGCTCCCCTGCTCCTGGGACCGCGTCGCCGACGAGATGAGCAACATATACGGGACACTCTGCGGAGGAATACCATGAGACGAGGAAAGATCATCTGCTTTACCGGCATTGACGGGTCGGGGAAGACGACCCTTGCAAAGTACCTGACAGACGAATTGCACAGGCGGGGGGTCGACACGCGGTACGTCTATGGACGATACCAGCCCGCCGCGCTCAGGCCCCTGATGTACCTGGGAAAAATCCTCTTTTTCCGGGACAAGGACATGTTCCAGGACTACTCCGACTATGCGGGGTCGAAAAAGGAGGCGGCACAGGAGCACAGCTTCCTCGCCCGTCTCTACCAGCGCCTCCTTTTCTGGGAGTACGCCTTACAGTTGACCTTCAGGGTCTCCCTCCCGGTCACTCTCCTCAACAGAACCCTTGTCTGCGACCGCTATATCATCGACACCGTTGTCACCGACCTCGCCGTCGATTTTCATTACTCTGAAGAGGAGGTCAAGGAGGTGATCAGGGAGATGTACGGCCGTTTCCCGCGGCCTGACATCACCTTCCTCATCGACCTCCCCGAGGAGGTGGCAATGAAAAGAAAGGACGATACCCCCTCTGTCCGGTACCTGGAGGAGAGGCGACGGCTGTACCTCATGTCGGCCGAGACGGTCGGTGCTGTCGTCCTGGACGGTTCCCTGCCCCGCGAGACGATCCGGCAGAACGTCCTCCAGCACACAGGGGCGGCGCCATGACGCGTCTCGTCGTGATCGGGATCGACAGCATGGACGCCCTCCTCGTAGACGCATTCCTCGACGATCTGCCGAACCTCAGGCGACTGAAGGAGTCTTCGCCGCCGATCGCCATGCACTCGGTCTTCCCGCCCGACTCGGACACGGCATGGGCGACCATCTACACCGGGTTGAACCCCGCGGAGCATGGCGTCGTCCACTTCGTCGACCCCCTGGAGAAGGCCTCGATCTACCAGACTGACTACCTCGACTCGTCCCTCGTCAGGGGAAAAACCTTCTGGGACGCCGCGGGGGAGGCAGGAAAAAGGGTCTGCATCGTCAACCCCCACATCGGGTATCCTGTCTGGGCGGTCAACGGCACGATGGTGAGCAGGAACCCGAAGAACACCGGCGTCCAGGCCTATCCGGAGACCGCGGCTGGAGTCGCGGGCGACGGCATCCTGATGCCCGACCGTATCCCCGATTCGAAAGGCGAGTACAGGGAGTACCTTGAACGCCTTGAGTCCGTCGTCAGGAAGGAGGCCACGGTCGCCGGAGACCTGATGCGCTCGACTAAGTGGGACCTCTTCTTCTTCTACTCCTCGGCCCTCGACTTTGTCCAGCATATCTTCTGGAACTACTGCGACCCGAAAGACCCCATGTACCCCGGCGACGACAATCCCTTCAGGGACACCATCAGGCATTTCTACCGCATTTACGACGGGGTCGTCGGAGCCCTGACTGCCGACCTCCCACCCGACACCGCCGTGATCGTCATGAGCGACCACGGCCACACGATGCGGCCGTCCGACCTCGTCAACATCAACGAGATCCTGAGGCAGGAGGGGTATCTCGTCGCGAAAAGCGGTATATCTGCGCCGATAAAAAATGCCGGGGAGAAGGCGAAGAGGGCGGCGGTGAACATCATCCAGAGGACAGCGCTCCGCGGGACCGCCCTCAGGATCCTCAGGAAACATCCGGGGATCAAGGAGTACTACACCGTCCCCTCGTCCATTGACTTTGACAGGACGGTGGCACACTGCACCGACCTCTCCGGTATGAAGGCCTACAACTACGGAGGGATCCTGGTTGCGCGGAAGAAGCTGGGCGAGACACAGTACGAGGAGGTGAAAAAAGAGATTATCACCCTCCTTTCCTCCTACACCCTCCCTGACGGTGCCCCCGCCTTCGAGTGGGTCAGCACAAGGGAAGCCCTCTATCAGGGGCGGCATCTTGAGAAGTACCCTGACGTCCTCTTCAAACTGAGAGAGGGCTATGGTGCTGGGTGGGCGATCCAGGAGTCGGTCTTCTCGACTTCGAACACGCACAGTTTTTACCCGGGTTCCCACCGGGGGGACACGCCGGTCTTCTTCCTTCAGGTACCGGACGGCAGGAAGCCGACGCGGGGAGAGGCGAGTCTGGAGGATGTCAGGGCCACCGTCCTGAAAATCCTTGGGATCGGGGGGAATGGTCTGGGAGGGAGCGGGAATAGCCTCATATGAAGACATGCCAGGGGTATGCCGATCTTTCAGGTGAGGAACAGTACTGACAGGGGAACAGAGAATTAAAAAGAAGGGATATCTGAGATCCCTGACCCGTGCAGAGAGAACACATATATGCAATGAGGCTGATTACGACCATACGTCCACCCCTTGAGAGGACACCTATGGAAACAAAGCCCTGCATTGTTCTTGTCACATCCCGGTGGTTCAAGAACCAGAACCTCTACTTTACGGCCTTGAAACTGGTGCAGATCCTGAAACCCCTTTCCCGGGATATCACCTGGATCATCACAGAACAGGACGACAAAAACTACCCTGCAGGCGAGTTCACGCTCCTGAAGATCCCTGACCGGAATGCTGAGAAGTCTCTCATCGCGCGTTTCTGGTACCTTATCCTCCACCAGATGCGGGTGGTGCACCAGATGCTCCGCCTGGGAAAGGATCAGGACGTTGTGATATTCGCATTCGGCGCCGACTACTTTGTCTTCCCGATGCTTGCTGCAAAATTGAAGGGGAAACGGGTGGCACTCCGCACGGACGGACGGACCTCGCGGGTCATCAGGAAGTACTGGCAGCAGAGAAACCGACCGCTGGAAATGCTCTACGAGGGGGTCGAAGCTGTCACCTACGGGATATCCGATGCCATCATCCCGGAAAGTGAGGCTTTCGTCGCCCTCTACGACCTCGGGCACTATGAAAAAAAGACATGGCCGGGAAGTCTGTACGTCGACACAGCACGCTTTGCCGTCCAGAAGGGGATATCGGAGAGGGAGTATGACCTCGGGTTTGTCGGGCGTTTCTCCCGCGAGAAAGGGATCCTCGAGTTCGTCTCCTCCCTCGTGACGGTGCGGGACGGCGGGCAATGCCGGGTGGCCCTCATTGGTGACGGCGACCTCCGGGGAGAAGCAGAGACAGTTGTCTCGCAGCACCGGATCAGGGACTCCGTGGACTTCATCGGGTGGGTCAACAACGCAGACCTCCCCCGCTACCTGAACACCATCAAGGTTCTTGTCGTGCCGTCATACAGGGAGGGACTCCCGAACATCGTGCTCGAAGCGATGGCCTGCGGGTGCATCGTCCTTGCCACGCCGGTGGGGGGGATACCGGCCCTCGTTCGCGACGGGGTCACCGGGTTCATCACAGAAACAAACTCCCCGGAAATTCTGTCAAAGAATATCGAACGGGCCTTGAGACACCCGGACATGGAGTATGTCAGCGAGAGGGCACGGGAACTGATCGAGCAGTCCTACACATACGACGCCGCGGTCAGGCAGTACGGACAGATACTCGCACACATGTCATCGTGAGGTCTTCATGGAATTTTCTGCACGAGAGCGTCTGATAGCCCTCATCGGGGTTCTTTTCCTCTTCGATGGGGCTTTTCTCCTGGATATACCGGTTGTCCGTGAAGTGCTCGGCGCAGTGGTCCTGGCGGTTATCCCGGGCATGCTCATCCTCTCCATCTTCAGACCGGGAAAGATCACCCTGCTCGAATACGTCCTCCTCGCTGTCGGGGTGAGCCTTGCTGTCCTGATGATCGGGGGCCTGCTGTATAACAATCTCCTGCTGTACCTCGGTATCCTGAAGCCTTTTTCCGGGCGGTTACTCCTCGATTGTTATAACGTCATGATACTTGCCCTTGCCGCCGTCTGGTATCTCACCAACAAAGGTACATCTTTTTATCTGCCTGATCCATCGATAAAGGCTGCTGACGCCGTGTTACTTCTCCCAGCACTGGTCTTCCTGCCCCTGAGCGCCTTTGCCATGCACCTGATCAATACGACCGGGAACAACACCCTCCTTATCGGTCTCTTCTTTGCTATTCTTGTCTATATCGGGGCACTCTGCATCTGCCACGCAAGGGCCTCGCCCTGGATCATGCCTGCCGCTCTCCTGATCATGAGTGTCACTCTCATCTTGCCTCTTGCCCTCAGGTCAAATTATATCATCGGGACAGACACGCACTTCGAGTATTTCACCTTTATATCAACACTGAACAATGGCTACTGGTCGATCATCGGGAGTGCACAACTTGATTCCTGCCTCAGCATATCGATATTGCCAGTATTTTTCCAGATCTTCACGGGCATTTCACCGATGATGCTCTTTAAGGTCATCTTTGCACTGATATTTGCGATCTCTCCCCTGATCATCTACAGCATTGCGAAACAGTACCTGAACGAGATCTATGCCTTTCTCGCTGCGGCATTTTTCATGATCCAGCCGCAGTTCATGACAGCGACGTCGAACAGCAGGACGGTCCTTGCCCTGCTCTTCTTTATGCTGACAGTCATGCTGCTCCTGAAAGAGGAGGGTATGAACCCATTACGGAAGAAAGCCCTGATCGTCCTCTTTATCGCTGCCGCAATTTTTTCCCACTACACGACGTCGTTTATCTTCTTTGGCATCCTCGTCTTTGCGTGGGTCGGTACCGGCATCCTCTCCCTCAAGTACCCGGTCAGGCCGGCGCCGTCTGTTGATATACTCGTGATCTTTCTTGCGCTGATGTATGTCTGGTACGCCCTGGTCACGGTCGTCCCGTCGCAGATGTTCGTGGGTTTCGTTGAAAAGACCGCTGAAAACCTGGACCAGTTCCTGATGCCCGAGACGCGCGGCCAGGATGTCCAGAGGTTATTCGGTGCTCATCTTCCCGATAAGGGACTTCCGTATATTATCCAGTTTGTATTGTCCTGGGCAAGTATCGGCCTCATTGCGATCGGGACACTTGCAATGATTCTGGACCGCAAAAAAACGGTACTGCCGGGAAAGGAGAAGGCGGAGTACCTGAAAAAGAAGTTCAGCGGCTTGTTCTTTGTCCTCGTCATCACCGTCACCGGCCTTCTCGGCCTGATGATCATCGTGCCTTATCTGTCCGATGGCTACGACCTCGCCCGGGTACTCCCCATCTGTAACACGATCCTTTCGGTCATGTTTGTCGTAGGGGGGATTGCAATTGCTGAAACCCTGCGTTTTGTCATACGATACCCGGGGGAAAGAAGGAAGAGGGAGTACCTTACCTCTCTCCCTGCGGGACAGAGCCAGCTGATGAAGATGTCACTTGCGGTGATCCTTCTTGTCCTGCTCCCATACTTCCTCTCGGCGACGGGTGTTCTGCATACGCTGTCTGGCGACAACCGCGATGTCGTCTTTCATGCAGACGGGCCGCAGTACGATATGAAGTATATCCATGACACGGAAGCACGGGGTGCTGCCTGGTTAAAACAGCGGATGGAACCTGATGTAAGAGTCTTTGCCGACGGGTTCGGTGTATCAAGGCTGATGAGCCTGGGCACGATCCCTCACTCGTCTCTCGCCTCATTTGTCCAGTATGGCTGGGTATCTCGGGAGAGTTACATCTATCTCAGGTATAAAAATGTGGTTGACGGCAATCTTATCGACTTTGACGGGAAATACCGGGATCTGGATGAATTTGCCCAGATATTCAGGCACAAGGATAAGGTCTACTCCAATGGCGGGTCCTCGATCTGGACCGAATAAATGAGGGATCCACACGACGGAAAACGACCAGACGGGCATCGCCGAAGGGGATGATCATAGAATTGTCAGAGCCGACCCGGATATGAGCGATGCCAGAGTGGAAAATAAAAAAAAGGGAGGACAGATCATTACGCTTTGCCGATCGCCCACTTCACGGCTGCGTCGAAGAGCGCCCACCCTTCGGGTGTTGTGCTTGCTGCGACCTGGTCGTGGAGGAAGAACCCGACACGGGGTGCGGGTGCCTTCATGCCGACCATGTCGGCGTCGGTGTCGTAGGCGAAGATCGTGACCTTGTCAGGCTGACCGACGACGGTCGCAACCTTCGCTGCACCTGCAGCCGGCATGCCGAACATCTCAGATCCGGCTGTTCCGGTGACTTTCACAGTGCCTTCAAGTCCTGCTGCGAGGGGGTTCGCTGCATCGGCGATGGCGACCTGGGTCTGGCCTGCGGCAGCGGAGTAGTCAGCGCCGCGGGAGGTGCCGGTCATCTTGAGGTCGTCATAGAGCCATGCCTCGCAGGAGATCACCGGCACGGCGAGGTCTCTGAACATGGTGCCAACGCTTCCACTGCTCATGCTGGAGGAGAAGATCACGACGTCCTTACCCTCAGCGTCTGCCGCAGTGATAAGGCGGTCTTCCTTCGTCGTCACAGTGTAGCCCTTCGACTCGAGGTGGTCCTTCATTGCTTTGTCACCGGGGTTCAGGTATGAGTTCCCGATGATCAGCAGTACCTCTGCAGGTTGCTCGGGGGTTGGTTCGGGCGTGGGTTCTGCGGTCGGTTCGGGCGTGGGCTCAGTCGTGGGTTCAGGTGTCGGGGTTACTCCCGTCGATCCACCTGCTTCCACCGCCCATTTCACTGCTGCGTCGAAGAGTACCCACCCTTCGGGTGTTGTGCTTGCTGCGACCTGGTCGTGGAGGAAGAACCCGACACGGGGTGCGGGTGCTTTCATGCCGACCATATCGGCGTCGGTGTCGTAGGCGAAGACCGTGACCTTGTCAGGCTGACCGACGACGGTTGCGACCTTCGCTGCACCTGCAGCCGGCATGCCGAACATCTCGTATCCGGCTGT
Organism: uncultured Methanofollis sp.; assembly: GCF_937919355.1. GTDB lineage: Archaea > Halobacteriota > Methanomicrobia > Methanomicrobiales > Methanofollaceae > Methanofollis. The sequence goes on along the minus strand of NZ_CALFSA010000222.1, from coordinate 428 downwards.
TCCGGTGACTTTCACGGTGCCTTCAAGTCCTGCTGCGAGGGGGTTCGCTGTGTCGGCGATGGCGACCTGGGTCTGGCCGGCAACCGCAGAGAAGTCAGTACCAACTTTGGTGCCTGTCATCTTGAGGTCGTCATAGATCCATGCCTCACAGGAGACCACCGGTACGGCGGCGTCCTTGAGCGTTGCGCCGACATTCCCGCTGTTGAGGCTGGACGAGACGATCACAACGTCCTTGCTCTCGGCATCTGCCGCAGTGACAAGGTCGTCCTCTTTCGTCGTCACGGTGTAGCCCTTCGACTCGAGGTGGTCCTTCATTGCTTTGTCACCGGGGTTCAGATAGGAATACCCAGTGATCAGCAGTACCTCTGCAGGCTGCTCGGGGGTTGGTTCGGGCGTGGGTTCTGCGGTCGGTTCGGGCGTGGGCTCAG
>NZ_CALFSA010000221.1 GCF_937919355.1 uncultured Methanofollis sp. | reverse complement strand
CGGTTGTCATGGAACTCGTCAACTCGATCTCAAAACTGAAAGCACTGGACGCAGGACCGCTCGCCGTCTCCCCGTACGTCGAGGCGATCACACCGCTCGTCATCAACATCGCGCGTTTCAGCAAGATGCGGGACGTCGGTGTTTACTTCAAATAAAATCCCCTATTTTTAATCCCTAGCCCCCTCCGGCAATACGATCATTTTCCAGATAGGAGAAGAGCAGGGTACCAGACGTTTTGTCCTTTTACATCTCAAGTGGGGGCAGTTCACCTCAGAGAGGAAGCGCAAGGAAATCAGCAACCCTGCCACAAATGTTCTCAAATATTTAGAGCAGAACATGGAGTCCATAATGATTTATCACGCAAGATACGAGAGAATACACGAGACTTTCATGAACGAACATGATGATTTTAATCAGGGATCTGCAGTACCATTTCAGCAATTAGACCCCAATATACAACCAAATTTAAAAATTAAGGATTAATAATTATAAATATACAATATAAAAGGATATAGACATTGGATTAAATCATCCCCATTTATATTCACACAATATAAGGGTTCATGCATAGGGCACTCGTCAAGGAGGGCCCCAGGAGTGGAAAAAATGGTTTACACATACCTGAACCCCGCAGTTGCCCTCATGGGCGCTGGAGCAGTGAAAGAGATCGGAAACTGGGCGAAGATGCTCGGAGCCAGGAAGGCCCTGATCGTCTCTGGAAAGGGCAGGCATGGCCAGGCTCTGAACAAGGACATTGCCGAACTCCTGAGAGGATCAGGCATCGAATCGGCAATTTTCGCCGGTGCCGAGCCGAACCCGACTGACACCTCTGTCCACGAGGGTGCGGCGATGTACACAAAAGAAGGTTGTGACATGATCGTCGCCGTCGGCGGGGGGTCCCCGATGGACTGCGCAAAGGGCATCGGCATCGTTGCCGCAAACGGGGGGCAGATCTATGACTACGAAGGCGCAGGGAAGGTTACGGAGCCGTTGCCGCCATTTATCACCGTCAACACGACCGCGGGGACCGCCTCGGAGATGACATGCTTCGCCGTCATCACCGACACCCGCCGCCACGTCAAGATGGCCCTCGTCGACTGGAAACTCACTGCCAACGTCGCGATCAACGACCCCGAACTGATGAAGAGCATGCCGCCCGCACTCACCGCCGCCACCGGCATGGACGCCCTCACTCATGCAGTCGAGGCCTATGTCTCCACCATCGCCACACCGACCACGGACGCCGCCGCTATCAAGGCGATAGAGATCATTTCAAAATACCTCAGGCCGGCCGTCGCCAACGGTGACGACATGGTCGCCCGCGACATGATGGCCCACGCCGAGTACCTCGCCGGCATTGCCTTCAACAATGCAAGCCTCGGCTACGTCCACGCAATGGCCCACCAGCTCGGCGGCTTCTACAACCTGCCGCACGGCGTCTGCAACGCCATCCTCCTGCCGCACGTCGAGAAGTTCAACCTCATCGCCGCACCCGAGCGCTTCGTCGAGATCGCAAAGGCCCTCGGGGAGAATGTCGAAGGTCTCTCCACCATCGAAGCGGCAGAGAAGGCCATCGACGCCATCAAGAAGCTCTCTGCCGACGTCGGCATCCCGGCGGGCGTGAAGCAACTCGGTGCAAAGGAGGAGGACATCCCGACCCTGGCAGAAAATGCCATGAAGGACATCTGTGGCCTGACAAACCCGCGCCGGGCCACAAAGGACGAGATCATGACCATCTACCGCTCTGCGATGTAAGGCACACCCCGGAATGACGGGATACGACCGTACCCGAGAGGCACCAGCATGGACACCAGGGGCAGGGATACTTCCCTGCACGGGATGTTGTCATTCCCCGTCACTGGATCATGAAAGGGATCTGAGAGCACCCCCATATTTTTTTGAATCCACAATTTTGTCTCTTTTTATGGTGTGGTCCTCGGTCAAAACTGTTAATGGATTGCAGGACAAGATCATAAGGAATCTGGTGTCCTATGGAATGCAACAGGGATGAATGCGGCGATCCTGTCAGGCAGGTCAGGCTTTCGGCAGGGATGACAGTAAACGAACTTGTCAATGCAATAGGCGGAGCAGGAGCCTACAACGGCGGTTCACTCGCAAAAGCGGTTGATATATACGAAAAAATGCTCCGCGACGAGAAGGCGACAAAGTACTTCGGGCTTGCCGGGGCGATGGTCCCCGCCGGCATGGGCGGGATCGTCAGCGAACTCATCGAGAAGGGGTACATCGATATCCTTGTCTCAACCGGGGCAAACCTCACCCACGATACTATCGAGGCAATCGGCTGCCACCACTACCATGGCACGTCGGTCTGCGACGACCTCAAACTGAGAGAAGAGGAGATCAACCGTATCTACGACATCTTCCTCCCGGACGAGGCCTTCATACGCTTTGAGGAGTTCATGCAGGACTGCCTCTCCGAGATCCCGGATAAGTCCGTGATCACCATCTCTGGCCTCCTCCGCCACATCGGCGAGCACCTCGACCACGGCATCCTCGCAACAGCGGCAAAGAAAGACATCCCTGTCTTCTGCCCCGCTGTCCAGGACTCAATGCTCGGCATGCAGTTCTGGCTCTACAACCAGATGCACCACATCGTCGTCGACACCTTCGGCGACATGCACGACATCATCGACCGCTGCTATGCGGCAGAACATGCAGGCGCCTTCCTCGTCGGCGGCGGCGTCCCGAAGAACTTCATCTTCCAGAACAAGATGATCACCCCCTCGGGCTTCGACTACGCGATCCAGCTCACCGGCGACCGTCCCGACCTCGGCGGCCTCTCCGGCGCCACACTCTCAGAAGCCCAGTCCTGGGGCAAGATCAACGAGGACGCAGCTGCAATTACAGTCTACGGCGATGCAACAATCAACCTCCCCCTCATCGCCGCGGCGGTCCTGGAGAGACTGGAACAGGACTGAAAACAGTCCTCTCCCCCGACTCCACGGAGAAAACATTATTTCACCACAAAATAATAGAGCGGGAACATGACTGACCTTATCCTCTCCCTTGATGTCACCGATCGGGCAGCGGCACTCGCCATTGCAAAGGCCTGTGCACGCGAGGTCGACGCGATCAAGATCGGCTACCCCCTTGTCCTCGGGGCCGGGCTCGGGATAGCCCGCGACCTCGCAGACCTCGGGCTTCCCCTCATCGCCGACTTCAAGGTCGCTGACATACCGAATACCAACACGCTCATCTGCGAGCAGGTCTTCGCGGCCGGATTCTCTGCTGTAATCGCCCAAGGCTTCCCGGGCCCGGACTCGGTTGCCGCCTGCGTCAACGCGGCCCATGCCCATGAAGGGGAGTGCTATGTCGTCGCCGAGATGAGCCACCCTGGTGCACTCACCTTCTTCTCCGAGGGCGTGCCCGAGCACCTCTGCGATATTGTCGCACAGACCGGCGCCGACGGCATCATCGCCCCGGCGACGCGGCCCGAAAGAGTGAAAGCACTTCGCACCCTCATCGGGGAAAAGAAGATCCTGTCCCCGGGCATAGGGGCACAGGGCGGCGATCCCGCTCTGGTCGCACCCCTCGTCGACGGCATGATCGTCGGACGGGCAATCTACGGCGCGGCAGACCCGGCGACAGCGGCACGGGCCTACGCGCCCTATCGCCGATGATGAGAACGACCGTTCCGAACCGGCAGGTCCGGTGCTGACGAACCCTATGAGTCCTCTGAGGCGGCAGGCAGGGCCTGGCCCTGCCTGACCCCGCATCTATTCTTCCTGCTTCAAATATGTCTTCCAAAAAAAAGTAATGTTAGAGAACCGGATCAGCCCAGTCTCCAGAGCGGAGTACCGCCCTTGCCGAAGTTGACCTGGAGGTACGCCGAGGCGGGGTCGGAAGAGAGAGGGACTTCGTAGACAAGATAGCCGATAGTGCGGTCCTTCCTTTTGAGGGTCACATCAGAGTAGACAGAACCGACGCACTCGATATATGCCTCAGGTTGTTTCGGGACGTACTTGTCGCCGCCGAGGAGGAGAGTACATGCCGATGCTTTCGGGGTCCTGAATGTCTGGCTCCCCTTTCCACTGTAACCGAGGTGGTTGACCTCCAGAAGTACGCAGAAGAACTCCTTCCCGTACGGCGGCAGGTGCTCCTTCACCGTGTCGCCCTTCTCAGTAACGTACCGGTCCAGCCGCGTGACCGGTCCGACCTTTACCGAGAGGGTGTTCCCCTCGGGTGCGTCCCTGAACTTATACCGCTCCCGGGGGGCGAGGGCATCGGGGTACAGAGACTGCGTGGCGATGACCTGCGTATTCAGGGCTGGAGGGGAAAGGGAGAGTTTTTCCTGGGCGCCGGCCATCAGTGCCCGTCCCTGGACAAGAAGATCGTTCCCGCGGGCAAAGGCGTCGGCATCTGCGAAGGTCGCACCGTACCAGAGGAGAGACCCCGCTTCCTGGTACTTCCCGAGTCCTGCACCATAATCCCCGGACGCAGGGGCACACCCCGACGGGACCGTGCATGACCTGAGGCTCTTTTCCCGTGCCCGGGCAGTGCCGACAAGTTCGTCAGAAAGACGGGCAACACCGGCATAGTCGTTCCTGTCTGCCGCATGGGATATCTCGTCGATCTTCCCGTTCATCACGCTCGTGCCGTCAGCGACCTCGGCCTTCAGGAGGTCCCGGGAAATCGTCCGCTTCGACCCGTCTCCCCAGGCCCTCGCAGGCACCTGCACCGCAGACTCAGGCGGTTCGTAACAGGCGACCGACACACCTTTCGCTATCTCCACATCAGACCAGTCGATATGCCTGATATAGGCCGACTCATTACCTGAGACGGCCAGGGAGGCATCGGCCGCATGAAGGACGAATTTGAGGGAGGTGCTCTTCCCGTCGGCCTTTTTAAATGTGACTGCAACAAAGCCGAGCCGGTTCTTTACTTCACTGCTATAGAGTGCCCTGGCAATCGTGGTCGTGTCTTTCTCGTACCACCAGAGAGTATTCTGGAGACGATCACCTTCATCCGGGCAGACTACCACGACTTTCACGCCCATCGGACGTCCCAGGTAGCCGGGATTGGCAAGGTCGGGGTCGGTGATGAGCGGATAGGCGGTGACATCGGTCACGCCGGTGTCATTCCCGGCAGACGCAAGAGAGGCCGCAACTCCATCCACGGCTTCCCGCGCCTGAGCCGCATAGAGAGCGAGGGGGTCCACCTCTTCTTCAATAGCAGCATCTGCGGCAAGTGCAGGCGCGGCGGTCTTACCCTCCGCAAATGGATCCAGAAAGGAGGGCAGACCAGCGACGACACCTGAACTGTTTTCTCCGTGAGAGAAGGCAACCGCAGCTGCCGGGGTCGCACACCCGAGGATAAGGAGGATGGCAGCGAGGACAAAAAATTGTGTAAACCCCCTGCCACTCCACTTCCCCCCTGAAAAATGGGTGGCAATGAAATTCATTGAATGCATTGGTATATGGTAACAAAATTAAGTTATAATATCTTACGATTCATGGATACGGAAAATGGAGCAGTGTCTTTTTGGAGTTCACGCCCGCAACCGGCCGAAAAACGCAGCCTTTAATAATTTCAGCAGGAAGGATTAAGCATGCAGTGGAGCGACGAGCAACTAACTCTGGCAAAAAAATACAGAAATTTATCTGATATCCCGGTCGAGGAGCGCAGGTACAAGTGCCACACCTGCAACCATGTCGTCGATACAGACCCGTGCCCGGTCTGCGGCGAGACCCAGCTTGAGATCATGTGTCCCCTCGACCACACTCACTGCTCCCACGAGATCGTCGCGGGAATAGAATACTGTCCCCTCTGCGGAGCGCCGGTCTGCCCGGCGTGCGGTTCCCACGACGTCACCCAGATCAGTCGTGTCACCGGTTATCTCCAGGACGTCTCGGGCTGGAATGCCGGGAAACAGCAGGAACTCAAAGATCGGGTAAGGTATACTGTTGCATGAGATACTACCACACCCGTGACACCCTTTTTGTGCGGGGCACCTTCCGGGCCGCAAGCACCGGGATCGACGGGGGTTTCGGCGAGGTATCGACGATATTCAATCACACGGTTCCGGAAAATTTCGACCACGCAGATCCCCCGCGTTATCTCCGGGAGATCGCGGCATCAAACGGGCTAGACAACGACTTTTTCGGCCTCCTGACCGCTGTCCCGATGCAGTACCTCTGTATCCTGCAATATGATTTTATCACGGCTTTTGTTACGGCGGGCGTCACAAATCCAAATCCAAACCCTGACCAGGACCCGGAACACCCCCACACGATCAATATCGTCGTCACGTCGCGGGAGGGACTCTCCGACGGCGCTCTTCTGGAGACGATCATCACTGCCACGGAGGCGAAGGCACAGGCCCTCAGGGTGATGGGATACGACTTCACCGGCACGACCACAGATGCGGTGGTTGTCGCCTGCGAGGGGGATGTAGCCCACACATATGCAGGCACCTTCACCGAGACGGGGCGGCGGGTCTATGCCGCCGTCCTCCGCGGGGTGCAGGAGGCGCTTGCGCGTCAGCAAGGACGGGTTTCACGGAAAAAACCGTCATTTTTCATCTTTTCCCGGTACGGCGGGGACCACTGGGTTGAGTGGCGACCGGACGGGTGTCCTTACTATCCCTGCCACTTCAAAGGGCAGGCATGTGACTTCTGTTACTGCCCTTTCTACCCCTGCAGGGACACCGACCTCGGGGACGAGGTCGGGTGTTCAGCAGGCGGGACTGTCTGGAGCTGCAGCCGATGCACTCTTCTCCACGAGCCTGCGGTCGCGGCATACCTGCAGCGGAACCCCGAGGCTTCGCTTGCGGAACTGAAAAAATACCGCGCTTCCCTCAGAGGGAAGCCGGAAAAATAGATTTACTCCTGGATTCCAAGCGCAGCGACAAGTTCGTCGAGGGGAATCCCGTGGGCGGCCGCAGCCTGCCTGATGCTCTCGCCCCGGCCAATGGCACAGCCAAGGCATCCCATACCGAAACGCATCAGGACTTCCGCAGCTTCGGGCTTTGCCTGGAGGAGTTCCAGGATCGTACTGTCAGCGGTGATCGCCATACCCAGAGGTTGGTCGCACCAGTACTTAAACGTTCAACAGGCGGCCTCCCAAACTTTCACACCACGCTCCCCACCTTTATATTGTGGGGGTGACGATGCTCATCTGGAGATGTATATGGATCTATCCGAAGCAGCAGAAAGAATCTCCCGAAAGTTCGAGTTGCAGAAGGTCAAAATCGACCCCTCAGAGGTGGAAAAGAAACTCCGGACCCTCGTCGAGGACTTTGGAGTCAATCTCTCCGAGGCCGAGAAGACTGTTTCCGAGAACATCGCACGCGATCACAACCTTGCGGCGGTGCCGGCGCAGTCCTCTGAGATGCGCGAGATCGGGTCTCTCCTCCCGGGTGAATGGGTGACTGTCGAGGGGAAGGTCGTCGGCACCGCAAAACCGGCTTCAGCCGCGATCAGACAGAGCGGTATCATCACCGACACGAGCGGGGCAATCCAGTTCACGGCGTGGGAAAGGGCAAACGCACCCCTGCTAGAAGAGGGGAAGTGGTACAGGATCGAGTCCGTGGTCGTGGACGAGTACCGTGGGATGCCGAAACTGAACTTCCATAAAGGGACGACGATCACCGAGATCGAGAAGGAAGCCCCGGTCATGCCACAGATGACGAAGGTCGCCGACCTCCGGCCGGGTGTTGCCAGCGTGAAGGTGAAGGTTGTCCAGGAGTGGGAGGCGAGGCATGAGCGTATCCTTCAGACCGGTATCGTTGGTGACGAATCGGGTACGATCAAGTTCACCATCTGGAAAGAGGAGGACATGGAGCGGCTCGAACCGGGGATGGTCTATAACATCTTCTACGCAACCGTGGACGAGTATCAGGGGCGGCTATCCATCACACTCAACGGTGCAAAGTGCTTCCCTGATGAGGAGGCCGAGATCACCGTCGGGACCGGTGCCGCCACTATCAAAGGGGTCATCGTGAATGTCGGTCCGGGATCAGGCCTTGTCAGGCGCTGCCCTGTGGAAGGGTGCAACCGCGTCCTCTCGAAGAGGAATTACTGCCCGGTCCACGACGTTCAGGACAATTTCAGGAATGATATCAGGATCAAGGGTGTGCTCGATGACGGGACAACGGCACGCAATATCCTCATGCAGAAGGATGTCGTCGAGGCTGTCACCGGCCTCGCCCTCGATGAGGCGGTATCGATCTCCCAGGAGGGGCCTCTCGGCCTGGACGACGTCTTCTGCAGGATCAGGGATGCCGTGATGGGGCGCTACTTCGCCTGTTCAGGGAGCGACCTCGGTGACACCTTCCTGGTGAAGGATTGTACGCTTCTCACCTTTGACAAAGACCGGCATACTGAACTCCTCAACCAGATAGGGGGCGAACTCAATGCAGAGTGAAGGGCGTTTCACGCCGCGTTACCAGCGCGAACCGGCACGCAGGGTCTTCGCTGCCGAACTGCGCGAGGCAAGTTACCACTTCAAGGACGGCGAGGACGAGAAGAGTCCGACCTATGTCCTCCTCCCGACAGGTGAGAGGTGCAACAGGGTCCTCATCATCGGGTCGATGACCCAGAAGGAAAAGCGGGGCGACCAGAACATCTTCTACCAGATCCGTGTCTCCGACCCGACAGGGATCTTCTTCGTGAGTGCCACGTCCTATCAACAGGAAGCGATGACGCAGGTCTCGAAGATCGATCCCCCGGCATTCGTCGCCGTCGTCGGAAAGCCAAGCGTCTATGAAACACCCGACGGGCGGGTCTTCGTCTCTGTGCGGGCGGAGTCGGTGACTGTTGTCGACAAGGAGATGCGGAACTGCTGGGTCCTTGACACCGCAGAGAGCACCCTGAAGAGGCTTGAATCGTTCGGGACGACCGAAGACTCGAAGACTGCCGGCGAACACTACGCCACAAACCCGGAGGTGTACCGCCGGATGGTCTATGAGGCACTTGCACAGATCACCATCTAAACTTTTTTTGGCTCTGAAAAAACCATTGTAGCGGGGTCTCCTCCGGGGCTTAGGGACCCATTGCGTATCAGAGATGCACACGAAGAGGACATCTGATATTTCTGTACTCCTGACGTCTCGTCTTTCAATCCTCGAAGACCAAAAAGGGATCCTGAGGAGGGAGACTGCTGTCCACCTCCTATCGCATGGGAAGAATAATGTTCAAAAATGTATTACTCGCTCTCGGCACTTTCGGCCGGAGAGCGTTTCCCCTTCCACTCGCCTTTCAGTTCGGGATAGTCTGCAAGGATCTTTGAAACCGTGCTCCTGCTCACGCTGAACATCCTGCAGATCTGGGATATACTGGTACCGGAACGGCGGACGGTGATCAGGGCCTCGATCTGTCCGTCGTTCAGGGCGCGGGGCCGGCCAATAGCGCCCCGCGACCGCGACTCCGGATGTGCAGGGGTGCGGGACGCCTTCTTCACCGTCTCCACACAGGGACGGATATACCCGACAAAATTCTGGACGGCCCGGATCCGGAGTTCAGGATCATCAATATAACCGAAAAAGTCGTCTCTGGCAAAGTAAGGGACAAAACCTTCGTCGACAAGGGCCTGGAGTTCCTCGATCTCGAACTCCAGATTTTTCGCAAGAGAGGGGAGGCCGGGAAAGAGAATGTGCTCCACCCTGTTTTCCCGCGCATATTCAAGCATCCGCTGATATCCCTCGCGCATCCTGGGGGCGGTGCTGGTCATCCGGTGGTCACTGAAGAATTTATTGACGGTAAACCGATATTTGCAAAATTCGTCAATGATCTCTTTTTGATGCTCCAGGTCGCCCCTTTTCCGTGTGGCAAGGTAGGCTACAGCATCTTTTTTCATACAAAGGATTGAAATCTGACAGCATATAGATTTTACGTTTTTTGATCAAGACCTGTAACAATTTTAGAACAATTTCAAAAAGGCGAGGGGGAAGCACCCCCCATATCAGGCACTTTCAGGCAAACAGCCAGAAAAGGAGAGGTCAGGCAGATATCCCCTTCCAGTGTTCAAGAACCTCTTTTCCTTCGATGAAAACCAGACCATGATCCCGGGCATAGGCCTGTGCACCTTCCTTGGAAAGAGCAAGGCCGGTCTCATCGTCGAGCATCTCGCAGACGACAAGGGCCGGGGTCACCCCGGCCATGGCCGCAAGGGCGATCGAGAGTTCTGTCTGGCCCCTGCGGACATCGAGCAGTCCCTCGGCGGCCCTGAGAAGTGCCACATGGCCGGGTGTCCTGAACTCGGCCTTGAAGTTTTGACCTCCGCCATTCAGGGACTTTTTCACCTGGTCCGCAATGGCGTTGATGGTCGTCGCCCTGTCCCGGTCGGGTATGCCGGTATAGGTGCTCCTGTGGTTCACCCAGATCGAGAAGGACGAGTGGTTCTTCCGGTCGTACGGGATGTCGCCGAGGTGTTCGACAGCATCGAAGTCGCGGAGCAGGTCTGAGGCGAACGGAAGGCCGAGCCTTTTTGCGGCTTCGGGGTGAACGGCCGTACAGATGAGGCCACCGCCATCTTTCCGCATCGTCATGACGTCGTGCGGTGTGACGGCATCTGCACAAATAACAAGATCGGTCTCGCGTTCACGGTCGTCAAAGTCATAGAGCAGAATAAATTTGCCCGCTTTCAGGGCAGCACATGCATCTTCAATCATGGGTAACCTCTATCTGTACACTGTCGTTGTCATGGAGTCCAAATGTCTCGCGCAGAGGTGCCGGCGAGATGATCTCGATTATCTCTTCAGGATAGTGGCTCCGGCCGGGTTCGATGATCGCACCCGGGCAGTCTCCGATCCGGCACGGGAGGCAACGTGCGCTACCGAATGATCTGCCGTCGGCCTCGAAGCCCTCGATCCCGATCCAGATCAGTCCTTCCAGGCGGCGCTTCACCCTGACGCTTTCGGGGTCGAGGTGGACGTTGAGCGTACCCGGATAGGCATAAAATCCAAGTTTTTCCAGGAACTGCTCACGGTATTGCGGGTGGTCGATATAGTATCGTCCCTCGCCAAGGCCGCTGATCACTGTCCCTTTGAGGATATAATACCCTCCTTCCGGCGAAAAGATACGCGTGTACGCCGAAAACTCGTGCCGCAGTTCCTCCTCCCCCGCCAGGGCGACGGCGACATACTGGCCATCAGGCCTGACGGTGCGCGTGATCATTCCGGCCGCTTCAAGTGACTTCAGGCGACGCGAGGCCGTCTGTGGGCTGATGTTCAGTGCATTCGCCAGGGTCTGTGAGGACATCCAGGCCGAACTCCTCAGGCCGCCCATGAGCGCAACGACCTTCAGGCACTGGAGATCTCCTGCATCCATCATGCATACCACAATTGAGATGCATCCTATATATGAGTTATGAAGGGGGGTGCTTCGTAGATTGTCGATGAGTGATTCGTTAATTTTTTAATGTGCGTGGTTAACATCTACAACCATGAACTCCGAACTGCGTAAGCAACTTGCCGAGAAGATGGCAGGAGAGATTACGCTCTCGGACTCACCGGGGAAAGCGCTGAAAAAATGGCGCATGAGCTTCGAGATACCCCAGGGAGTACTCTCGGAGAGGCTCGGCGTCTCTCCCTCGGTCATATCCGACTATGAGGGGGGAAGGCGGAGAAGCCCCGGAACCGCCGTTGTCGGCAAGATAGTCGACACTATCCTCGCAATCGACGAGGAGAACGGTGGCAGACATATCCAGCGGTTCTCGAGAATTCTCTTCACCAACTTTGACGAGGACGTCATCTATGACATCCACGACTACGCCTCGGCAGTCCGCCTGACCGAACTCGCGAAGGCCGTCGGCGCCCGCACCCTCTGCGGCACCCTCGACCTCTCGATCTTCGGGTATACCGTGGTCAACAGCCTCAATGCGATCCTGCAACTCTCTGCAAACGAGTTCAACAGGATCTACGGGTGGAGCACGGAGCGTGCACTCATTTTTACGAATGTCTCGACCGGGAAATCTCCCTTTGTGGCGATCCGGGTGACCCCCTTCAAGCCGCGCTGCGTCATCCTCCAGGGACTGGAGGTGGAGCAGGTTCACCCGCTCGTTCCCCGTCTTGCTGAACGGGACCGGATAACCGTCCTGTGCACAACGATGGACGTAGAATCTATTGTCAACACCTTGAGGGAAAAGGAATGGTAGGCATCATTACGTACGGGGCATATATCCCCCGTTTCCGGATCAAAGTCGAGGAGATCGCCCGGGTCTGGGGCGACAACCCCAAGGACATCTCCGGGGGCCTCGGGGTCAGGGAAAAATCGGTCCCTGACATGGACGAGGACACCGCAACGATCTCCGTCGAAGCGGCCCGCAACGCACTTATCAGGAGAGACGTCGACCGCAACGCCATCGGCGCCATCTACGTCGGTTCGGAGTCGCACCCCTACGCCGTCAAGCCGACAGCGGCAACGGTCGGGGCGGCCATCGGGGCGACCCCGGTGATGACCGCGGCCGACTACGAGTTTGCGTGCAAGGCCGGCACGGCAGGCGTGCAGACCTGCATGGGCCTTGTCGGGAGCGACATGGTCACTTATGGCGTCGCCATCGGCGCCGACGTGGCGCAGGGCGCCCCCGGCGATGCCCTGGAGTACACGGCCGCCGCAGGCGGGGCCGCCATGGTCATCGGGAAGAAAGATCCCATCGCCGTGATCAACCACACCTGCTCGTACACGACCGATACCCCCGACTTCTGGCGGCGCGAGGGGCAGGCGTACCCCCGCCACGGCGGGAGGTTCACCGGTGACCCGGGATACTTCAAGCACGTGCAGGGAGCGGCCAGGATGATGCTCGAACAGATGGGGACAAAGCCCTCTGACTACGACTATGCCGTCTTCCACCAGCCGAACGCGAAGTTCCCCCAGCGGGTCGCCGGCATGCTCGGCTTCACCCGCGACCAGATCAAACCCGGTCTTGTGGTGCCGCGCCTCGGGAACACCTACTCCGGGGCTTCGATGGTTGGCCTTGCCGCCACTCTCGATATCGCAAAACCGGACGACCACATCTTCGTGACCTCCTTTGGCTCGGGTGCAGGGAGCGACGCCTTCGACATCACGGTCACCGACCTGATCGAGGACACCGCGGTCTTCGACAGGGCAGCGGCCCCCTCCGTGGAGCAGCTCCTTGCAAACCCGATCTATCTCGATTACGCACAGTACGCCAAACACAAAGGTAAAATCATGGTGCAGAAATGAGAGACGTAGCAGTTATCGGGATCGGATGCACCAAATTCGGCGAATGGTGGGACCGTTCCTTCAGGAACCTCATTGTCGAGGCGGGCGTCAAGGCGATCGAGGACGCCAACCTTGCAGGCGAGCAGATCGACGCGATGTACGTCGGGAACATGAGTGCAGGTCGGTTCATCGAGCAGGAGCACATCGGTGCCCTGATAGCCGATTACTCGGGTCTTGCCGCCGAGCATATCCCGGCGACGAGGGTCGAGGCCGCCTGCGCATCGGGCGGGCTTGCATTCCGTGACGCCGTGACCGCGGTCGCAAGCGGGATGTCCGACATCGTCGTCGCCGCGGGCGTCGAGAAGATGACCGACGTGGACACGAGCATGTCCACAGACGCCCTCGCCGGCGCGGCCGACCGTGAGTGGGAGGGCTTTGTCGGGGCGACCTTCCCCGGCCTGTATGCGATGATCGCAAACGACTACATGCACCGCTATCCCCTCACCCGCGAGCAGCTGGCGCAGGTCGCCGTGAAGAACCACTACAACGGGGCGAGGAACCCGATCGCACAGTTCCAGAAGGAGATCACCATCGACACCGTGCTGAACTCGACCCTTGTCGCCGACCCCCTGCGCCTCTTCGACTGCTCGCCGATCACCGACGGCGCCGCAGCAGTCGTCGTCGCACCCCTGGAGATGGCGAAGAAGTTCACCGACACGCCGATCAAGGTACTGGCAACGGCGCAGGCGAGCGACACCATCGCTCTCCATGACCGCCGCGACATCTCCACCCTCGACGCCACGGTGGCGGCCGGCAACCGTGCCTTCAAGATGGCAGGTCTCGAGAGAAAGGATATCGACTTCGTCGAGGTCCACGACTGCTTCACCATTGCCGAGATCTGCGCCATCGAAGACCTCGGCTTCTGCAAGAAGGGCGAGGCCGGGAAGCTCACCGAGGAAGGGGTCACCGCCCTCAACGGCGACCTGCCCGTGAACACGAGCGGCGGGCTGAAGGCCTGCGGCCACCCGGTCGGTGCGACTGGCATCAAGCAGGTCTGCGAGGCGGTCCTTCAACTCCGCGGTGAGGCCGGGAAGAGACAGATCGAAGGTGCCGAGATCGGCATGACGCACAATGTCGGCGGCACGGGCGCAACGGTCGCCGTCCATATCTTCGGGAGGGACTGAAATGTCGGTACCACGTTTCTGGAGAAAGATCCCGCAGCGCTACAACCTCGAGGGGACGCGGTGCGAGACCTGCGGCAGGTATTTCTTCCCGCCGCGGAACCTCTGCCCGACCTGCCGGCGGGAGGGGAAGATCGTCGAGCACACCTTCAAGGGCACGGGCAAGATCGTGACCTTCACGGTGATCAGGTCGGCAAGCGATCAGTTCGCGAAACTCACTCCGTACGTCCTCGCCATCGTCGAACTCGAAGAGGGGCCGAGGATGACGGCGCAGATCGTCTGCTCCCCTGAGGAGGCCTATATTGGCATGCCGGTGAAGGCGGTCTTCCGCAGGCTCGGCACCGAGGGCGAGAGCGGGGTCATCTACTATGGCACGAAGTTCGCGCCGATGTGAGACCCGATTCCTCCTTTTTTAAACTCCGATCCGAAGAGCGGCGCCGTCCAGGTGCGACGGCGCCAGGTACTACGCGCTATTTTCGGTCGGGGAGATACGTTCCTGAAACGGAATTCTGACAGTCTGCCAGAGATAATTTAGAGCCAGGTCATTCCCCGACGACAATGTCGTACACGGCGTGCCACTCGGCAGGAGAATAACTCCGCACCCTCTTCTCGGTGACCTCCGCAGCCGGGAGGGCGCGGATGACGTCGAGGTACTTCCCCTCCTCGTCCTGGAGGGCGTAGAAGTGGATGGTCCCGCCAGGTCTGCAGAGGGCGAAGGCGGCGGAGAGGAAGTGGGAGGACTCCATCGGGAGGTTCATGATCACGCGGTCGAAGGTCCGGCCGAAGATGCCGGGCAGGTGGGCGGCGTCGGCAAGCATGGGCAGGACATTCTTTTTCTTGTTCATCGCTGTGTTCTCGCAGAGGAGGGAAACCGCCGCCGGGTTGAGGTCGGCGGCGACGACGAGAGAGGCCAGGTCGGCAAGGGAGATCGCAAAAGGCCCGACGCCCGCGAACATGTCGACCACCCTTTCGCCCTCCTGCATCAAAGACCGCACCCGCTGCCTCTCTGTGGAGAGACGGGCCGAGAAGTAGGCGTGCGCAAGGTCCACAGCAAAGCGGTGACCGTGCTCGGTGACGATGGTCCGCGTCGTCTCCTCCCCGGCAAGGACAGCAAACTCCCGCGTCCTGAACTCTCCCTCCACCGGACTTGTGGGGTACAGGACGGTGTGGAGGGAGGGACGGGAGTGGAGCACCCTTTCTGCCCCCTCGCGGTCCTCCTCCTGGAGGATCGCGATCCCGCCGACGAGTTCGTGGCGGGGGAGTTCCTCCTGCCGGGGGAAGGGGGTGAAGACCGCCCTCTCAGCCCCGGCCGTTTCTTCGACGAGGGGGAGGAGGAGGTCGTCCCCCTCTGGCCGCGGCCTGTGGGCCCGGTCCAGAAGACCCCGCCCGACCAGGTCGCGTCGCGCCTCTTCCGCATGTTTCTTTGCCACTCGCAGACACCAGAGTTCGTCCCCATCCTCACCGTGCATCTTTATCCCCAAAACTCCTGATAGTAATCTCATGGATGATGCTCTCGCAAGACTAAAAAATGGAACTCTCAAACTCTACGCCCTGGAGGGGGAACTCCCGCCTGAAGAGGCCGTCAGGGTGAGGCGCGAGTATATCGAGGGGGAGACCGGGGCAGACCTTGAAGCGCTCGGCACCTTCTCCATCGGCATCGACCGGGTGGTGAAGAGGAACATCGAGAACATGATCGGCGCCGTCCAGGTCCCGGTCGGGGTCGCCGGGCCCCTGCAGGTCAACGGCGAGTTCGCAAAAGGCGCCCGCTGGCTCCCTCTTGCAACGACCGAGGGAGCGCTCGTCGCCTCGATCAACAGGGGGGCCTCGGCGATCACGAAGGCGGGAGGGGCCGACGTCAGGGTCCTCTCCGACGCCATGACCCGCGCTCCGGTCTTTGCCGCCCGCGATATCGTGCATGCAAAGGAGGTCGCAGACTGGGCTGAAGCGCACTTCGCCGAACTCGCCGCCGCGGCGGCAAAGACCACCTCCCGCGGGAAACTCCTCTCCGTGACGCCGTACGTCGTCGGCACCAGCGTATTCCTGAGGTGTGCCTACGACACCAAGGACGCTATGGGCATGAACATGGCGACGATCGCCACGGCGGAGATCGCCGACCTCGTCGAGGCGGAGACGGGGGCCCGCCTCATCGCTCTCTCCGGCAACATGTGTGTCGACAAGAAGCCCGCGGCCATGAACCTCGTCGAGGGGAGGGGCAAGACCGTCGTCGCCGGCGTACACCTCTCCGACGACCTGATAAGGACGGTCTTCAAAACCGACGCAAAGACTCTTGCCGCGGTGAACTACCGTAAGAATCTCATAGGATCGGCACGGGCCGGGTCTCTCGGCTTCAACGCCCATGCCGCGAATATCATCGCCGCCCTGTACCTCGCCTGCGGGCAGGACGCCGCGCATGTCGTCGAGGGGAGCAGCGCCATCACCACGGTCGAGGAGACGGATGGCGGGGCCTATGTGGCCGTCACCCTCCCGGCCGTACAGGTGGGCACGGTCGGCGGCGGCACCGGCATCGATACCCAGGCCGCCTGCCTCAACCTCCTCGGCGTCGCCGGCGGAGGCGAGCCAGAAGGGACACATGCAAAGGCGTTCGCGGAGATCGTGGCGGCAGGCGTGCTTGCCGGCGAACTCTCCCTCCTCGGCGCCCTCGCCGCCCACCACCTCGCCAGGGCCCACAAGCAACTCGGCCGGGGATGACCCCGGTTCCTGGAAAATATCTTTTTGAAGGACTTTCACCGGGGGACGGCACCCCCGGCCCTTCCTTCAGAAGAACCACTTCATCATCACGATGGCGTCCTCGCCATTGGCGTAATACCGGGCGACGGTGAAGACGGGCTGGTAGCCGTGCTTCCGGTAGAAACTCCGGGCCGTGGTGTTGGAGGCCCTGACCTCCAGTTGCACGCCCTCGGCAAGGGCGACGGCGAACTGACGTTCGGCGGCGCGGACGAGCAGACGCCCTATCCCCCGGTGCCTGAACTTCTCGGCGACCGCGAAGTTGCAGATATGGCCGTATACCGCCTCGCCCGTGTCCTCGATACCTCCGACGATGAAGCCCGCAACCTCTCCGTCCACGACCGCCACAAAGAAAGTTTCGGCCCAGCACTCAAGCGCCTGGATGAAAGTCTCCTCGTTCCAGGGGTCCACGAAGGACTCGCACTCGATGGCGACGATGGCAGGGATATCCGCTGCTGTCGCCTTTCGCAGGAAAAAACCGGGCTCTGACATTGTTGATTACTACCTCGTGCGCAAGGAAATATATTGACCAGGGGGGAAAGTATTAGCAGCTCCAAGATACGTGATCCCCATGGTAAAGGTATACCGTTTTGCAGGGCTGCGGCCTGAGCGCGCATATGCCGCCAGAATCGCCTCGGTGCCGTACGACGTGGTGACGACAGGCGAGGCCGCAGAAATTATCGGGAAAAACCCGCTTTCTTTTCTGAGCGTGAGCAGGACCGACGCCGTCCTCCGGGACATCCCGGCCGACGACGAGCGGATCTACGAGAAGGCGAGGGAGAACTTCAAGGATATGCAGGAGAAGGGGATCTTCCGCCGGGACGAGACCCCGTCGATGTACCTCTACCGGGTGAAGCAGGGGGGCAACCTCTATCTCGGGCTTGTGGCCTGCCTTGACGTCGATGACTACATCCAGGACGTCATCAAGAAGCACGAGCACACCCGCTATGACAAGGAACGGGACAGGACACGGCATATCGACGCCACGAACGCGAATACCGGACTCGTGGTCGTGCTGTACCCCGACGAAGGGGACATCTTCGAGTACATCGAGTCCATTCTCCCGGAGGGCGGACCCGACGCGGTCGTCAAGACAGAGCAGGGGAATGTCCACGAACTCTTCAGGATCAGCGACCCTGTCCGCCTCGCACACATCGAGAGTCTCTTCTCCCGCGTGCCGGCGGCGTACATCGCCGACGGCCACCACCGCGCAAAGTCGGCGGTGACGGTCGCAGAGGACCGCAGGAAGGCCGGGACCTATGAGGTCGAGGACGGCCGTTTCATGGCGATCCTCCTCGCCCACAAGAGGGTGAAGATCCACGGTTACTCGCGGCTCGTCACCGATCTCGGGAGGTACACGCCGGAGTCCTTCCTTGCCGCCCTGAAGAAGAACTTCGAGGTGAAGCCGTACGGCGAGATCGACGACACTGTCTTCCGCGTGCCGCCCCTCAGGAAGGCCGATGGTCACCACATCTTCCACATGTACCTGGGCGGCACCTGGTACGAGGTCACCTCTCCTGTCGAAAACCCCGACGACCTGATCGGTTCGCTCGACGTCTCGGTCCTCCAGAAGAAGGTGCTTGAGGGGATGCTCGGGATCACCGACCCGCGGGGCGACGCACGCCTCCAGTACCTCGGCGGCGCCCGGCCTCTCGCCGACCTCGAAAAGAAGGTAGACTCAGGCGAATTCGCTGTCGCCTTCTCGATGCAGCCGGTCAATGTCGAGACTGTGATGAAGATCGCCGGCGCAGGCATGGTCATGCCCCCGAAGTCGACCTGGTTCGAGCCGAAACTCCTCTCCGGGCTTGTGATCCACACGCTCGGCGAGGGGAAGAAGGAATAAAAACAGTTTTTGAGAGAGGGGTCACCACCCTCTTGAATATTTTCCGGCGCACGGGATGCAGACGATCTTCCCGTCCTTGACCCGAGCCCGCGATTCGGCGACCTGTTCCCCACAGACGGCGCAGGTGTACGACGCAAAGATCCGTGCCTTCTCAGGGACGTCGGGCGCCACCTCCCTGACGGCGAAGATCTCATCGGCGGGGTGCGTCAGTATGGCGGAACAGACGCCGTCGAGGTGTTCCCTGTAGGCTTTTCTCTCGGCGGGCGTCGCCGACCCCCCGTGGACCTTCGCCCGCAGGGGGTGAAACATGGGGTCGACGAGATCGACGGAGAAGTCGGGGCGTGTCATGATCCGCACCGCCTTCCCGCTCGTGCGGTTGATGAGGGTCCAGGCGCTCTTGCCGAGGTCGCGGAGGATGAGGTTCCCCTTCCCGACAGTGCACCCTGTGACGACCTGGATGCCGTCCACACCGCAGGCGTCGTTCTCGATGATCGCCACAAGTTCTTCGTCGGGGGCACGGGAGGCGCCGACTTTTTCCATTGCTACCTCAGCGGCGCGGTACCCGAAGGCAAGACCGGGGCAGCGGTGGCCGTGAAAGCGGGCGGCTTCCTCGAAGGTGGGGTTCTGCATAGGAGGGGAGGTGACACGTTTCTCGTGAAAAGTGTTACTGTCGCGGAACACCGCAGATTGTATCACTTGCGTCCGGGTGGAGAAGAGCACATCATCCTGGAATGTAACTCCACCACTCCGACATCAGGGGCGTGCGGCAATATCACGGATAAAAAGACCCGAAACACAGATCAAAAAGATGTAATACAGCAATACAGATTCAAATGATATATATACTAATCTCCCTAAAATGGATCCGTGCTATGAAGCCCTCGCACCTCATTGCCCCCCTTATCTTCTGCGTACTTGCATTCTCCTGTGCCTGCGGCTGCACGACGACACCCGCAAACGGGGCCGCAAGCGGTGGGATCAGGGATGTGACGTCCCCCTCGACGGAGGAGAAGACACACCTTGAAACCGCTCTCGCGGATCTGGAGGTGCTCGCAGGGGAGGGGTTCGAGAATATCACCGGGATGGAGGTCATCACGGTGAGCGGCACCGATGTCGCGGCCGCAGGCAACGCGAGCACCTGGGTCCTTGGCATACGGCAGGACGGCAGGCCTTCGCTCCTCGTCTACTCACACGGCACATGGTCGAGACTGAACTGGAACCACCCGCTGGACGGTGAGACGATCCCGCTGGACACAACCCTCATGCCCACCGACCTCTATGAGGTGCATGCCGACGAGATCGGAGGACTCGGACCGTTGACCGACCTAACCCTGGTGAATGGTACGTACACCCTGAGGTCGCACGCCCCCACACCCGAGACCCTCGCCTTCGACGCACAGACCGGGGGGGTGGTCTGAACGGCACTCGACAACGACTCAGGAATGCTCTCCCTCGACTTCCTGGCCGGGTTCACGATCTTCCTCCTCGGCCTGATCGTCGCGGCAGGGATGGTGCCGGGGATGCTCGCCGGTCTCCAGAGCGCCACCATCGACAACGACGGCGTCGCCTACCGGACGTCGGTGATCCTTGCCGAAGACCCGGGGTGGTGGTTCGACGACTTCACCATGACCGGGAACAGTCGCTGGGAGGGGGAGGCGACAGCAATGGACCGCGTGAAGCGGATGGGGCTTGCTGTCTCAAAGGAGACGCCAAACGTCCTCTCCATGGGAAAGATAGACGCGTTCTTCAATAAAACACACTACCAGAACGACCCCGACTTTTACAGGGAGACGGTTTTTTTCTCGGACTATCCGTACTCCTTCAATATCAGCCTGAAGACGGATGACGGAACCCGCACCCTTGGCGACCCGGTCCCCGAGGGCGACCACGGGTATATCAGGCGGACGGTGATGGTGAAGGAACCCGCGGAGGCGACATTTAACGTCGTTAATGAAGGGGAACAGATGTCCACCAACGGCACCTTCGCAGTCGCCATGAACTTCTCAGAACTCCTCGGCCGACCTGAGGCCTACCGGGTCGACCCCTTCGGGGACAGGATAAATATCACACTCAAGGATCCGAGTATCTCGGGGAACCTGACCGGTGTGCGGATATACCGCGGCAAATCCTGGGTGCCGCCTGCAGTACCGGAAGAGAATATCCAGATCGGCGGGGCACCGGCAAACCTTCCGCAACAGGCGTCTGATAACATCAAGCTCTCCCTTGAACCCGGATTTTTCAGCGGGAAGGCATCGGAGACGAACCAGATGGAGATCAGATTCCTCTTTGATTCGGACACATTGACCAGCAAGACATTCACGTACAACTACACCACGGCCCCGCCTCCTCCCCTGAAACCTGCCGTGCTGGAGGTGGCGGTATGGTAGACGACTCTGCGCAGCTCTACACGATGGAGGGAATTGCGGCGGCGTTCATCATCCTGGCGACGGCGTACCTCGTCGCCGGGACGACGAGCGTGTACACGCCGGGCGACTCGCACATCACCGACATGCAGCTTGAAGTCCTCGGCAACGACGTGCTGGCGGTGATGGACACGCCGATTAAGAACGGAGATCCAAGCGAACTCGAAAAATACCTGAGCGACTGGGGAGACAGTAATAAAAATGCGTTCAAGGAGCGTTTCAGCAAACTTCTGAATAACAATACCGGCCCGGAACAGGACAACCTCCAGTTCTCCACGTACGTATCATACCGGGCCAATGACGACGTTAAAACAAAACAGTTCGTGCAATCGCAGGAGATGACCGGCTACGAGCAGGCGGTGCGGGTGACGAGGCTCGTGACCATAAACGGCAAACCCATCGGTTCACCTGTAGATGTCAGAACCGGCGAACAGGTCGTGATGGTGGAGGTGCTCATATGGAGAGGTTAGACGACGAAGGGCAGTGGATCGTGATGATGGGCTTCATCATCGCCGTGGGTTTCTTCTTCCTCGCCC
>NZ_CALFSA010000220.1 GCF_937919355.1 uncultured Methanofollis sp. | reverse complement strand
ACGACCTCGGCCGCGATCCCGAGTTCCTTCACCGCAGTTTCGACGTTCTTTGCCGTCCTCTTGCACTTTGCACAACCTGTGCCGAATACTTCAATCTTTGTCATGGTTTTTCACCTCATCCCTGTAGACCGCGAGGAGCGCCTCTCCGTACACCGTCTCCGCACTCTTCGGGATATAGTTGTAGACCTTTGTTCTCTTCACCAGTTCTTCGGAGAGGCGGGGCTCAGAGGTGAACCCGAGCGCCTCCACGTCTGCGATCACTTTGTCGAGCATCGAGAGCCCGACGACGACACCGCCGACATTCACCTGTCTGATGCGCCTGAGGGCCTCTGCCGCACAGCATGGTCTGTCTTCTTGCATGATATTTACCCCACGATATTTCCGTACACGAACCCGGCCAACCCTGAGAGCACGATGACGAGCAGGGCGTACACAACCGTCTTCTTCGCCCCCATTATCCGGGAGATGACCAGGAGGGAGGGGAGACTCACGCTCGGTCCGGCAAGGAGGAGGGCGAGGGCGGGTCCGCCCGCCATCAGGTCGGCGGAGTAGCCGAAGGTCGTGCCGATGATCGGCACCTCCAGGAGGGTCGGCATATACAGGACCGCCCCGACGAGTGCCGCAAGCATGGTCGCCCCGATCGAGTTGTCCCCGAAGTAGGGAGCGAAGGTCTCGGGCGGGATGAAGTAGGCAAGCATGCCGAGGGCGAAGGTGCCTGCGATGAGGATCGGGAAGATCTTCTTTGTGAGGTCCCAGGTCTCGTACGCCCAGTCTGTCACCTCGTCCCTCTCGAAGGTGTAGATGACGAGCACGGCGACGACGAGGGTGAGGGCGTAGACGACCGGGAACTTGATGGTCCAGGGGAGTTGCGAGGCCCCGACGATGAGGATGCCGACCAGGGAGGCGAAGAAGGCGAGGGTCGCCCACCAGGGCCTGCCGTCGTCGTCTGCCTGTGCGGTCCTCGCCGGTGCGGCCGCCCGCACTCTGGCGTCGTGGTCCCTGAAGACCGCCGCCATGACGAGGCCGATGACGATGGAGAGCGTCACCGCCGCCACGGCCCTGGCCACGCCGAGGTCGAAGCCGAGCACCTTCGCCGTGTAGATGATGGCGAGGACGTTGATCGCGGGCCCGGCGTACAGGAATGTGACGGCCGGACCGATGCCGCTCCCCTTCTTGTAGATCCCGGCGAACATCGGGAGGATCGTGCAGGAGCAGACCGCAAGCACTGTCCCGGAGACCGATGCGATCCCGTAACTGACCGTCTTCTTCGTGTCGGGGCTGAAGTATTTCAGGATCGCGTCCTTCTTGACGAAGGCCCCGATCGCTCCTGCGATGAAGAACGCGGGCACGAGGCAGGTGAGCACGTGCTCGGAGAGGTAACCGACGAGTGTGACGGCGCCCGCAAGGAGGGCGCCTGTGAGGGGATCTGTCATGACTGTATCATCTTCTGGTTCTGTCTGTGTTTCAGATCACGCCCCCTGCCGCGAGCAGGGAGAAGGCCGCGCCCGTGAGGACGGCGACGGCGAGGACCACGCCGGCGAAGACGACGACGAGTCTCTTCTCGAAGATCGCCGCGAGCAGGGTGAGTTCGGGGATGCTTGCCCCGGCGCCGCCGATGATCAGGGCCATCACCGCCCCGATGCCCATCC
>NZ_CALFSA010000219.1 GCF_937919355.1 uncultured Methanofollis sp. | reverse complement strand
CAGGCGCTGGATGAGCTGGAGTTTCGTCTTGGAGGAGGCCACATTGATCCCGATCTCGGCGTCGGGGATATCGACACCCTCGTCGAGCATCTTCGGGGCGATCAGAACACCGTTCTGGCCTGACCTGAATGCCTGGAGTGCGTGTTTGACATCATCGGCCTTCAACTGCGAGTGGACGAGAGAGGCCGGCACGGAACCCGACAGGCGTTCATAGACCTTCTCGCAGGTCGCAATATCCATCGCAAAGAGGACGCACTTGTGCGTCCCGGCAAGGTCCCGCGCAAGGGCCACGGCACGCTCCAGTTTCGGCGCCGACCGGTGGATGACCCACCGGCGTTTGTTTATGAGGCCGACCAGCTGGAGCCACTCGTCGGGGACATTGCCACCGCGGTACCTGAGGTCGGTCATCAGGCGGACAAAGTCCCCGAGGTTCTCGAACCGCGTGAAGCGGTAGTGGGAGAGGATTTGGATCTCTTCGGTCTGCGTGGCATTGATGTAATTCAGGAGTTTTCCGATAGTCTCGGTGATCGACGCGAACTCGGCCTCCTCGGCGATGTCGAGGAAGGTCTTGTGGACCACCAGGGTGAACTCAGGGACGATACCGTCCCGCCGGGCATCGGCGAGGGTGTAGGTGTAGACGGTCTTCCCGAGGGAGCGGTCCAGGACATCGGCCCTCTCCCCTCCCTCCACCGTGGCGGAAAGGCCCATCTTCCACCGGCAGGGGACGGCGAGGGCGTTCCTGAACTTCAGGCCGGCGCCGTGGTGGACCTCGTCGACGATGAGGAAGTCTGACCTGTACTGTCCCGGCTCTCTCATGACCTTCTGGAGGGTGTTGAAGGAGATCTCGAACTTCCCCTTATAGGAGACAGGGTGGGTGTAGTCGTCGTCGGGGTCGCCGACAAAACCCAGTTTCTCGATCGCCTCCCGCCGCCACTGGTTCAGGATCGCCCGCGAGTGGCAGAGCACGAGCACCTTCAGAGACCCGAATCTCTGGAAGAGGTGGTAGGCGGAGGCAAGGCCGACAAGGGTCTTACCGGTGGCGGGGGCCATCTCCAGCACCCCCACACCGCCGGCGGCGAGCCAGCAGTCGCGGGCCGCGACCTGGTGCTTCCAGAGGGCGAGGAGGATCTCGGGCGTTTCAGCCATCTCAAGGAGGGCCTCGTCCGAGCGGGGCCAGGCACGCTGGAACTCCTCCCACGTCTCCCCCCTCTTCAGCGTGAGATAGAGTTCCATGGCAAAGAGCGAACTCCCCACCGCGAAGATACGGGCGCTCTCGTCGATCCCTGCGAGGGGGAGA
>NZ_CALFSA010000218.1 GCF_937919355.1 uncultured Methanofollis sp. | reverse complement strand
CCTTGCCGGGGGCTACGAGATCAGCCACGAGGAGTGGAAGAAGGAGGTACTCCAACCGCTGGAGCAGCAGGGTGTCTTCTTCGGGGCGTCAGGGCCGGACCACGTCTTCGTCATCGCAACGCCCGACGACGCCGGGGAGACTCTCACCTATTACCAGAATCGGATCGAGGAACAGACACAGAGGGTTGCCCTCCTGAAGCACCTCCTCGACGAGGCCGGGTGGAGCGAGAGGGTCCCGTACAACTGACAGGTGCGGAAACCGTTATCCCCCTTCCCGATGACCGCGTGAAGCATGGTGCCCTATGCCCGCCCGATTGCAGCGGTCCTTTTTGTTCTCCTTCTCCTTCTCGGATGCATTGCCTGCGGCACCGCCGGTGCGGAAGACCTTACGGTCACCCCCGTCACCGTGGCCGGGGTGCCCGGCACGATCGTCCTCCTCTCAGACCTCCATATCTCTGGGGGCAACCGCGGCCTCATCGAGAGGACTGTCAGGGAGACGAACGCCCTGGATCCCTCCCTTGTGCTCATCACAGGCGACTTTGTCGCGGGGTACGGGAGTGAGGGGGTGCCAGACCTCTCCCCCCTTGTCGATATCAGGGCGCCGGTGTACGCCGTGCCCGGCAACCACGACTACGGTCTCTCCAGCCGCGGGCGGGAGGGGGCGCTGAAGGAGGCGAACTTCAGCGTCGGAGGCTACGACCTCTCACCCCTTGCCGACGGTGCGGCCGAGACCGCCCTCGCCGATGCAGTCTGCGCCCGCCTCGAAGAGGCAGGTGTGACTGTGCTCAGGAACGACTACGCGACAGAGAAGGTCGGGAACAGCACTGTTGTGATCGTCGGCCTCGACGACGGCCTTGCAGGGAGGGCGCGGTTCCCCGCGGACCTGCCCGACGCCGACTGCCGCATCGTCCTCATCCACGAACCCGAATGCCGGGCGGCCTGGGACGCCGACCTCATCCTCTGCGGCCCCCCCCACGGCGGGCAGGTCGACCTGCCCCTCCTCGGGAAACCGTCGGCATGGTTCGGCTACGACCCCTCGGCCGGCCTGGTCGAGGAGGGAGAAAGGACCGTCTATGTCAGCCGCGGCATCGGCACCACGCCGTTTTTCGGCATGGGCATCCGCATCAACTGCCCGCCTGAGATCACGGTGTTCCGGGGTCAGGCCCCGTCCCGCACGCAGTAGAGGTACTCCTGCGCCCACCCGGCGTACCTGCCGAAGTGCCCCCATGCGAAGTCCCTGATCTCGCGGTATTCCCTTGCGGTCATCGCCCCCTCCTCTCTGAGGTGGGGGAGGTAGGAGCGGCGCATGATCCGCCGTATCCACACGTCCACGGGGAAGGCCTCGTACTTCTGGAAGGCAAAGAGGAGGATGCAGTCTGCGGCCTTCGGGCCGACGCCCGGGAATCGGAGGAGTTCCTGTCTCGCCTCTTCATACGGGAGTTCGGCGGCCCTCTCCGCCCAGGCCGGGTCTTCGGCGCAGATCGCCGCCGTCCGGCAGACATACGGCGCCCGGTAGCCCATCACGCACCCCTCCCTCAGGGAGCACTCGGTCGACGACGCCAGTTCGTCGGCCGTCGGGAAGGCATGGCCGCCGCCGGGGAGGGGCAGCCCGTAGCCTTCGGCAAGCAGCCGCACTCTCTTCCTGATCACCGGGATGTTTGCGTTCGTGGCGCCGTATGTCTGCCGGACGGCGGCTATCTGCGCCGAAGACCCGGCCTGGG
>NZ_CALFSA010000217.1 GCF_937919355.1 uncultured Methanofollis sp. | reverse complement strand
CGACTACCGGTTGAACAGCATCTAACCGGGCCGCAGGCTTCCTCTCCCCGATGGGTGCCAGCGGGTGGGAATCCGTGGCCGGGCCGGAGATGGGGGGAGGAGGACTCTTTTTTCTCTTTTACTCGGATTGTGACTTTGTAGAAAATATCATGCTCGGGTTGATGTATCCACATAATCTTATGAAGGAACGTGAGACCCACTGCCGTCCCCCAAAAGCACGCGCCGGGAGTTCTATCGAAGATCAAAGATCTTCTCTAGCTCCCTTCGGTCGTCCCCCTTGCGATTGGCCCGGGGAAAACAGAACAGATGAGGCGGGAGATTGCCCTATCCCTGCCTATCCTGAACGGGGGTTCCGGGGGCTGCGAACGGAGTGAGCACATCTTAGATGTGCAGTAGATGTGCAGCGGGTCGAAGACCTTCGCTGTAGTCCCCCGGCGCGGGACACAGATCCATGATCTTTCCCATAATCGAGATCCGGGGCTTTTGTTCCCCATCTTATTCAAGAAAATGAATTTTAAAGAGCCCGGAGTGCTGAAAGAGTACCTGCACAGGGGTGCGTGAAACAGATAAATATCAGGACCTTTTCAAAAACGAGTGGACCGAGCGGGAATTGAACCCGCGGCCTCTTCCATGCCAAGGAAGCGATCTTCCCCTGATCTATCGGCCCTTTGCTACCCTACGATATTGCATGCCATCAGATAAATGGATTTGGGCCGGGGCCCTCCCTGCTCATGCAGATTGCTCCCTCTCAGCAAGATCGGCGAGGACGCGCGCCCTGGCCTTCGCCATGTCGGTGTGCCCGACCGCCTGCCCGTGTCGCAGGACCGGTTTGAGGAGCGGCGTCGCTCCTGCGGGGGCGCGCGCACCCGCCGGCAGGATCGCCCGGGCGCCGCCGGGGAGGAGGTAGACCTGCTTGACCCCGCTCCACTTCCCTCTTTTCGCGCAACTCCTCCCCTCAATCTCGACGATGTCCAGGGAGAAGTCGATCACCGGCGCATTGGCGATCGCACCGCCGACACCGAAGGCGTCCACAAGGTCGCGGTAGGCGCGGATGTCCTCCCCGGTGACCCCGCCGGAGAGGAAGATGCCGACGTCCTGGTGACCGTGACTGTCGAGTTCCCAGCGCACCTCCTCGAGGATCGCCCGCATGTTCCCCCGGCGCGACCGCGGCGTGTCCAGGCGGACCGCCCCGGTGAACCCGAGTTCCGCCGCCTTCAGACACTCTTCCTTCTCGTCGCCGAAGGTGTCGCAGAGCATCAGGCGCGGCACACCCTCCGCGGCGTAGCGGTCGAAGGCCGTCCACGCCTCTTCGGGCGTGTCATGGCACATCACGAAGGCGTGCGGCATCGTGCCGACAATGGGCATCCCCTCGGGCGCCGTGGTGTTCGAGACGCCGTCGACGCCACCGATCCAGGCCGAGCGCTCGATCATCTGCGCGATCGCCGGGTGCTGCCGGCGCGACCCGAAGGAGTAGACCTTGCGGTCGCCTGCCGCCTCCTTCACATGCGCGGCGGCGGTGGCGATCCCGGAGGCGTGGCAGAGGAAACCGAGGAGAGCAGTCTCGTACCGCCCGAAGTCGCGGTACCGCCCGGTGATCCGCATCACCGGTTCGCGCGGCAGAAAGACGCTCCCCTCAGGCATGGCCTCGACGTCCACCTGGACCCCTTCGAGGAGGGAAATGGCGTCGTCGAGGCCGCAGAAGACCCCGCGGTCGTACGGCATCCCGACGGTCGTGACCTCCATCGTCACCAACGGGTTCTTCCCCTCCTTTTCAAGGACCTCCTCGCACCGTGCGAAGTAGATGTCCGTGCACTCCCCCCGTGCAATCGTGTCGTCGTCGACGATATGGAACCTGCTCATCTCTATCCCGACATCAGCGTATGGCCGGGCAAGGGTAAAAAGGTGGTTTTTACTCCTCGAAGGCACATATATACCTGATGGCAGGCACGCACACAGGCCGGAGGGGGCAGTGATGCTCGGGATCATCGGGGGCACGAGCCTCCTCTACTGCAACCTCCCTGAACTCGAAAGAAAGACCGTCTGGACACCCTACGGCCCGGCAGAGGTGATGGCGGGGGAGATTGCGATCATGCTCCGCCACCAGGGGGGGAGGCCGCCGCACCGGGTCAACTACCGGGCACAGGCCGCCGCCCTCGCCCTCGCCGGCGTCGACAGGATCGTCTCCGTCGGGTCGGTCGGGTCCCTGAAGGCCGGGATCCCACCGGGGACCGTGCTCGTCCCGACCGACTACCTCAGCCTCACCGACATCCCGTCCTTCCACGACCACGCCATCGAGCACGTGATGCCCGCCCTTGACGAGGGCCTCATCGGGAAACTCTCCATGGCCGTCCCGACGGCAGAGGTCGGCGGGGTGTACGCCCAGACGCGGGGGCCGCGGATCGAGACGGTCGCGGAGGTGCGCGGCCTTGCGAAGGTCGCCGACGTCGTCGGCATGACCGTCGCGAGCGAGGCGACCCTGGCGCGGGAACTCGGCATCCCCTTCGCCGCCGTCTGCACCGTGGACAATTATGCGAATGGATTATCTGACGAGGTGCTGACCTACGAACACATCCTCGCCACCTCGAAGAAATATGCGCACAGGACCGAAGACCTGGTCGAATCGATTGTGCGGGTTTGCGGAAGTGACTGATTATGAGTGATTCGGAAAAAAGTGTGCTCATCAAAGACGTTGAACTGAAGGGATCGCGGGTGAACATCAGGGTCGAGAACGGGCGCTTCGCCGCGATCGGGGAGAAGGTCGCCGGAGGCGACGCCGACCGTGTCGTCGACGGCGGCGGCGCGGTCGCCCTGCCCGGCCTGTACAACACCCACACCCATGCGGCGATGACACTGCTGCGCGGCTATGCCGACGACATGCCCCTCCAGCAGTGGCTGTCAGAGAAGATCTGGCCCCTCGAAGCGCACCTGACGCCCGAGGACGTCTACTGGGGGACGAAACTTGCGTGCCTGGAGATGATCAGGTCGGGGACTGTCGGTTTCAACGACATGTACTTCTTCATGGAGGAGGCGGCCCGCGCCGTGGACGAGATGGGCATGAAGGCGCAGCTTGCGTACGGGTTCATCGACCTCTCCGACGAGGAGAAGAGGGAGAAGGAGATCCACGCCACCGAGGCCCTCGTCGCCCGGATCAAGGGGATGAACAACCCCCGCATCAGGGCGGCCGTCGGCCCCCACGCCGTATACACGGTCTCCGAGGAGGGCCTGCGCTGGTGCGCCGAGTTCTCCCGCCAGCAGAACATCGGCCTCCACGTCCACCTCGCCGAGACCGAGCAGGAGGTCCATGACTGCGTCGAGAAGACCGGCATCCGCCCCGCGGCCCTGCTGGACAGGTGCGGGTGCCTGACGCCCCGCACGGTGGCGGCCCACTGCTGCTGGCTCGACTCCGACGACTGCGCCCTCCTTGGCGACCGCGGGGTCTTCGCCTCCCACAACCCGACGAGCAACATGAAACTCGCGGTCCACCGGGCGATGCCATACGAGTGGCTGAAGGCCCGCGGCGCCGGTGTCTGTCTCGGCACGGACGGGTGTGCCTCGAACAACAATCTGGACATGTTCGAGGAGATGAAGTTCGCCGCTCTCCTCCAGAAGTTCTACTGGAACTCGCAGACGATCCTCCCGGCAGGGGAGACACTCCAGATGGCGACGACAAACGGCGCCGCGGCCCTGGGCTTCGAGAGCGGCGGCATCGCCGAGGGCGCACCCGCAGACCTCGTCCTCCTCGACCGCCGGGCGGTCAGCAACACGCCCCTGTACAACCCGGTCTCGAACGCGGTCTATGCCTGCTCGGGCGCCGCCGTGACGACGGTGCTCTGCAACGGCCGGGTGCTCATGGAGGACCGCACCGTCCCCGGCGAGGCCGAGATCCTCGCGGGGGCGCGGAAGGCGGCCGAAGGGCTGATCGCCCGGAAGCAGGCCGAAGAATAATCCTTTTTTTCGGGGGGCGGGGGTCCACCCCGCTCAGGATTGGTGAGGAGAAGAGGAGCGCCTGCAAGACTTTGTCTTCTCGACTCCCATCGCTCTTCCCCTCGTCGATCCTCTTCGCTCTTCCCCGGTCCTATCCTGAGATCAGGGGTTTGGGGGAACGACCGGAGGGAGTCGAGAAGACGGAAAATCGAAGATTTTCCTGTGCGTGCACATCTTCGATGTGCAGCGGGTCGAAGTCTTCGCTGGACGAGCGATAGCGAGGAGTCCCCCGGTCTGGATTGTGGGGAAGGCGGTGGATCGACATTCTTCTCCGGGGGACTACGCCCCCGATCACTCGAAAACCTACGGTTTTCTCGACTCCCTCCGGTCGTCCCCGCTCAGGATGAGCAGGGATACGGCAATCTCCTTCGAATGACCCCCGTCGGTTGCGAGGGTACGGCGCAGGGTTCAGGGTTCAGGGTCCTGCGCCGCTGTCCTCCTCACCCCCCCTCCCCGAAGACGATCCCCCGCAGCACCCCCTGCGTCTCCTCGGGCGTGCCCGTCGTGTTGACGGTGTAGACCCGCGACAACCCCAGCAACGCGGCAAAGAACCGCCGCCGCAGGTCGTCCTTGAAGGGCGTCCTCACGAGAAGGTGGGGGTTGTAGTAGCCCGCCGCCGCGAGAGCGTCGAGGGCGACGCCCGGACTGCAGGCCGCAACCTTCTGCGGTTCGGCCGGATCGCGGTGGAGGAGGACGACCGTCCTGACCGTGGTCATCGGGAGGATGCGCCCCTTCCCGATGACAGACCGCAGGTCCACGACCGCCCGGCCCTCCGCGTCGATATCGGCGCCGGTGACGAGATCAACATATTCCGGCCAGATCGTGGCGAGGTCGGCCCTGATATAGAAGTTCTTCTCCGAACCATAGGCAAAGACCTCGCCCCCGAAGATCCGGGCGAAAGACCAGTCGTCGGCGACGACCCGCACCCGCGGGTCGCGGAGGAGGCCGTAGGTCTGGGTGGTCTTCCCCGCGCCCGACTCCCCGAGGATACAGCACCCCCGGCCGTCGGCGTCGATGCAAGCGCCGTGGATGGATGCGATCCCGTGCTCGTCTTCGAGAGTGTCGCCGGCCACCGAGAGGGCGAGTGACTTCACCCACCCGTAGTATGTGACATTGAGGAGGAACGCCGTCCTCGTCGCCGGGTCGTAGAAGACCGTGTCTTTCGGGACCGCCGGGTCGCGGAGGACGTAGAGGCGGCCGTGGGAGCGGATCGACTGCGAGATGAAGAAGAAGTTCTCCTCCCAGCGCTCCTTGACGTCGCGGTCGCCGGTGAGGAGTTTGATGCAACAACCATATATCTCGGACTTGACCTCATACCTGACCTGTGCGGCGTAGCGCACCGCCAGGTCCTCTTTCTCCTCGATGGAGATCAACCTGAGAGTGTAGGGCATGACCGCAGATAGGACATCCCTCCTGAAAAAAGGTGGTGCCGGGAGCGCCTGCTCATGCCGGGAGAAGCGCCCGCTTTGTGATGACGTCCCTTTCCTTGATCTCCTCGATGATATAGTCGCAGGCCTGGAAAGCCGACGACCTGTCCCCCGCGGCCGCGACGACGACAAGGACGGTGTCCCCGACACTCACCTCGCCAACGCGGTGGACGACCTCCACCGACGAGAGGCCGAAACGCTTCTTCGCTTCATCCGCTATCTTTTCAAGACTCGCCTTCCCCGTCGTCTCGTCGGTTTTAAGTTCGAGGCCCTCGACGCCCTCCTCGCTCCGCACTTTCCCGACAAAGGTGACGATGGCGCCCGACGTCCCCGCGGCCGCCTCCTTGAGAGGCGTGGAGACGTCGATCTTCTCTTTCGTGATTCCGACCACCGGTGTTCCCTCCTCAGATCTGCCCGGCGGACACGGCGCCGCCCGCACAGAGCACGCCCACTTAACTCACACCACACATAAAGGTACTCCGCTGTACTCGCGGCACCGGGGAGAGAAAAAAGAAGAGAAGGAAGTTCACGCCGTCTGGATCTTCGAGGCCCCTTCAAGGCCGAGTTCGGCGATCGCCATCTCGCGCATCTTGAACTTCTGGATCTTGCCCGTGACCGACATCGGGAAAGTGTCAACGAACTTGTAGTAGCGCGGGATCTTGAAACGGGCGATCTGGCCGGTGCAGAACCCGACGATATCCTCCTTCGTGAGGGTCTGCCCGTTCTTCGGCTTCACCCAGGCCATCAGTTCCTCGCCATATTTCGGGTCGGGCACGCCGATCACGTAGGCGTCGGCGATCTTCGGGTGGTGGTGGAGGAACTCCTCGATCTCCCGCGGGTAGATGTTCTCCCCGCCCCTGATCACCATCTCCTTCAGGCGCCCGGACATCTTCACGTAGCCCTCGCCGTCCATCACGCCGAGGTCGCCGGTGTGGAGCCAGCCGTTCTGGTCGAGGGTGGCGCGGGTGGCCGAGGGGTTGTTGTAGTAGCACTTCATCGTCATGTAGCCGCGGGCGCAGATCTCGCCGATCTCGCCGCGGGGGACGATCCTCCTCGTCTTCGGGTCGATGATCTTGATCTCGGTGTGCGGGAAGGCCCTGCCGACTGTCGTGACCCGGCTCTCCAGGGGGTCGTCGACAGTGGTCATGGTGATCCCCGGCGAGAGTTCGGTCTGGCCGTAGACGATGACAATGTCCCGCATGTTCATGAGGGTGTTGACCTGCTTCATGACCTCGATGGGGCAGGGGGACCCGGCCATGATCCCGGTGCGCAGGGTGGAGTAGTCATATTTTGTAAAGTCCGGGTGGGAGAGTTCGGCGATGAACATTGTCGGCACCCCGTGGACGGCGGTGCACCGCTCGTTCTGGATCGCCTTCAGGACCTCCCCGGCATTGAAGACAGGGGAGGGGAGGACCATCGTCGCCCCGTGGGTGACCGACGCCATGTTCGAGAGGACCATGCCGAAGCAGTGGTAGAAGGGTACAGGGATGCAGAGGCGGTCCTTCTCGGTGAACTTCATGCCCTCGCCGATGATGAACCCGTTGTTCATGACGCCGTGGTGGGTGAGGACGACGCCTTTCGGGAAACCGGTCGTCCCGCTCGTGTACTGGATGTTAATGGCGTCGTCAAAGTTGAGGGTCTCCTCACGCTCCTCCAGTTCGTCGGGACTGATCTCCTCCCCTCTCGCGAGCATCTCGTCCCAGGTGAACATGCCGTTGTACGGGATGTCGCCCATGAAGATGATGTTTCGGAGGAAGGGGAACTTCTCCGAGGAGACCCTGCCCGGCCGCGCTTCGATCGCCTCGGGGCACGCCTCGTAGACCATGCCAACGTAGTCAGAGGTCTTGAAGCGCCCCTGCACGATGAGGGTTGAGACTTCGGCCTGTTTCAGGGCGTACTCGAGTTCGAAGACACGGTAGTCGGGGTTGATGTTCACCAGGATTGCGCCGATCTTTGCGGTCGCAAACTGGGTCAGCGTCCACTCCGCGTAGTTCATCGCCCAGATCGCAACCCTGTCCCCGCGCTCGACGCCGAGTGCCATGAGGCCGCGTGCAAGGGAGTTTACATGAAGAAGGAACTCCCGGTATGTCCAGCGGATGTTCTGGTGCACCGATACCAGGGCTTCGTTGTCCGGGTACTGGGTGGCAATCCGGTTCAGCATGGCGCCGATGGTCTCGCCCATCAGCGGCATCGCCGAGTGTCCGCATGCATAACTGCCCGTAGCCATATTTTTCCCAGTACATGGGGAAGGGAGACAATATATGATTAGTGTTCCTGAACGCAATTTATAAATGAGGGGAATGCCGAATATATACGATACCAGAGGGGTCGTGGCCTAGTCCGGAATGGCGACGGGCTCCAGCGGTCTTTGCGTGTGATGAACAATGGGTCTACTGATCTGATGATGACCCGTTGGAGCACTGATGCAACAGTCATGCTCCCTGCGCATGTCGGAGAGACCCGTCGATCGTGAGTTCAAATCTCACCGACCCCACGTTTTCTGATCCTGTTCTGTGTTTTTCTCTGTTCTGAGATTTCTCTCTTCATGACCTCGTTGGTGAGCGCAGGCTCGCGGGTCTTCGCTGTGCGACCGGAGGGAGTCGAGAAGACCATCAGGTCTTCGCTGTCCGAACGAAGGGAGGTCAAGAAAGTCGAAGACTTTCGCGGTAGTCCCCCGGTCCAGAGCGCGGGGGAGGCGGGGGATCGATACTCTCCGCCAGGGCCGGTCTGCCGCCGCGCGGAAACCCCGTGGAGTCGCTTCCCGGACCCCGCGAACAGGGAGGTCTTCCTGTCACGGCACCCCCTCCGTCGCGCCCGTGCCCCGGTCCCTCCCGTCATTTTATCTATCTGCCCGCCCTATCCATATGCAGCATTATCGAAGGGATTGTCCATGTATCTGATAGGTGAAGCTCTTATAGGAACTGGCGCGGAACTCGCGCACATCGACCTTGTCATGGGGGAGAAGCAGGGTCCGGTCGGTATGGCCTTTGCAAACAGCATGTCGCAGCTCTCCGCGGGCCACACCCCGCTCCTTGCGGTCGTCCGCCCGAACCTGCTCACCAAGCCCGCCACCCTCATCATCCCGAAGGTGACCCTGAAGAAGGGCGAGCAGGTGAACGAGATCTTCGGCCCGGCCCAGGCCGCCGTGGCGAAGGCCGTCGCCGACTGCGTCGAAGAGGGTGTCTTCGAGGGTATCGACATCGAGGAGACCGTCATCCTCGCATCGGTCTTCATCGCACCTGACGCAAAGGACTACAACAAGATCTACCGCTACAACTACGGCGCCATGAAACTTGCGATCCGCCGTGCGATCGAGAAGTTCCCCGACAGAAAGACCCTCCTCTACGAGAAGGACAGGTCCACCCACGCTGTCATGGGCTTCAAGGTGCAGCGCCTCTGGAACCCGCCGTACCTCCAGGTCGCCATGGACCTTGTGGACATGAAGCGTGTCGAGGAAGTCCTCACCGCCGTCCCGGAGAACGACCACATCGTCTTCGAGGCCGGCACGCCCCTGATCAAACAGTTCGGCCTGAACGTCCTCGGCGAGATCAGGAAGATCCGCCCGACTGCATTCATCATCGCCGACCTCAAGACCCTCGATACCGGCAACCTCGAAGCACGCATGGCCTCAGACGCCGGTGCCGACGCCGTCGTCATCTCCGGCCTCGCCCCGAACGCCACCATCGAGAAGGCGATTGAGGAGACGAAGAAGACCGGCATCTACTCGGTTATCGACATGCTCAATGTCAAGGACCCGGTCGCCCTCATCGCATCCCTGAAGGTCAAGCCCGACATCGTGGAACTCCACCGCGCCATCGACACCGAGGGGCAGGAATACTCCTGGGGCAACATCCCGGCGATCAAGAAGGCGGCGGGCGGCAAACTCCTCGTCGCCACCGCAGGCGGCGTCAGGGCGGAAGTCGTCCCGAAGGCCCTCGCAGCGGGCGCCGACATCCTTGTCGTCGGCCGTGCGATCACCGCAAGCAAGGACATCCGCCGGGCCACCGAGGAGGTCCTCGGCCGGATGAACTCCGAGGAGATCGACCAGTTCCGCGTCATGACCGATTTCTGATCGGTCAGTTCATAAATCAGGGCGGCCCGTGGGCGACCATGGACGTGCCCGTTCTCTTTTTTTCCGTCTTTGCGTAATCGGCATACAGCAGAAAGTCCACACGCGCGAAGTCCCCCGCAGGCGTGATCAGGAGACGTGGGGAGATGGCCGCGTCTATTCTCCGGGACAGGCCATAACCGAGCTGAAAAAAAGAATGTGGTTATACTATTGTGCGGGCCTTCAGCGCCGGTCCCCCTCCCCGACCTCGATGCTCTCCCCCGGTTCGAGGAGGGCGACCTTCATGTCGGTCGTCCTCTCGACCGCCGCCTTGAAACCGGTGAGGTCCTGCTCGATCACCGAGAATGAATTGTAGTGCATCGGGATCACCGTCGGGGCGCCGACGAACTCCGCCGCCATCATCGCCTCCTGCGGCCCCATCGTGTACCGCCCGCCCACCGGGAGGAGGGCGACGTCGGGGCGGTAGAGGTCGTGGACGAGTTTCATGTCGGAGAAGAGGCCGGTGTCCCCGGCGTGGTAGACGCTGACACCGTCCATCCTGACGACGAACCCGGCGGCGACGCCGCCATAATACCCGCCGCCCGCCGCTTCGAGCCAGGAGGAGTGGAGCGCCGGCGTCATCGTGAAGGAGACGCCCTCCACCTCGATCGTGCCGCCGATGTTCATCGGCTCCGCGGGCACCCCCTGCTCGCGCAGGTACTTCGCGATCTCGTTCATCGCCACTGTCGGTTTCCCGAAACGCACCGCCTCGCCCAGGTGGTCGGCGTGACCGTGGGTCACCGCCACAATGTCGGGTGCGGCCCTGACCGGGCCTGACGGCACGAAGGGGTCGATCAGTACGCACCTGCTCCCCTCAAGGAGAAAGCAGGCATGGCCAAGCCATGTGATCTTCATGCATCCCGATCTGTACCGGGAATTAAAAAAGGGGATGGTCGGCGGTTGCCACACGCGGTCAGGTCACGTCGATCAGTTCGGCCTCGGTCGCGTCGATCGCCTCGGACAACCCGTCGTTGATGACGCCGCGGGTCATCTGCTCGGTGAGGTCGCGGTCCTCCAGGACGTCCTTGATCCGCTCGAGGAAGGGGTCGAGGGTCTTGTCCTCCTCCATGGCGATCACGTGCCTGTACTCCCTGAGCGACGACGAACTGATCCCCAGGATCGCCGAGATCTCGTTCATCGTCTTCCCCGACACGATCAGTTCGGAGAGGTACTTCCTGTCGAAAGGCATGTCGAAGTCCGAGTCCCTGAAAAGTTTCAACCTGACACGTGCCCGCGCCACCGTCTTTGCGAGTTTCTCATTGCCAAGTTCACGAGCGATCTCGGTGTCGTTCCTGCCCTCATTGAAGGAGATGACCAGGGTCGCAAGCTGACGGGGGGAGAGTTTGGTCTGGAAGAACCCCAGGTCCAGAATCTCGCGCATGATCAGTGCGACCTCGCGGCCAACCGCATCACGGTCCCTGAGACTCCCATGAATCTTTTTCATCGGCTCGACGATCTCCGTCTTGCTGGTGATGTCCTGGAAGAGTGCAAGGAGTTCCTTTTTTCTCTTGTCTGCTGCCATGGCAATCCCACACTAGGTCTGCATAACAATACGTCTCATGTTATTTAATTGTTATCAATTGATCATTTACAGGCACCTGCAGATTTAGAACACAGTAAGTCTTCTTTTTTTCATCGGGCCGCCATAAGGTCTATCACCCAAAAAAGTAATCTTTATAATCCGTGCATTATTTCCGGTGTACCCGCCTGTCCCGCGCAGGCAACCATTCCCCATAGGGTTCCTTTTCCGATTTAATGTCTGAAAACACGATTAAATATACGGTGATCCATTCCCTCTCGTCTCTGATAAAGGTTTGCGTGCGAGGGCCGCGGGCGCTCTCCGGCACCGCCCTTAGAGGGGAGAACTCCCCCGCCCACCGGGTGATATCGCAGAAAAGTGGCTTTTTAATCTCCCAGTTTAAAGACTATAGCGGGACTGATCGCAGTGAGTGATATCTACGATAAGGTCATCGAGCTGGCAAAACGCCGCGGTTTTGTCTGGCCCTCCGCAGAGGTCTACGGTGCGGTTGCAGGGTTCATCGACTACGGCCCCCTCGGTGCGATGATGAAGCGCCGGATCGAGTCGATCTGGCGGCACTACTATGTCATCAGGGAAGGCTACTACGAGATCGAGTGCCCGACCGTCGGAACAGAATCTATATATGTCGCCTCGGGTCATGTGAAGGGCTTCGCCGACAAGATGTGCCAGTGCCCCCACTGCAACGAATACTTCAGGGCCGACCACCTTGCCGAGGCCTGCGGCATCCACAACGCCGGCATCCTCTCGAAGGAGGACCTTGCGAAGGCTGTTGCCCCCACGCGGTGCCCGGCCTGCGACGAGGTCTTCGGCGACGTCGAGGTCTTCGACTTCAACCTGATGTTCCAGACGACCATCGGGCCGGGTTCGCAGAGGCGGGGTTACTTGCGGCCTGAGACCGCGCAGGGGATGTTCACCGACTTCTCCCGTCTCTCCCGCTTCTACCGCATGAAACTCCCCTTCGGTGCGGTCCAGATCGGCAAGTCGTACAGGAACGAGATCTCTCCCCGGCAGGGCATGATCCGCCTGCGCGAGTTCACGCAGGCCGAGGCCGAGATCTTCGTCAACCCCTCGGAGAAGAACCACCCGAACTTCTCCCGCTACGCCGACTACAAGGTCGAACTCTGGGCGATTGAGCAGGAGCAGAAAGACCTGCCCGCCGTCGAGAAGACGATGCGCCAGGCGGTGGACGAGGGGATCATCGCCAACGAGTACATCGCCTACTATCTCGCCCTCACCCACGAACTCCTGGTCACGATCGGGATCGACCCCGCGAGGATGCGCTTCCGCCAGCACCTGCCCGACGAGAGGGCGCACTACGCGGTCGACTGCTGGGACGCCGAGGTTTTCTCCGACCGTTTCGGCTGGGTCGAGACCGTCGGTATCGCCGACAGGACAGACTACGACCTGCGTGCTCATTCAAAGGAGAGCGGCGAGTCCATGACAGTCTTCGTCCCCTTCGCCGAGGCGCGGAAGGAGAAGAGGATGCGGATCGTGGCGGACATGGGCACCCTCGGGCCGAAGTACCGCGGCAAGGCGAAGAAGATCGCCGACGCCCTCGCCGAGGCCGCACCCGGTCCTGACGGCGCCGACGTCGTCGTCGACGGCGAGACTTACCACATCCCGGGCGACCTCTACACTGTCCGCGAGGAGGAGGTCGAGGTCCGCGGCGTCGAGGTGCGCCCCCATGTCATCGAACCGTCGTATGGTATCGACCGCATGATCTACGGCGTCCTCGAACACGCCTACGACGAGGAGATGGTCGACGGTGAGGAGAGGCGCGTCATGCACCTTGCACCCTGCGTTGCACCGGTGCAGGTCGCCGTCTTCCCGCTCGTGAACAAGGACGGCCTCGACGCTACGGCGCGGGAGATCGCTCTCGACCTGCAGGACGAAGGTATCCTTGCCGACTACGACGACAACGGCGCCATCGGCAGGCGGTACCGCCGGCAGGACGAGATCGGGACGCCTTTCGCCCTCACCGTCGACTACGAGACGAAGGAGAAGGGCACGGTCACCCTGCGTGACCGCGACTCCATGAAGCAGGTGCGCATTCCGGTCGCCGATGTCCATGCGACTCTCCGGTCGCTCGTCTCCGGTCGCACCCGGTTTGAAGACCTGAAAGAGGCATGAACTACCTCACCCACCCCCTCATCAGGCCGGAAAGCCTGGAAGAACGGCGCTATCAACTTGCTATCGCCCTGAAGGCGATGGACGCCCACACGATGGTGGTCCTCCCGACCGGTCTCGGGAAGACTGCCATCGCCCTGATCGTGGCGGCGTCGCGGCTGTACCGGGAGGGGGGGAGACTGCTCGTCCTTGCGCCGACAAAGCCCCTGGTCGAGCAGCACCTCCGCTATTTTTCCGAGCGCCTCGCCCTGCCCGAGGGCGCCTGCGCGATCTTCACCGGCGCCACCGGGCCTGACAAAAGGAAAGAGGCATGGGAGGGTGCGCAGGCAATTTTTGCGACGCCGCAGGTGATCAAGAACGACCTGATCGCGGGGAGGTACTCCCTTGCCGACGTCACCCTCCTTGTCGTGGACGAGTGCCACCGGGCGGTCGGGAACTATGCATATGTCTTTCTTGCCCGGCGTTACCTCACGACGGCGGCAAAACCTCTCCTCCTTGCGATGACCGCGAGTCCGGGCGGCGACCACGGGAAGGTGGAGGAGGTGATGGAGAACCTCGGCGTCGTGCAGGTCGAGACGAGGACCGAGTCCGACCCCGACGTCCGCCCGTACGTCCACGAGCGCGAGGTGGAGTACGTCTCGGTGGACCTGCCCGGCGAACTCGGCATCGCCCTCGCTGACCTGAACATCCTCCTCGACTCCCGCCTCGCCGCCCTGACCAGGGCGGAGTTCCATGTGCCGTCCCGCGAGAAACTCTCCATGAAGGCGCTCAACCGTCTCAACGCCGAGATACAGGGGCGGATCTCCCAGCGCGACAGGGCGGGGTTCATGGCGGCCTCGATCTATGCCGAACTCATGAAACTCAGGCATGCGGTCTCCCTTGCCGAGGCGCAGGGGAGCCGCGTCCTCGCGGCGTACCTCGAAAAACTTGCGTCCGAGGGACGGTCGGGGAGCGGGACGAAGGCGAGCATACGTCTTGCGGCCGACCCGGTCTTCCAGCGTCTCTGCGATAGGGCGATGTCGTGGGACGGCGAACTTCACCCGAAGGTGGGGCAGGCCGTCGCCCTTGTCGCAGAGCAGGTGCGGGAGCACCCGGAGAGCCGGACGATCCTCTTTGCGAGTTTCCGGGACACGGTCGGTCTCCTCGTCGACGCCCTCGCCGACGCCGGCATCCATGCCGAGCGTTTTGTCGGGCAGGCGTCGCGGGACGCCGAGAAGGGTCTCTCCCAGAAGCAGCAGATCGATGTGCTGACGCGGTTCAGGGAGGGGGAGTTCCCGGTGATCGTCTCGACGTCGGTCGGCGAGGAGGGTCTTGACGTCCCGTCGACCGACCTTGTCATCTTCTACGAGGCTGTCCCCTCGGAGATCAGGAGTATCCAGAGGAAGGGGCGGACGGGGAGGAGCGGCGACGGGAGGATCGTCGTCCTCACGACGAAGGGGACGTCGGACGAGGTCTACCGTTTCGTCTCCCAGCAGAGGGAGAGGGCGATGATCAAGGGTATCCGCAAACTCAGGGACGCGGGAGCGCCCGCCCCGGCGGTCCAGACGAACATCGGGGCATTTGCGGCGCCGCCCGCACCCGCCCCCGCACCGGCGGGGCCGGCGATCACGGTGGACGACAGGGAGATGGCGTCCCGTGTGGCGGAGACTCTCTCCGACCTCGGCCTTGTGATTACCCTCACCCGCCTGGAGGTGGGGGACTATGCTATCGGCGACCGTATCCTTGTCGAGAGGAAGACGGTGCAGGACTTCGCGGACACTCTGGTCGAGCGCGACCTCCTCGGGCAGGTGCGGGAGTTGGCGGCCGCGGCCCTGCGACCGGTGCTGATCGTCGAGGGCGAGGGCGACCTGTATGCGGCGCGGGACATCCACCCGAACGCGATCCGGGGGGCTCTTGCGGCGATCACGGTGGGGATGGGGGTCTCCGTCCTCTTCACGCGGTCGGCGGAGGAGACGGCGGAGATGCTCGCCGTGCTTGCAAAGAGGGAGGAGAGCGAGGGGCGGGGCGAGAGGAAACTGTTGCCCGGCAAGACTTTTGCGACGGCGGCCGAGCAGCAGGAGAACGTGGTCGCCGCCTTCCCTGAGGTGGGGCTGAAGAGTGCCCGTGCACTCCTCGAACACTTCGGGTCTGTGCAGGCGGTGATCAATGCCGAAAAAGAGGACCTGATGAAGGTGAAGGGGATCGGGGAGAAGACCGCCGGGACGATCCTCGAGGTCGGGCGTCGCCGTTACGGTTGACGGAGCATCCGCAGGGCCTCGGCACCGGTCCGCACGGCTTCCATCAGGGTGAGGCAACGTCTTTCGTCCTGCTCGTCCTCGACGCGGGCGCAGA
The DNA here is from genome assembly GCF_937919355.1 of uncultured Methanofollis sp. Lineage (GTDB taxonomy): Archaea > Halobacteriota > Methanomicrobia > Methanomicrobiales > Methanofollaceae > Methanofollis. Next base: position 1,310 of record NZ_CALFSA010000217.1, on the reverse strand, counting down.
GGGAGGCGATCGCTCCTTCGATCCCGGCCTCGGCCGACCCTGCCGGGCGCGGTGCGGCGGTGGCCGGTGGCGTTGCTGCGGCGGGTGCCGGGGTGCGCTCACTCTCCGCACTCTTCTCGGCGCAGACGACGCAGAAGGTCTTCCCCCTGTACTCGAAGAGGGGAGATCCGCAGGTCTTGCACTCCTTCGCAAGCATTTTGCCCCCCTTCAGGAGGTATTCGGCCATGATGTCCTCGGGTTTTTTCTCTGCCATATGGGTCACCGATTCCTCTGTTCAATGAATGTATATAAGACTGGCAATGATATAGTATAAAGGGTGATTGAGTATGGCCACTCCACAGGAAACGATAAACGTCTGTATCCAGATGCTTCAGCATATTTCTGAAGACAACACAATCCCGCGGAACATCCGCAGGGTTGCCGACGAAACAAAGGCCCTTCTCATGGACGAGGAGAAGAGTATCGGTCTCAGGGCGGCAGAAGCCATCTCCACCATTGACGAGGTCAGCAACGACCCGAACATGCCGGTGCACGCCCGCACCCGCATCTGGGAACTTGTCTCGCAGCTTGAGAGTATACCCCTCGACTGAAAAAACCTTTTTTTCGCATACAATTCTTTTTCACGGGATGACCGTGCACAGGACGGTCCGCTCCCGGTGCTCCCTGACGTCGAGTTCGACGAGGACGACCTGCTGCCAGGTGCCGACGCGGAGGGTTCCGTCCTGCACGGGGACGACGAGTGAGGGGCCGACGAGGGACGCCCGCACGTGCGAGCGGCCGTTGCCGTCTCCCCACCGGGAGTCGTGGGCGTAGGGGATGCCGGAGGGGGCGACACGCCCGAGGGCGTCCATGAGGTCGCTGAGGACGCCGTCCTCGTATTCGATGGTGGTGAGGGCGGCGGTCGACCCGATGAGAAAGAGGGTGCAGGCGCCTGTCTCGGTGCCGCTTGCGGCGACGCACCGGCGCACAGCGGGGGTGAGGTCGACGATGTCCCCCTCGCCGTGGGTGGTAACGGTGATCTCTTCCTGGTAGACCATGCGGTGCCCTTGGCGGCAGGCGGGAAAAGGGTAACGGTGCGGGACCAGAATATTCTTCGTGCCGCAGGGAGAATGTCGGGGTGATCGGCGGGGGTCTCTTCCGCAGGTCGGCGGGGACGGGTCGGAAGGAATAAGCCTTCCGGGGATGATAAGAAGAAGAGTGTTCCCCACACGCGTGGGGATGAACCCACCCAGATCCGGCCGCACTCGTACGCCGACACGTGTTCCCCACACGCGTGGGGATGAACCGATATCGCGTATATGACGGCGTCT
>NZ_CALFSA010000216.1 GCF_937919355.1 uncultured Methanofollis sp. | reverse complement strand
TGCCCCAAAGGGCCGCCTATCTCAGCAGGGAGAGCGCCCCGTGCGGGCATGCCTGGAGGCACCGACCGCAGAGGACGCAACGCTTCTGGTCGACGACGAGGTTCCAGTCGTCGTCGAAGGAGAAGACGTCCTGCGGGCAGATGCTGATGCACGCCCCGCAGTCCACGCACTCCGTCTCGTTGTGGTGGATGGCGTCCTCGAGGACCCGCACCGTCGCCCCGAGATCGCGCATCTTCTGGCTGACTTCCTCTGCCGAACCATTCGGGACATCGATGAGCACATCGCCCTCGCCCGGTTCGATCCGGGCCCGCTCGACATTGATCAGGACGCCGGTGTCCTTGACCACACGGGCGATGATCGGTTCGTGGACTTTCTTCCTGGAGAATGAGACCATCAACTTCATGGTTACTGCCACCTCCCGCCGACAAGTTTGCCAAGGTCAAGCGCTGTCAGCATGCCGATGACCCTGTTTGCCGGGTCGACCACAGGCATCGCGCTGATGTTGTTCCTGTCCAGTTTCTGTGCGGCGATGTCCACCGCCTCCTCGGGCATCGTCCTGACGACCTTCCGGGTCATGATGTCCTTTACGAGGAGACGGTCTCCCGGCCGTGCGACGGCCTTGGTGACGTCGTAGGTCGTGACGATCCCGACGAGGATACCGTCCGCGTCAAGGACAGGCAGGTGGTTCGTCTCCCCCTTGAGAAGTTTCGTGGCCGCCGTCGTGATCGGTTCGTCCTCGGTGATGCAGACGACTGCTGTGTCCATCACCTCGCGCACCATCGGGACCACCTTCGTCTCGCGCATCGGGTGCGTCCTCTTTGCGGCATTGAACTGCCTTGTCGGGAGAGCGAGTTCGATCGACCCCTGCTCCACCCAGCCGCGCAGGGTCTCCGCGACCTGGCGGGCCTTCTTGTAACTCGAAAGAGACGAGGTCTTCACCTCCTCGCCGTTGATCTCGACCTTCCCACTCTTCAGTTCGGCAAAACTGACACGCCTGATGGCCGGGCGGTCGCGGTGCGGCACGCCGTAGTCGACGATAGTTGTCATCAGGTCCTCGTCCCGTACGGCCGTGCTCCTGACAACCTCAAGGTCGGTGACAGGCAGGGGGACGCCGACACCGACGTACTTCGTGACGCCGTAGCCCTGGTACGTCGCCGCCCTGATGAAGTCCGGGCTCATCTGCTTCAGTCCGCCGGTCGTCATAAGGGTCGCAAAACCAGTCGCCGGCGAGGACTGCGTCCCCTGCCCGATGACCATGCCCTGCGCTCCGCCAAGGAATATGGGGACACCGCTCCTGATCCGATGATAGTGAGGGTCATTGGCCAGGGGAGAGAGCGCCCCCGCCCCGGAGTAGGAGACGTTCCCGTTGTTCGGGAGGAGGAGTCCCATATAGGTGTGGAGAGTGCGGTCCGTCGAGTTCGTCGCCGCGTTGTAGTTCTGGTAGGCATTCCGCGGGTTGACCATCACGGCGTCGTTGAAGTCTTCAAGGAGGAGGGTGGAGGTCACCGTCCGGCGCGGGTAGCAGTCAGTCCCGCGGGAGATCGCGCGGAGTTCAACCGACCTGCCCGAGATCAGGTCCTCGATCACGTGCGCCCCGCCGTATTTATCGCCCTGCGTGGTGGACTGCTGGGTCGCACCCATATACGCGTCGACAGCGGCAAGACCTCCATATGCCTCGACATCGTTGAGCCAGATCCTCTCCATCCTGATCGGCGGGTCGGTGTGGCCGAAGTTCAGGAAAGCACCGGAGGAGCACATCGCCCCGAAGGTCCCGGTCGTGACGACGTCTACCTCCTTGAGAGCACCTTCCTCACCGAGTTCGGCGACAATGTCCGGCATCTCCTCTGCCGTGACGACGCGGGCATTGCCGTCGCGTATTCTCGTATTGATCTCTTCGATCGACTTCTCCATATCTCCATGTTAAATCTGCATATTTATAGGTCTTTCTTATTATCCCCAGTAATAAGTGCCTTGATTACGACGGAGGCTGATCTGTGTGTATGGATAGTGCAGACCTGGTTGCGCACCTGGAAAGAATCGCGCCGCCGGAACTTGCTGAAGAGTTCGACGAAGGGCGGATCGGCCTCATCGTCGAGGGGAGGAAGGACGTCGGGACAGTCTGCTGCGCCCTCGATGCCACACCCGCGGTGGCCGAGGCCGCCGCCCGCGCCGGTGCGGGCATGCTCGTCGTCCACCACACTCCCATCTGGGACGCGGTGAACGCCGTCCGCGGCACGACCGCCGCCGTCCTGCGGCCCCTGCTGGCACACGGCGTCGGCCTCTATGTGATGCACACCAACTTCGACCGTGCCGATGGCGGGGTGAACGACACCCTCGCCCGCATCCTCGGCCTTGAGGACGTGCGGCCCATGTCTCTTGGACGCATCGGCAGGTGCACCTGCACCCTCAGGGAGATGGCCGCCCGCATCGGCGGGAATGTCAGGGTGTACGGCGCCGCCCGCAACCCCGCCACCCTTGCGGTCGTCGGGGGGAGCGGCTTTGACCCGGCCCTCATTGAGGAGGCCGTAAGCCTCGGCGCAGAGGCGTTTCTCTCGGCAGAACTGAAACACCACGTGGCGCGTTCGTCGCCGATCCCCTGCATCGAGTCGACACACTATGCCCTGGAGGCACCGGGGATGCAGGCGCTCGCGGAGAGGGAAGGCTGGCAGTACATTGACGACAGACCGACGGTCACGACCATCCCATGACAGAGATCAGGGACGAGGTCAGGGACGCCGGCGGCCTGACACCGCCGGTCAGGGAGAGGATCTGCCGTTCATACGGGGACCGGGGAAAAAAGGCGCTTGCAGCCGTCGACAGCGGCCTGGTGCGGAAGTACGACGACTTCTTCGTCGTCACCGGTTCTTCAGACGAGTACATCGTCGAGGACGACTTCTGCACCTGCAGGGACTTCATCTACCGGGGGCGGTGCTGCTGGCACATCCTTGCCGTGCAGATTGCCCTGGCGGCGGAGTTGTATCAGGAAAAAAAAGGCTGGTACATCGACCGCTGGAAGATGATCAGGTAAGCACGATAAACAATATAATCAACCATTAACGAATAATAGATTAATAAGACGTGGTTTTGAATGCTCGAAGAAGAGTATCAGCTTGAATATTTTAAATCCCAGGGCTTCGTACGGAAGATATGTACGAAGTGCGGGTCGGCGTTCTGGACCAGAGACCCGTCCCGGGAGACCTGCGGGGACGCACCCTGCGAACCATACGCGTTTATCGGCAACCCCGTGTTTCAGGCGCATTCCCTGGACGAAATGAGGGAAGCATTCCTTTCATTTTTCGAGCGGCACGGCCACACGCGTATCGAGCGCTACCCTGTCGTCGCCCGCTGGCGTGACGACATCTACCTGACCATCGCCTCGATCGCAGATTTCCAGCCCTTCGTGACGAGCGGCCTTGTACCCCCTCCGGCAAACCCGCTGGTGATCTCTCAGCCCTGCATCAGGCTCAATGACCTTGACTCTGTCGGCAGGTCTGGCAGGCACCTGACCCTCTTCGAGATGATGGCGCACCACGCCTTCAACTCGCCGAGTGAGGACATCTACTGGAAGGACAGGGCGGTCGAGTTCTGCGACCAGTTCCTCGCATCGATCGGTGCCGACCTGAAGAAGGTCACCTACAAGGAAAACCCCTGGATCGGCGGCGGCAATGCCGGCGCCTCCGTTGAGGTGCTCATCGGCGGCCTCGAAGTCGCGACCCTCGTCTTCATGAGCCTGACGCGGGAGAAAAATGACCAGGAACCGGTCATCCTGAACGGCGAGCCCTATTACCCGATGAAGATGCGGATCGTGGACACGGGCTACGGCCTTGAGAGGATCACCTGGGCGTCGAAGGGGTCGCCGACCGTATACGACGCCGTCTTCCCGGAGATGGTGAGCCACCTGATGCAGGCGGCAGGCCTCGAACACCTCCTCGACAACAAGGAGTTCACGAAGATCCTCGGCCTCAATGCAAAGTTTGCCGGGTTGATGGACATCAGCGGCCCGAACCTCTACCAGCTGAGAAAGAAGGTCGCCGCAACGATCGACGTCCCCCTGGAAAAACTGGACAAGATGATCACGCCGATCGAAAAGATCTACGCGATCGCCGACCACACCCGCTGCCTCGCCTACATGCTCGGCGACTGTGTCGTCCCCTCGAATGTCCGTGAGGGCTACCTTGCGAGGCTCGTGATCCGCCGCACCCTCAGGATGATGGCCGACCTCAACCTCAAGGAGAGCCTCGCCGACCTCGTCGAGATGCAGATGAAGATCGTCGGGCTTGACGCCTTCCAGCAGGACGTCAAGGTCGTCCGCGAGATCCTGGACCGTGAGGTGGAGAAGTATGCGGCGACCCTTGCCCGCGGCTCTCGCATTGTCCAGAGGATCGCCCGCACCTACAAGAAGAAGAGCGAGAGGATCCCCCTGCAGGAGGTCGTCACCCTGTACGACTCGCACGGCATCCCGCCTGAGATGGTGAAGGAGATCGCCGCACAGGAAGGAGCGGTCGTCGAGATCCCGGACAACTTCTACTCCCAGATCGCCGACCTCCACTCCGAGAACCATGTGGAGAAAGAGGTCGACCCGCTGGCGAAGTACCGCGAGCGCGTCGCCGGTCTCCCTGCCACCAAGAAACTCTACTACGAGCAGCCCGCCGATGTCGAGTTCGAGGCGATGGTCCTCGACTACTTCGACGGCTATGCGGTCCTCGACCAGACCCTCTTCTATCCTGAGGGCGGCGGTCAGCCCTTCGACACCGGCACCCTCGTTACAACGGAGAGCATGGTGCGGGTGGAAGAAGTGATCAAACTCGGCGAGGTGATCCTCCACAAGGTGAAGGGCGGCACCCTCAAGCGCGGCAACCGCGTCAAGGGGATCCTCGACGAGGAGAGGCGCTGGTCACTGATGCGCCACCACACGGCAACGCATATCATCCTCCACGCAGCGCAGGAAGTTCTCGGCGCACATATACACCAGGCCGGCGCCCAGAAAGGGAGCGAGACTTCCCGGGTCGATATCAGGCACTTCAAGCATATCACGCCCGAGGAACTGAAGAGGATCGAGGTCTGCGCAAACCAGATCGTGATGGAAAACGCCCCTGTCTACATCTCCTGGGAGGACAGGACACGTGCCGAGCAGAAGTACGGCTTCGGCCTGTACCAGGGCGGCGTCCCGCCGGGCAAGGATATCAGGGTCGTCCAGGTGGCCGGGGACGTGGAGGCCTGTGCAGGTACGCACTGCCGTTCCACCGGCGAAGTGGGTCCGATCGCGATCCTGCGGGTCGAGCATATCCAGGACGGTATCGAGAGGCTGGAGTTCTCCGCAGGCATTGCAGCGATCTATGCGATGCAGCACGTGAAGGACCTCCTGACCGAGTCGGCCGAGACCCTCAGCGTCCAGCAGGAGAACCTGCCGGGCAGCGTGACCCGCTTCTTCACCGAGTGGAAGGAGCAGAGGAAGGATATCGAGAGGTTGCAGCAGAAGGTCGTGGACCTGGAGGCGCAGCAGCTTGAGGCGGAGGAGGTTGCCGGCCACCGCGTCGTGGTGAAGCAGGTCGACCTTCCCCCGCAGGAACTGGTGGCGCTGGCGTCAAGGCTTGCAGAGAGCGGGGAGATCGCCCTCCTTGTCGGCGGGAACGACCGTGCGCATGCCGTGATGGCGTCCCCGGTCCCTGAACTGAATGCAATCGAGGTCATCAGGGATGTCTGTGCGGCCCTCGGCGGCAAGGGCGGGGGCAAGCCCGAGATCGCCCAGGGCGGCGGTCCTGAGGCCGGGAAGATCGGCGAGGCCCTTGCCCTCGGCCGGTCCCTCATCGAAGCGAAACTGCACATCTGAATATGACTGAAGAGGTTGTGGTGCTGGAGCCCGGCGACGAGCGGGCGAAGAAGATCGCGAAGGCGATGGCGAGCCAGACGGCGAACGACGTCCTCTCCGACCTGAAGGAGGGGCCGCGGAGTGCCGCCGAGATCGCAGACCGCCTCGCCATCCCCATCACCACCCTCAAATACCATATCGAGAACCTTGTCGACGCGGGCCTGATCGAGGTCGTGAAGACGAAGTGGAGCGCGAAGGGGCGTGAAATGAAGGTCTACGGCCTCGCCAACACCCTTGTCATCGTCTCCCCCCAGGTGAAGGACATCAGGTCTATCCTCCTGAAGTACGCCTCCCTCTTCGGGGTCATCGTCTTCGCGACGGTCATTGCGGCGGTGGTGATGCCGATGTTCATGCCGCCGGCGCCCGATGCGACGCCGCGACTGATGGGGTACGACGACGTGGCCCCCCTCAAGGCCGCACCCGATCAGGGAGGGGAGGGGTTCCTCGCCGGTGTCGACACTTCGGTCATCGCCTTCTTCCTCGGCGGGAGCACGGTGCTGCTGACTCTCCTCGTTTATGAGGTGTATCTGTATTTCACCTACTATCGGCGGAGAAAGGACAGGGCGTGAAGGATCGAATTATCCTTCATTTCTTTTTTGATGTGTGATATGATGGCGGGAGTGATCGCCAGATACCAGTCCAACCTCCTGACGCTCTCCTATCGTAATCACTGCCTCAGAGGGGTGTGCGAGCGACAGCGAGCATGAGAGATCTCATAGATCTTCGAGAAGGCACCGAGAGGTGTCGGGTGGGGGAATGTTGGGGTGAGCGGAGCACGGGTGCCGGCGGCATCCCTTCAAGCCTCTTACCCCCTCCTCCTGTCTCCCGGTGAGCTGAAGATCTCCGCGGGTGCCCTCCAGGTGAACCGGTCGTGCTGAAGGGAAAAGTATATAATAGGATTGTATGTATGTATTTATGCAGTGAGTAAGTCCTTCCCGAAAAGGATGAGGCCACCGTAAGGTGGGTGGGACGAAGTAGGGAAGGGTTCACCGCTCCTTTTATGAATCATTGAGATAGTCATATCCTATCACGACCTTATCCTCAATACTTGGATAATAGGCTCCGCCATAGTTCCTACAGTGCTCGTGGACGGCTCCAGCAATAAAATCGACGGCCTGAATACAGAGGTCACTTCTGGAATCGACATGCCTGATACCGATCTGGCCCGCTGAGAGGGCACAGGGTTTGATGCCGTTCTGTATGCCGTCCCGCAGGTCATGATCAAAAAGATCCCGCTGAATGCCGTACAGCGACTTGTCAATGACAACTTCAACCGGGGTTGTGAGATGATAATAGGACACGATGCTGGCAACCAGTGAACACGTCATAGAATTATACACCTGCTGATGCTTGTCCCAGAGTTTCATAGGGACCTGATCTTTTCTGAGATAGAGATATGCAATTTCAAGATCCGCCTTTGCAAAACATTTGAATATTCGGTTTTTTACCTCGGGCAGTGAGTTATTGAATTTAAACTCTGGAATTTCTCTCACGCTTTTTTTCATGACATTCTGGCGTATTTTTTTGAAACACCGCTGAATCCTGAGTTCATCGTGGGGGATGAGGGCAGCGATGACAAAATATTGGGATGATTGACGACTGAAACCGAGGTCGCCGGATTCGTCGATATATATCCTCACGATTAAACATCTGAAGTCATTGTATATAAAGAAGGGTCGGAAATAGTTGAAAGTTGACGGACAATTATTGACTTTCAGAGATTGAAGTATACATCCTGCAAACAACAAAAGAAGAGAACAAACAGTGCACTGAAAAAAGACAGAGAGTCTTCCCTCTCACACCATCCCGATAAAATTCCCGAGGATCCTCAGCCCCACATCCCCGCTCTTCTCCGGGTGGAACTGGACGCCGAAGACATTCCCCTTCCGCACCGACG
>NZ_CALFSA010000215.1 GCF_937919355.1 uncultured Methanofollis sp. | reverse complement strand
GAGGAGGCGGGCGGCGGCACTGACCACCGCGTCGAGGATCACGTCGCGGCGCCAGAGGGCCGCCGCCGTCTGCTTGCTCCTGCTGATATCACGGACAATGCCCTGGCCTATACCCCGCTCCGGACAGGTGCTCTGCGCCGTGACCTCGACATCGATCACCCGCCCGTCCGACCTGACCCACTGCGTCCTGAAGACACCCTCTCCGGCTTCCGCGACCGTCTTCAGGGCCTCCCTTCCCCTCCCCTTCTCTCCATCGACCGCAAAGTCGGTCACTTTCCTTCCCACAATGGCATCAGAGGGATAGCCGAGCATCTCGCATGCCGCACGGTTGACTCTCAGGATCACTCCTTCGTCTGTCCTGACGATGACCGCGTCCTTCGAGTGCTCGAAGAGGTGCCTGTACTGCCTTTCACTCTCCTGAAGAGCGGCCGCGGCCCGTTCTCTCTCGGTGACGTCCCGTATGATGGCGATGCTGTGCCATATACCGTGATACTGGACAGGAGAGAGGGTGCACTCGACAACAAAGACTTCTCCTCCTCTCCTGACGACCTGCCCGGTGAACCTGCGCCCGGTGAGGATACGCCTGATCACACCTTTCATCCTGAACTCGCCGAGGGCATCACGGACAGCGCGGTGAGTTTTTTCGGGCAGGAAATAGTGGTAAAAGGGGCGGCCCGCGATCTCGTCGAAGCGGTACCCGAAGATCTCTTCCGCCGCCCTGTTCCAGAGGACGACCCGCCCCTCGTCGTCCGTCATCATGATCCCTTCATGAGCATTCTCGACGACGCTCCGGAAACGCTCGTCGCTCTCCCTGAGAGCGGCCTCGGCACGCCTGCGCCCGACGGCATGGCGGATCTTGGAGACCAGTTCGGTGAACTGGGCGACGGGATCGCCGCCTTTCTGGATGTAGAAGTCGGCACCGCAGTTCAGGGCCTCGATGACGACCTGCTCCCGCCCCCTGCCTGTGAAGAGGAGGAAGGGGAGGGCGGGGTACCTGTCCCTGACCGTCCGCAGGAGTTCGATGCCGTCCATGGAGGGCATCTGGTAGTCGGAGACCACCACGTCATAGGGAGCGGCGCCAAGCAGGTCGAGGGCTTCTTCCGCCGACGCAACAGGTGTCACGGTGAAGTCCCTCTCCTCTCGAAGGAAGGCGCAGGCCAGGTCCAGGAGGAGGGGTTCGTCGTCGACAAGGAGGGTACGGATCATGGGGGTATGGAAGGAAAGAATAGCGAGCCACTATAAAAACATGACTATCTGATCCGGCGGTGCGAAAAACCGGATCTCATCCGGAAAGGGACCAGCATGGTGGTACCCGAAGGAATGACGGTGCAGGGACTCGCCCGTCTCATTGCGGCCATTGCAAACACCGGCGGGAGAGATGTTGCGCTCCGCGGCGATCCGGGAGAGGCACGGGAAATGGTTGCGGAGGCCGCCACGATGATCGTGCCGTCACCGGTCGTGCGGACAGGGACAGGAACGACCAGGGAGAGAAAAGTCGGGCGACTCCCCCTGCACAGTCAGGAAGACGGCCCATGTCCTCGAAGAGGAGAAGGTCCGTCCCCTTTCCCTGATGGAGGTGGTGAGAAGGCAGGGTTCCGGGGGGTGACGACCGGCGATATGCATAATACCCCGGCACTCAGAGGAGAATATGTGTCAGCACAGTCCGGAACCGCATGGAAAGAACGTATCCTCGACCCGACAGAGAGGGAGGTCCCTCTGCTGCTCGACCTCTACAGGGAGTTCCACGCTTCCCCCGAAGTATCGGGTGCGGAGGAGGAGACGGCCGCACGGCTTGCCGGGGCGCTGGAGGCTGCGGGGTGCACTGTCACCCGCGGCATCGGGGGCCACGGTCTCGTCGGCGTGCTTGAAAACGGCGAAGGGCCGGTGGTGATGCTCAGGGCCGACATGGACGCCCTCCCCATCACGGAGGAGACCGGCCTCTCGTATGCCAGCAGGCGCCCCGGCGTCATGCATGCCTGCGGCCACGACCTGCACATGACGTCCCTTGTCGGGGCGGCACGCCTCCTCGCCGCCTGTCGTGAATGCTGGAGAGGGACCGTCCTCTTCGTCGGCCAACCTGCGGAGGAGGTCGTCGCCGGGGCGAAAAGGATGATCGCCGACGGCCTTTTCGAGAGGTTCCCGAGACCCGACTGCGCGGTCGCCGTCCACGCAGGCCCTGACATCGGTGCCGGCCGGGTCGGGACGCGGTCGGGCATCCTCTCGGCCGGCGGGGAGTCAATCGACCTTGTGGTGCGGGGAATCGGTGGCCATGCCGCCCATCCCGACCGGACCCGCGACCCCATCGTCCTGGCGGCGGAGACGGTCCTCGCCCTCCAGACCATACGGAGCCGCGAGATCGACCCGAACGACTTCTTCGTCCTCTCGATCGGCGCGATCCACGGCGGGACAAAGCACAATGCGATCCCCGACGAGGTGGCCCTGAAACTGAACCTCAGATACCACCGCCCTGCGGTCCGCGACCAGGGCCTTGCGGCGATCCGGAGGATCGCAGAGGGGACGGCGATGGCCGCAGGCATGCCGCCCGGGAGGATGCCGGTGGTGACGGTGATCGACGAATCTGTGCCGCCCCTCGTCACCGACGCCGCCCTCACCGGGAAGTGCGGTGCCGGGATAGAGGAGTGCCTCGGCGCCGGAGCGGTCGTCGAGATCCCGCCCCTCGCAGGGAGCGAGGACTTCGCCGTCTTCGGGGACGCCGGCATCCCCCTTGCCTACTTCAGGATCGGGACAAAGGACGAAGGGAGCGGGGACGCGTACCTCCACTCCTCACACTTCGCCCCGGCCGCCGGGCCTGCGATCAGGACAGGGACCGTCGCCCTTGCCGCATCAGTCATTGCCTGTGCACGGCGCCCCTGATCCTCACTGTACATTTTAAAGGAGACAATGCCTGTGTTCGAGATTGACCCCTGGATTTTTTCCACCATCCTGCTGCCTATCCTCATCTTCTTTGCGAGGATAGCCGACGTCACCATCGGGACGATGCGGATCATCTTCGTCGCCCGCGGCATGAAGGTCGTCGCCCCGGTCCTCGGTTTCTTTGAGATCCTCATCTGGCTCACGGCAATCGGGCAGATCTTCGCAAACCTCACCAACTACGTCAACTACATCGCCTATGCCGCAGGTTTTGCCGCGGGCAACTACATCGGCATACTGGTCGAGGAGAAGATCGCGATGGGACTTGCAGTCATCAGGATCATCACGCAGAGGGACGCCACCGCTCTCATCGGCACCCTGCGGTCCGCGGGCTACGGGGTGACCGTGATGGAGGCGCAGGGGAAGGCAGGGCCAGGGAAGGTCATCTTCACCGTTGTGCGGCGGCGGAACATCCCGGACGTGATCGCCAAGGTGGGTGCGTACTCCCCGAAGGCCTTCTACTCTGTCGAGGACGTGCGCTACGCGGCGGAGGGGACTTTCCCGCAGGTGCGGGACAGGAAGACCGACATCAGGCTCTTCAAGCACTTCCGCAAGGGGAAGTGAGAAAGGCTATTCTGGATGGGGGCCCACACGGGCCCATGCCATCGGTGACATGGTTCGAGATCCCTGCCGACGATACGGGCAGGGCGAAGGCATTTTATCGCGATCTCTTCGGGTGGGAGACGACGCCGTTCCCCGTTCCCTTCAAGGACGACTTCTGGATGGTCTCGACAGGCGGGGAGGTCGGGGGCGACCTCTTCGCCCGCGAGTACGCGGGGCAGCACATGATGCTCTACATCGACGTCCCCTCCATCGAGGAGTGTCTCGATCGGGTGACAGCACTCGGCGGCCGGGTGGTCACCGGGAAGACGCCGGTGCCGGGGATGGGGTACCTCGCGGTCTGCGAGGACACGGAGAAGAACCGCTTCGGCCTCTGGGAGAACGCACCCTGATCAGAGACGGGCCGCAAGGACGATGTCCGCAAGGAGGACGAAGGCCGCAAGGGCGGCATGGTTCCTCCCGGCCGCGGCTACGACGGCGGCACGACCCGAGGGGGGCCTGAGGCAGGCAAACGCCGCCCTCGCAACGGGAAGGAGCGATGCGATCCCGATGGCAGGGACCGGGAGGAGAGGGTAGAGGAGGAGGGCGCCCGCGGCGAAGGCGGCGAAGGCGGCGAAGACCGCGAGAAATGCCGCTCGCCTGCCGTACCTGACAACAAAGGTCCTCTTCCCGGCGGCCGCGTCGCCCTCCCTGTCCGGCGTCTCGACGGTGATGATGAACCCGAGACCGAAGAAGAGGAGCGGGACCGTCCTTGCAACAAAAAAGAGGTCGAAACCCCCTGCAACGACGAGATAGCCCATGCCGGGCATGAAGAAACCGAAGGTGAGGGCAGTCGCCGCCTCGCCAAGGCCGCGGTAGGCGAAGGCAAGGGGCGGCGCCGTATAGTACCAGCCGACGAGGTTGCCGGCAAGGACGAAGGGGAGGAAGTACAGGGGCACCGGGTAGAGGGCGGCATAGTCAAGGGCGATGAGGATGGAGGCCCCAATGAGCGAGAGGGCGACCTGCCGCGCAAGAGGTGCGAGGTCTGGCCTCTCCAGGAGGACGCCGCTCCCTCCCGATATCCGGGTCTGCGTCCCTGCCCGGTCGGCCACACGGTCGAAATAGTCGTTGCTGTACGAGACCGAGAGTTGTCCGGCCGCAAGGACCGTCCACCCGGCGAGGAGGCGGACAGGGTCGATGGAGTGTCCGGCCACCCCGGCGAGGAGGGCGCCGAAGATGCAGAGGAGAAGGCCACCGAGGAGAAAGCGGAAGCGGCCGAGGCGTACGAGTGCAAGGAGCGTCCCTGCCATGCACGAGCAGGTGCCCGGAGGAAGATAAGGGTGGCGGCCATACCCCGCGGCGACCTGCGTGGAGGTCGGGGAGAGAAACCTCTATGTGGGGTGGCGTCTCTCCATGGATCGGAGAGAGATGTGAGAGCGTTTGCACGGCCACGGGTGGTCGTCAGCAGGTGCCTTGGCTTCGACCACTGCCGCTGGAACGGGGACATGATCACGAGCGAGGTCGTCCGGATGCTCGCACCCCACGTGGACTTTCTCCCGGTCTGCGCGGAGGTCGAGATCGGACTTGGCGTGCCGAGAAAACCGGTGCGAACCGTCAGGGAACAGGACGGCGAGCGCCTTGTCCAGCACGAGACAGGGCTCGACGTCACAGGGAGGATGAAGAGGTTCGCCGCGTCTTTCGCCGCAACCCTCCGGGAGATCGACGGATTCCTCCTCAAGTCCCGCTCGCCCTCCTGCGGGATCAGGGACGTGAAGGTCTACCGGGCAGGAGGGGCAGGGGACGTCATGGGAAAGACGGCGGGGGTCTTCGCCGCCGCCATGGCCAGACAGTTCCCGCACCTCCCTGCCGAGGACGAGGGGCGCCTGCGGAACAGGCGGATCAGGGAGCACTACCTCACACGGATCTTCACCCTCGCCGCATTCAGGGAGGTGCGGGCAGGCGGCGACATGCAGGACCTCGCCACCTTCCACACGCGGAACAAACTCCTCCTGATGGCCTACAGCCAGAAAGAACTCAGGGAACTCGGGAGGATCACCGCAAACCCTGAGAAGAGAGAATTCCCTGAGGTCGCAGGAGAGTACGGCGACCACCTGAACGCCGCACTGTCGCGGGCACCCCGCTACACCGCAAACATCAACGTCCTCCTCCATGCCCTCGGCCGCTTCAGGGGCGGACTCTCCCCCGCGGAGAAGACCTTCTTCCTCGACACACTGGAGCAGTACCGCCAGGACAGGGTCACCATCTGCCCGAACCTGACGATCCTGAGAGGCTGGATCGTGCGGTTCGACGACGACTACCTCCGGGAGCAGACCTTCTTCTCCCCCTTTCCCGCCGAACTGATGGGCGTGTCTGAGGACCTCTCCCATAACCAGAGGGACTACTGGGAAAAATAATGACGAAAAAAAGGATCATACTGGCCTGCCTGCTCGTCCTTGTCGCAGCGGCGGCCTCAGCATGCTGCCTCGGCACGCCCGACGGCAGTCTCCCGGAACCGGTGACTTTCAGGGCAGGTGCGGCGCACACTGGCGGAGTGCCCGACGAGATCGTCTTCCTTTACCACCCGGACAGCACAGAACCGGCCCCGTACTTTGTCACCTTCGAGGTCAGGCAGGGCGAGGAGGTGGCCGTCGCCGTGGCCGGGAGGGTCTACGAAGATATCTCCGCAGACCGCCCGATCGAACTCCCGCCCGTGCCATCAGAACCCGGCGTCACGGTGGTCGCGAAGACCGACATCATCGACCAGTATGGGCGGACAGTCCACAGCGGCGAAACCGCTGTCACGCCGGGGACTCTCGGACCACTGGATATCCCGCCTCTCTCCACGCCGTGATCCCGCCCTCCATATTGTAGACTTCTGCAAAACCGTCCTTCACCATCATCTCCGACGTCCGGGCGCTCCTGTTGCCGGCCCGGCAGTAGACAAGATAGGTCTTGCCCCGGTCGAGGGCCGAGATCTCGCGGGAAAACGAGTCATTGCGGTAGTTGATATTCACCGCCCCTTCGATATACCCGGCCGCAACCTCGCCGGGCGTCCTGACGTCGAGGATGACGAAGGCAGGGTCACCCTCGCGGTCGGCGATCAGGGCATAGGCCTCCCCGACATCCACATTCTTCACCTCTGCTCCCTCGCCGGCGAGGGTCACGCGGGGGAGATCCCCCTCTGCCATTCTCCCGCTGACAGCGAGTCCCACGACCAGGACCGTAAGGAGAAGGGCGCAACAGACGACGGCCAGCATCATCTTCGCCATGCACAGATCTCATCATCCAAGAAAAAGGTGGTGCCTGATCAGGCAGACTCGCTCCTCTCAAAGAACCAGGCACCAAGGGCGAGGAGGAGAAGGGCAAAGGCGGAAAGGATGACGAAATCCAGGAGAGGGGAGAAAGACGAGACACCTGTTAGCACGCCCCGCAGACCGTCCACCCCGTAGGTGAGGGGGTCGGCATAGGCGAGGGGGAGAAGCCATGCCGGCAGGTTTTCGACCGGGAAGAGGGCGCCCGAGAGGAAGAAGATCGGGAAGACGACGAAGTTCATGACGAGGGAGAAACCGTGGATGTCCTTCATATTCGAGGCGAAGATGAGGCCGAGGGAGATGAATGCGGCGGCGATGAGGAGCATGAAGGCGACCGCAGCAAGGAAGGGGACGACGCCGGGGAGGGGGAAACCCATCGGGACGGCAAGGAGGAGGATGAGTACCCCCTGCACAAGGGAGGTCGTCGCCCCGCCCGCGATCCGCCCGAGGACGATCGCCGTCCTGCTGACCGGCGCCACCATGATCTCCTTGAGGAACCCGAACTCCCTGTCCCAGAGGACCGAGATCCCGGCAAAGGTCGAGGAGAAGAGGATCGTCATGCCGAGGATGCCGGGCACGAGAAAGGTGACGTAGTCGATGCCCGCCGGGATGCCGGGGACGCTGCTTGTCTGGAAACCGAACCCCAGGAAGGCGAGGAAGAAGATGGGCATGCCGAGCGTCCCGACGACCCGCGACTTCGCCCTGAAGAAGCGGATCATTTCCCTCTGCCAGAGGACGGCGATCGCGGTGAGGTCCCTCATGCGCCCTCCCTGATCGACCGCCCGGTCACCTGGATGAAGACGTCCTCCAGACTCGGTTTTCTCAGGTTCACCGCGGTGACCGCGACCCCGGCAGACCCGGCGGCGGCGATGAGGGCGGGGATGTGCCGCTCGCCCTGCTCCACGGTGAGGGTGATTGCGCCGCTCGCCACACCCGCCTGTTTGACCCAGGGGAGACCGGCAAGGGCCTTCAGGAGGGGTTCGGCGTCCCCCTCGATGGAGAGGGTGATCGCATCGCCGCCGAGCGCCTCCTTCAGTTTCTCCGGCGTGTCAAGGACGGCGATGCGGCCGCGGTCGATGATCGCCACCCTGTCGCAGAGGCGGTCGGCCTCCTCCATGTAGTGGGTCGTCAGGATCACGGTCACGCCCCTCTCCCTGTTGAGGGTCCGGATATACTCCCAGATGTGCCGCCGCGTCTGGGCGTCGAGGCCGAGGGTCGGTTCGTCCAGGAAGAGGATGCGGGGGTGCTGGATGAGGCCGCGGGCGATCTCAAGGCGGCGCTTCATCCCCCCGGAGTATTCGGCGACGAGAGCGTCGGCCCTGTCGGAGAGTTCCACCAGGGCGAGGACCGCCCTGATCCTCTCCTCTCTCTCGGTGCGGCCGATCCCGTACATCCGTGCGTGGAAGTCCAGGTTCTCCCTGCCGGTGAGGTTCGTGTCCAGTGCAGGTTCCTGGAAGACGACGCCGATCTGCTCCCTGACCCGGTCCCGCGCTCTGACGATGTCGGCCCCGGCGACCTCTGCGGTGCCCTCTGTCGGCGTGAGGAGGGTGGTGAGCATGCTGATCGTCGTCGTCTTCCCCGCACCATTCGGACCGAGAAGGCCGAAGATCTCCCCGTCCGCCACCTCAAAGGAGATATGGTCCACGGCGACAAGGGTGCCGAAGACCTTCGTCAACCCTTCGACCCTGATGGCAGGCATGAGGGAGATCTCGTCCTCCCCGCTTCAAAATCTTTGGGATGGGGAAGGGGTTTTATGGTGTGACAGGAGAGTAGGCGCAAGGATCATGACCGGAGTTCCTGCAAGTGTTTTTGTGCCCTTTCTCTCGACAGAGACCCTCTACCTCTTCGTCGTCCTGATGGTCCCGGTCCTCCTGCTGTACCTCTTCATCATCGTCAGCGAGGAGGCGTTTGAACTCGCGGGGATGAAGGCGTCGCGGGCGATCATCATGACGATCGGGGCACTGGTCGGGAGTCTGATCGATATCCCCTTCGCGATCACCGACGGCGTGGTCCTTGCCGTGAATGTCGGCGGGTGCATCATCCCCCTCTTCCTCTCTGTCGAGGTGGTCGCACGGCAGAGGGTGCGGCCCGGTCCCGCGGCCCTTGCCGTGCTCTTCGTCGCCCTCGTCTCCTACTATTTTGCGACGCCGGTGGAGGGGGAGGGCATCCTGATGCCCTTCTATATCGCACCCCTTGCCGGGGCATTCGCAGGCATTCTCCTTGCCGGGGCAGACATCACCTCGCCGGGCACAGCCTACGTGGGCGGGGCGATGGGCACTCTCCTCGGGGCCGACATCTTCCTCCTTGCGACGCCGGGGACGATCGAGACGATCTCGGGAGGGGAAATGGCCGTCCTCTCCATCGGCGGGGCCGGGGTCTTCGACGGGATCTTCCTCACCGGCATCATCGCCGTCTTCCTTGCGGCAGTGGTCGCCCGGAGGGTCAGACGGGTGGACACAGGGGTGTAGGGGGAGTGCTCCTCAGACAGAGAAGAGCGGCCAGGCCTCGCGGATGGGGACCGCCTGCATGCCGAGCCTCCGCGCCGGTATGATGTCGTTCGCCATCGAGTCGCCGATGAAGAGGGCCTCGCCGGGTTCGACACCGAGACGCCTGAGGGCGACCTGAAAGATCCGGTCGTCGGGTTTCTTGCACCCGACGTCCGAGGAGAAGATGACGGCCTGGAAGAAAGGGGCGAGGCCGAACATCCGGAGTTCGACCTCGGAGAAGACCCGCTGGCCGTTGGAGACGACGCCGAGGGGATAACTGTACAGGGCTGAGAGGAGTCTCCTGCTCCGCGGGAAGGCGCCCAGTCTGCGGACCGTGGCGGCCCTGAATGAGCGGGCGAAGAGGACGCCAAGGATCGTCTCGTCCACCGACCAGGCGGCGTAGTCCCGACAGATCCCGGCGAAGATCTCCTCGACCCGCACCTCGGGATGGGCGTCCGTGCTCTGCGCCATCGTCCAGGCGACCCGCCGCCTGTACTCGTCCCTGAGGTCTTCGGGCGCGATCCGCACCCCCTGGTAGGCCGCCCAGGTACTGAGGGTCTGGTAGGCCGGGAGGCTTCCCTCGTCTGTGCTGATGTCGAGCAGGGTGTCGTAACAGTCGAAGAGGACGGCACGGACCCGCGTGAAATCTACCGGTGCCTGAGACATGCAAGCGCCTCCTTTTTCAGCCATTCCATTTCATGGTTTCCAACCGGGAGGCGCGCCACCCTGAGATACCCGAGGGCCATGTAGAAGGGGACGCACCCGGTGACGTACCTGAAAGCCTCCTCCGATCCCGCATACTGCCGGAGGAAGTGGCCGAGATAGGGCTCGGCCCTGCCGGCGTCGCCGTAGCGTCGCCTGAAGGCGTACCTCATCTCGGCGCAGAGGATGCCGGGGTCGTGCACCGGGTGCGCACCTGTCCAGGCACTCTCGAAATCGACCGCAACAACGCCCGCCCTGCCGAAGAGATAGTTTGCAGGCGTGGCGTCGCGGTGGATCATGCAGCCGCGATCCCGTTCCAGGGTGCCCGCCTCCCGCCACCTCTTCAGGCGGCGGTTGAAACGCTCCCTCTCCCCGGACGAGAGAGCGACCTGGCCGAGGACGCCCTGGAAAGTGGCGAACTCCCTCTCCAGGTCGTACGCCGACGTACCGCCGCCGTGGAGACGGCGGAGGAGAGAGGCAACGTCGGTCAGGCGGCCGAAGAGGGAAGGGTCGTCCCTGAGGAAGTCGAGGAGCGGCCGCCCCCGGACGTAGCCGGTGACGAGGGCGCAGTGATAGTCGGCGCGGACGGCGATCGGTTCGGGGACCGCAATCCTCCGCCGCGCCCATTTCAGCATCCTGTACTCCGTCTCCATCGCCCTCTCCGGGTCGAAGTCGTGGTTCGCCCCTGTCGGTTCGGCGAAGAACTTGCCGACGACGCTGACCCCCTCGCCGCGGAATGCGTACCGGCAGACGGTGTGCGAGGCGGGCCTGATCAGGTAGACCTCGGCGGGGGCGTCGGCGTGCCTGACTCTCCCGCCGAGGACGGAGACAAGCCAGTCCCTGAAGGGGTCGCCGGGGGCGAGGGTGCCGGCATGCCGTTCACGCCTCACGGGGCGCTCCCCCGCAGCACTTCCGCGACGCTCCATGCCTGCGCGATGCACCCGCCCGGCCTGTGCGGGGGGTCGCCGTCGAAGCACTCGGAGATGGTGCCGAGGCCAGCGTCGGCGAGGTGGGCGACGAGGGGGAGGAGGAGAGGGGCGGGGTCGACGCCGGGTGCGTAGACCCCGAGGGCGTCGATGTAGAAACCAAGGAGCCAGGGCCAGACGGTCCCGTTGTGGTAGGCGGCGTCGCCGGTGAACCGGCCCGCGTAACCGGGCTCGCGGGGCGAGAGCGTCCGCAGGCCGAAGGGCGTGAGGAGTTCGGACCTGACCACTGCAAGGGCACGTTCAGCTTCGTCTGCCGGCGGGATGCCGAGGGCGAGGGCGACGACCTGGTTTGGCCTGACCGCCGGGTCGGCGGGGTCGATGACATCGAAGAAGCAGCCCCGGGTCTCGTTCCAGAAGCGACCGAAGGCCATCCCGGCCTCCCGGGCCGTCACCGGGCCGTCGATGTCGAGGGACTCCGCAAACCTGAGGGCCGCCACCCAGAGGGCGTTGACCTCGACGGGTTTGCCGGAGCGGGGCGTGAAGGGGGTGTCCATCCAGGTGCTCCGCGGGGCGACAGAGAGGAGCGCCCTGTCGAGGTGCGTCACCGGGTTGTCCTGGTAGCCGTCGAGGATGGCCGCAACTGCGGGGCGCATCGAGCGGGCAAAGTCTGTGTCACCTGTTGCGGCCGCATAGCGTGCCAGCGCGAGGACGAACCAGAGAGCGGCGTCCGACGAGGTGTAGTCGTCGGGCGGCCTGTTCGGGAGGAGGCCGTCCCGTATCATGCCGGCCCAGCGGGTGAAGACGCGGCGGGCGCGGGCGTAGTCGCCGCGGGCGAGGAGGAGGCCGGGGAGGGAGACGAAGGTGTCCCGCCCCCACTCCTCCGCAAACCAGTGGTAGCCCGCGAGGATCGCGTCGCCGGCAAGGAAGGCGTCGGCGGCGCGGGAGAGGAGGTCACCCCCCCGTACCGGGGGAGAGCGTTTCCCGCCTGCATCGGCAGTCAGCCAGAATGTCTGGTCCTCGCCTTCGCCCTCGAAGACGCCCGGACAGAAGAGGTCTTCCCGGCAGGCATAGCCCCGCTCCCTCTCCACCTCGTAGAGGACGTCGCGGTAGACGGCCGGCGCCGGGGTGAAGGCGAGGTCCGACCTGATCGAGAGGGCACCGACCTGCACGCCGTCGGGGAGGGGGGAGGCCGACAGGTCGTCGCAGGACCGCCTCACCTCGTGGACGCCGCGGCAGGCGACGAGGGGCGCGACCCTGAGCGTCCCCTCGCCGACGAGGTCGTACCTGACAGAGAGGGCGCCGTCGAAGGAGAGCGTCTTCCGCAGGACCGCACCCCCGGCATGGTAGATGAATGTGGGCTCAGGCGAGAGGGAGACGGCGGCGAGGGAGGAAAGCCCCCGGTCGTCGTTCCCGCCCGCGTACGCCGCCGGCGTGAGGGCGGTGCCGTCCAGGTACTCGTCGAGGCCGGAGAGGAGGACGCTGCCGTCCCTGACAAGGAGGCCGTGGTACTTCCGGGTGTTCCCGGCAAGGGAGGAGGAGGCGTAGGCGCCGCCCGCCACAAGGAGGTACTCCTTCGTCCGGGCGAACGCACGCTCCTGGAGGCCGGAGGAGAAGGCGATCACGGCTTTTTCCCCCTCATCACCGCCGCCTCGTAGACCGCCGCCGTCTCCCGCGCCGCCCTCTCCCACGAGAAGAGGGCGACGGCCCGCTCCCGCCCGTTCCTCCCCATCACGTCCCGCAGGGCGGGGTCGCGGAGGACGAGGGCGAGATAGGTGGCGATGTCGGCCGGGTCATGGGGGTTGATGTGGAAACCGCAGATGCCCTCGCCCGCGGGCACGACCTGCTCCCGCATCCCCGAGGTGCCCCGCGCCCCGACGACGACGGGTTTTCCCATCGCCATCGCCTCGGTGCAGACGATGCCGAAGGGCTCGTAGGTCGAGGGGAAGACGCAGACGTCGGCCGCGGCATAGCGGAGGATACGCTCCTCTTCAGGGATGAAGGAGAACTCCAGGTGGACCCGCCCTCCCCCGATTTTTTCGGCGAGGCGCCTGAGATCGCCGTCCATCTCGCCGACGCCGAGGACGAGGAGGTGGGCGGCAGGCACCTCACGGAGGACCATGGCGAAGGCCCGCAGGAGGGTGTCGGCCCCCTTCACCCGCGTCAGCCGGCCGACGAAGAGGACGAGGGGGTCAGACCCGACGCCGAGGCGCTCCCTGAAGGCCCGCACCGCCGCCGGCGGGACACGCACGGGATCGTACTTCGCCGTATCGACGCCGTTGTGGACGACGTGGACCTTCTCCCGCGGGACGCCGAGGGCGAGGAGTTCGTCCTCCATGGCGTGGCTGACGGTGATGACGGCGGCCGCCTCCTCCAGGGCGCGGCCTTCAAGGGCCCTGACGGTCGGCGACCCGCCGTCCCCTGACCGCCCCCCTTCGGTCGAGTGGACATGGAAGACAAAGGGGATGCCGAGGGTCGCGGCCGTGACCATCGCCGCCGGGGCGGCGAGCCAGTCGTGTGCCACCGCAAGGTCGGCCTTCTCGCCGCGGGCGAGGAGGTCGCCGGCGGAGACGATGTTGTAGACGAGGTAGTCGGCGAAGAAGTGGGCGGCGTCAGGGGGCCATGCCGCCACATCCGAGGGCAGGATAACCGGGAGGAGAGGAGCGGGTTCGGGGAGGGGGAGGCGGCGGACATGGGCCCCGGCCCACTCCTCCTCCACGGCGGCGTCCCCCATCCTGAAGGCATAGACCGTGAGGGCGCACCCGGCCGCAGCAAGGAGGGGGGCCATCTCCAGCGCATATGTCCCGAGGCCGCCCCTGAGGAAGGGGGGGAACTCGTCCAGGAAATAGGCGACCCGCATCAGAGCACCTTCTCGTAGACACGCTCCATCGCCCGCGCCACCGCCTCCCACCGGAACTCCCTCTCCACCTTCTCCCGGCCTTTCCTGCCGAGGGTGGAGCAGAGACGGCGGTCGTCGATGACGGTGTTGATCCCGTCCGCCATCCCCCCGGCAGATACCGGCACCTTGACTCCGTCTACAAGGTGCTCGATGTTCTCGCCGAGGCCGCCGACGTCTGAGGCGACGACGCACCGCCCGGCACTCCAGGCCTCGGTGAGGATGAGGCCGAAGGGTTCGTTCCTGCTCGGGATGGCGACGATGTCCGCAGCATTGAGGAGGCTGACAAAATCTCGCTCGGCGAGGTAACCGAGCACCTGCGCCGGCATGTCGCGGGTATGGCGGGCGACCCAGTCCTGCATGTCGCCCTTCCCGGCGAAGACGAAGTTTGCGTCCCAGCGGTGGCGCAGCACGGAGGGGATCGCCTTCACGAGGATGTCCGGCCCCTTCTGGTAGACGAGACGGCCGCCGAAGAAGACGAGAGGGGCATAGGGGTGGATGCCGTACCGGCGCTTCACCGCGCCCTGGTCGACCTGCACCGCAAAGGCTTCAGGGTCGATCCCATTCGGGACGGCGTCGATCTTCCAGTCCGGGACATTGTAGAGGGCCATCACCTCTCCCCTCAGGGTCTTCGAGACGGCGACCACCCGCTTTGCGATATAGGCGCAGTACCACTCCTTCCCGGATATCTCGCCGAACTCCCACCACCCTCCCTTCTGGTTGCCGTTCCGCCCGTACTCGGTGGAGTGGAATGAGAGCACCGTCTTCCTCTCCCGCAGGCGGTGCATCGCCTCGACGAAGTGCCAGTCATGGAAGTGGAGGATGTCGAAGGGCGGCGAGTCCTGTTCGCCGAACTGGCGGCAGGCCTTCAGGGCGAGGTCTTTGCAGAACTCGACGATGTTCCCGCCGTGCGGGTCGCAGTAGTGGTAGACGACGCCGTTCTTCTCAGGCGGTCCGGAGCCGCGGGTGAAGAAGTGGACCTCGTGGTCGCGGGCAAGGGCCTCGGCAAGGCAGGTCGCCGCCGGGGCGAGGCCGCCGACCCTGACCCCGTAGAGCGACTCCCAGCAGAAGAACGCGATTTTCAGTCGCCGCAGAGCAAACACCTCCGTGCACGTACCGCCTCCCGCACGTCGTCAGGGGTCGGGCAGGTCGAGACGGCCCGTGCCAGTCGCCGGTCACCGACAGAACCCTCGACCCACCGCGAGTAGTCGCCGCGGTCAAAGTGCCACCAGACAGACTCGCGGGGCGCTCTTTCGAGGGCCTCCTCGAACTCGCGGAGACTGTGCGCGGAGACGCCCGCATACTGCCCGCCGGGAAAGCAGAAGTGGAAGGCCCGGTCGGGCGGCAGGGAGGCGGCCGACCGTCTCGCCCTGCCGAGACACCGGCCCTCCAGGTGGGAGAGCACCCGCATGTAGGCGTCATGGGATCCATCGTTCCCCTCCGGACAGAAGTAGCGGTGCACCTCACCGCATGACCCGTTCTTCCGTGCGAGGTAGTAGAAGTGGTCGCTCGTCCCGAGGTAGCGCCAGAGGTCAGGACGGGCGGCCCTCGCCGGGGAGTGTTCGAGGGCGAAGAATGTGCTCTGCTGGACGGGGTTTCCAAGCCACGCAGATGCATCCTTCTCGAGGTCGGCCCACGAGACGGGACTATCGAGGGAGACCTCGCCGGCAGGGGGGGAGGCGGCCGCCTCGGAGGGGAGGAGAGTGGCGACCCCGGCGTCGTCAAAGGCGCCGGGCAGTGCTTCGAGGAAGTCAAGGATGCCGCTCTCTTCCTTATGGTGCTCGCCGAAGGTCTCGTAGTCGATGAAGACATGGGCGCACCGTCCGGGCGACCGGGCGACCCAGGAGGCGTAGGTCTCCGCCGTCAGGGGGTGCTTGTCCCACGCCGTCCAGGAGAAGCGGAAGGCGATGTCGTCGGAGAGAGGGCAGTTGCGGAGGAGGAGGGGGAGGCCCCCGCAGGTGTAGGTCTCGTTCGGGCTCCGCCCGCCGAGCAGGCGGTCCGTCCCCTCGGTATAGACGGCGGAAAAACCGAGGTCACGCACGGCGGCGGCGATCCTGTTGTCCAGGGCGAACTCGGTGTTCTCGGCGACCGCCGGCACGCGCCCGAAGAGGTCGTGCATCAGGTCGGCGTGCATCTTCATCTGCAGGCTGAGTTCCCCCGTGTCGGCGAAGAAACCGGCGAGGCTGTGGTAGTAGGTCTGGGCGAGGACCTCGGCGTTTTTGTGGGCCGCCACCTCGGCAAAGAGGGCGAGGGCGTCCGGGCGCCACTGTTCGAGTTGCTCGACGAGCACACCGGAGAGGGAGAAGGCGCACCTCATCCCGCCGTCGAGGGCGTCGAGGACGATCTCCGTCGCCGGAACATAACACCGGTCGGCGACGCGGTCCAGGATCTCCCGGTTCGAGGGATCGAAGTAGCAGCCCTTCAGGTCGCGCCGTCCCCTCGCCATCGCCGGCACAAAATCCCTGTTGAGCCTGAAGGGCTGGTGCACCTCGAAGCCCATGCAGATCGCCGCCACGACTGTCCCCTCCCCCATCGACGTGGCCCGATGCCTGTCACCCTCCTATCCCCGGATACAATATTAAAGGATATCTTCGGGGAGGTGCGGCACTCTCCCTTCAGGATCTTCGGCTCTGTCTTTCCCGGGTCAATCCTGAGTTTGGGGGTGCGAGCGTCTACGAGCATGAGAACACAGGATTGGACCAGGGAAGA
>NZ_CALFSA010000214.1 GCF_937919355.1 uncultured Methanofollis sp. | reverse complement strand
GTCATCACCCCGGCCCTTTTCCTTTTCATCGAACCCCTTGTCCTCGCCCTGGGGGCCGGGGAGACCGCCGGATATGCCGTGGAATACGGCCGGATCATCTTTGCCGGGACTGTATTCATCCTCTTTACCGACATCCTCTATGCCGTCTTCACGGCAGAAGGGAACACAAGGAAGACGATGTACGCCGCCGCCGCCTCAGCAGTCCTGAACATTGTCCTCGACCCGATCCTCATCTACGGGGCGGGCATGGGCATCGCCGGTGCTGCATGGGCGACTATCATCTCGATGGCCGCTGTCTGTGTCCTCCTCCTGTACTGGTTCCTGGTCAGGAAGGACACCTACATTTCCCTCGACTGGGAGCGCTTCTCCCCGGACTGGCACACAGTCCGCGATATCTTCACCGTCGGCATCCCTGCAAGCCTGGAGTTCGTGCTGATGTCCCTTGCTGCGATCGTCATCAACGGTCTCCTGGTGCGGGTCTCAGGTCCTGATGCCGTCGCCGTCTATACGGGAGGATGGCGGATCATCTACTTTGCCCTGATCCCGCTCATTGCAATGTCCATCGCCGTCGTCTCGGTAGCGGGCGCGGCCTATGGTGCGAGAAAATTCGATAGACTGAAGGTGGCCCACTCCTTTGCGGTCAGGTCGGGTATCCTCATCGCCTTCGGCCTCTCGTTCCTCACCTGGTTCCTCGCCCCCTTCATCTCCTGGATCTTCACGTACTCAGCCGGGAGCATGCACCTTGCAGGAGGGATCACCGCCTTCCTGATGACGATGTGCTTTTTCTACCCCTTTGTGGCGCCGGGCATGATGGCCGCCGGGGTCTTCGAGGGGACAGGGAAGGGCATCTTCGCCCTTGCAGTTGAGTTCCTCAGGAACCTCGTCTTCATCGCCGTTTTCACCTGGACACTGGCAATCCCCCTAGGCATGGGGGAGGTTGGGGTCTGGTGGGGCATCGTCGCCGGTAACACTCTCGGCGGTATCGTCGGGCATATCTGGGCGCGGTTTTACATCGGGCGGCTCATTGCGAGTGGGAAGAGGCCGGACACCGCATAATTCCTTTTTTCACCCGGATAGCATGTGACACACTTTGGCCACCTCGCCCACCTCATCCGTCACCTCGATATACCGTGCCTCACAGAGATCAGAGGGACGTTCATGTTCGGGGAAAGAGTCCTGGCCGAGATCAGGAGATATGCAGAGTCGGAAGAGAGCATCCGTGCCATGGTCCTGACCGGGTCGTGGGCGCGTGGCGAGGCGACGGAACAGTCTGACGTCGACGTCTTCCTGGTCGCTGCAAAGGAGAGGGAAGACGTTTTTTCCGGTCTTGCCACCGCCCTCACCGGGGTGCAGGACGTCCTCGCCCCCATCCCTGAGAAGAGGGTCTTCTTTCTGGGAGAGAGATACCTGAAGGCCGAGGTCACGGTCATCGCCGACATCGGGGAGATGGAGGAGTTATATCGCGCTTCGCGGGTGAGAGACCCATCGCACTCGGTGCCCGTCGATAAGGACGGTACGGTGCGTGCAACAGTCGCCGGGTGGTGCTTCAACGGCAGGGAGACGGACCTCTCCTCCCTGACCGCCGTGAACGTCGAGGCTTTCCTCGAAGGCTTCGAACTCGCCTCCCGATACGCCGGCAGGGGCGACGCCTACCGCTTCTACCATACATACAACGAGGCCCTTGCAGCATATGCGGCCCTTCTGGTCCTGAAGCAGGGGTCTGCCGCACACATCGACCTCCCGCGAGGCCTTGTCGAGGGGATGGATCACGCCGGGGGAGAGGCGTTCCGCTCCCTTGCCGGGAGCCTTGACCTCTCCGAAGCCCCCCGCCTCCTGCAGAGACTGGCGGCGGCATTCGAGGACGCCTATGGAGTTGTGTACGCGGCGGTCCCCGGCCTTCCCAGGGCGTCGGAGACGATCTCCCGCTGCACGGGCAGGATCCTGCGGCGGGACCGGATGGCGTAGCGACAGATTTTATATAGCGCAGGCACGCAGGGGCAGGCAGGTCAGCCCCGCCATGAAGATCTGCCCGCGATGCAGTTATGCTAATCTGGACGACAGCGAGGTCTGCACCCGTTGTGCCTGCGAGATCAGCGACCAGCGCCCACTCCGTACGGTGAGGGACTACTTCCTGGAGAACGCACCCCTGTTTGTCACCCTCGGCGTCTTCGGCGCCCTTGCCTTCTACCTGACCGGCCTCCTCTCGAAGACGGCCGCACCCATCAACACTGTTCAGGTCGCCGGTGAATTCGCCCTTAACGGCGAGGCAGTGCCCTCGAACGTCTCCTTCGCCGGGAATGTCACATACATCGCCCAGACCATGGAGGCCGGAGGGGACTCCCTGAACATCCTCCTGAACCTCAACCTCGGGCAGATCATGGAGTTTTCGGTGATCTGCGCCTATGTCATCCTCTTTATCATCTCCTACGCAGTCCTGAAGGAGGCGGTCCTGACAATCGACGCAAACAGGAAGGAGAACAACTTTTCCGGGTACCTCTCCCTCATCCACCACAACTTTTCCATCATCATCTTCGTCATCACCTTCGCCTATCTCCTGGCAAACCTCCTCGTTTACCTCATCCTGACATATACAATCCCGATCACAAACTTCATCCACTTCCTTGCCGGCAGTGCCACGGTCCTCGTCTGCTTCGAGATCAGGGACAATATCATCTCCCGCCACTGGAGTCCGATACGCCAGGAGTTCATTCAGGTCGTTATCGTCTCCGCCGGCATAGTCTTCATCCTCCTCTCCTTCGAATTTCTCATCAATACCGTCATTCTCCCGCTTCTCGAATATCTCAGGATCTCGGAGTCGGTGATGGTCGCTGTCTCCCTCTTCCTGGTCACCGATGCGATGATCGTCATCTTCACGCTCATCCTGATACTGGGCCTCTTTATCGGCCTCCTCTCCTGGAAGATCGTGCAGGCTCTCAGGGACCGACTGCGGGGTGCGTGGCGGGGGAGGTAGGCCTCCTCCCGGGCACGATATACAATGACACTATTTATCGGAGAAGGGCGTATCAATCCAGTACCTTTTGTAAACCCGCCCGCAGAGGGCAGAGAGGAGCGAAGAGGCGTGAAAGTTCGGGTCAGAGCATTTGCACAGTTGCGTGAGGTCCTCGGTGCCGACCGCACGATGGACGTCCCGGCCGGGGCGACGATGAGCACCCTGCTCGCCCTGCTCGGTGCAGAGTCGGTGCAGGCTAAAGAGACACTTTTCGAGGGGAACGGTGACCTGAAAGGCCACGTGATCCTGATGAAGAACGGGAGACGGGTCCCGCGGTCCGAGGCCGGGGACACCGCTCTCGCCGAGGGGGACGAGGTCGCCCTCTTCCCGCCGGTCGCTGGAGGATGAAGATGAGACTGAACTCCTGCAAAAAAGCCTACAGGCACGAGACCCAGCGGACGGTCCCGCCCGAGGAGACGCTTCAGCGGGTCAGGGAAAAACTCCCTGCCGCCGGGATCACGCGGGTCGCGGACATCACGAGCCTCGACCGCATCGGCATCCCGGTCTTTTCGAGCATCAGGCCGACGGCCGGGGACGGCGCCATATCGGTTTACAACGGCAAGGGGGCGACGCCGACCGAGGCCGAGGTCTCTGCGATGATGGAGGGGATCGAGCGCTACTCGGCTGAGATGGACGGCATGCCGACCCTGACCGGGACGTACAGGGAGATGCAGAGGGAAGGCAACCCCATCGACCCGGCAGACCTCATCCTCCCCCCCTATGCCGACCCGGAGAGATGCATCCCCTGGGTCGCGGGCTATGACATCGCCGGAGACGAGGAGGTCCTCCTCCCGGCCCATGCCGTCTTCCACCCGGTCGGGCACGAGCACGGCGAACTCTTCAGGACCAACACAAACGGCATCGCCTCAGGCAACACCCGCGAGGAGGCGATCTTCCATGCCCTCATGGAGGTCGTCGAGAGAGACGCCTGGTCCCTCGTTGAGGTGACCAGGAACACCGGTCCCGCGGTCACCGGCATCACGGGCGGGATGGCGGGCGACATCCTCGCAAAGTTCGCCGCCGCAGGCGTTGAGGTCCACCTCAAGGACATCACGAGCGACATCGGCATCCCGACGATGGCGGCGGTCGCCGACGATGTGGTGCTCAAGGATCCGGCACTCCTGACGATGGGGATGGGCACCCACACGAATGCCGGCATCGCGGTGCTGCGGGCTCTCACCGAGGTGGCGCAGAGCCGCCTCACCCAGATCCACGGCGCACGGGAAGACACAGACCAGGCCGACTTCAGGAAGAAGATCGGCTACGAGAGGACGAAGAGGCTGAACGGGTACTGGTTCACGGACGACGGTGAGGAGGATATCCACACGGTCCCGTCCTTCGACTCAGACGACTTCCTCACCGACATCGGCAATGTCGTCGGCCGCCTTAGAGAGGCCGGGATGGACAGGGTGATCGTCACCGACCTGACCCGTCCGGAGATTGGCATGCCAGTCGTGCGGGTGGTCGTGCCCGGCCTCGAAGTCTTTGCGATGGACAGGGAAAGAATGGGCGAGCGGTGCCGTCATGCCAGAGATCATCGTCTTTCTCGGCCCGAGCCTTGACCGGGAGGAGGCCCGCGCCATCCTCGACGCAGACTTCCGGCCCCCTGCCGCACGGGGCGACATCAGGCAGGCGGCAGACGAGGGCGCGCGTATCATTGGCCTCATCGACGGCGTCTTTTTCCAGGCATGCTCTGTCGCCCACAGGGAAGTGCTCTACGCCCTCAGGAAGGGTGTGAGAGTCCTCGGCGCTTCGAGCATGGGAGCCCTCAGGGCCGCAGAACTCGACAGCCTCGGCATGGAGGGGGTGGGCGAGGTCTACCAGGCGTACAGGGACGGGGCCCTCGTCTCGGACGATGAGGTCGCCCTCGTCTTCGACCCGGAGAGCGGGACGCCCCTCTCCGAACCCCTGGTCAATATCAGGTGGACGATCAGGAAGGCCGAAGGGGAAGGCGTGATCGACGCAGAGGAGGGCGGAGCCATCCTGGAGGCGGCGAAGGCCCTCTACTTCCCTGAACGGACGTACGAGTCTGTCTGCGACGGGGTGAAGGCGTCGATCGGTGAGGAGAGGGCCGGGCAATTCCTCGCCTTCGCCCGCACAGACGGCGTCGATCGGAAGAGGGAGGATGCAGTCCTCTGCCTCCGCCGGATCAGGGAGATCGCCGGGCAGGACTAGTCCAGCACGTCATCTCGACCTCGTTCCCCCGCAATCAGGATAGGGGAGGATGACAATTTTTCTCAACGTTCCCGCCCTGTCTTTCAGGGACCAAAATCGAGGGAGTGCGAACGGAGTGAGGTTAAGAAACCGGAGTTTTCTCTGCAGTCCCCAATAATGGGGAAGGAGGTGGATCCGCACGTCTCCTCAGGGGACCAGGGATATGCCCCGAACCGGGCATGAGGATTTGCCATGAAAACTGTGGGGGTGGTTTTCAAAGAACCACCTGAAACTTCGTTTCATGAGCGATTCTACGAGGTTTTTTGCTGAAAACTTCCAGAACCCTTCACACCACCTTCATCTCCCAGAGACGCCTGCCTGAGATCCCTTTTTCTTCGAGGTGCTCCAGTTCATGCGCCACATTGAACGCAGTCGACCCCTCGTACGCGAACTCCTGCCCTGCCACCTCTTCAGCGGCTATCTCTTTCCTTTCCGGGTCGACCCGCACCCGCACTGCCCTCTCGGCCCGCACGCGGATCCTGTACGGCCTTGTCACGATGAGCCTCTCGGCCTCGTTCCCGCACTTCTCTAAGCGGGAGACGGCCCCCTCCTCAGAGAGGAGGGCAGGGTTGAGGAGGAGGGTGATCTCTTCGAGGGTGACACCGGACTTTGTTCTCTCGTCCCAGAGCGTCCTTTTCCGGACGACTGAGAGGGACCGCCCTTCTGCGGTTGCATAACTCCATGCCCCGCCAAAGCGCAGGGAGAAGAGGAGAGGCAGGATCGTCTCGGCAGGGAGGTCGAACCTCGCTGCAATGTCCCTTTCCGATGCAATATATGCGAGTATCTCCCGCATGTCCCCCGGACCGCAGACCGGCATGAAGGGGCAATCACCCCTCTGGCACAAAAAAGGATCGCTGAGGAGGACCCTAGGTGGCACCACTCAGAAGAGAGGTGCGACGGACTCTACCCCTGCACAATATATACCACGCCGCTGTGTAGGAAGGATCATGAAACTTGCACCTGCCCTTGCCGTCCTCGTGGCCGCGGCCTTCGTCGCGGGGTGTGCCGGAGGCCCGCCTCTCAGGCCGCCCGAGGTCACGGTGACAGGCATCGCCGTCACCGGCCTCACCCTGGAGAGCATGGACCTGGAGGTCGACCTTGCCGTGAACAACCCGAACCCGATCGGGATAACAGTCAGGGACGTGTCTGTGAATGTCTCCTACTCGAAAGAAGGAAGAGAAGTGTTCCTGGGGTCCGGGAGAAGCGAAGAGATTGTTATCCCGGCATACAACAGGACAGAGGTTGCCATCCCGGTCACCATGGACACCATGGCCATGCTCTCCGCGGCCGGCACCCTGATCCTCTCCGGCGAACTGGAGGTGACGGCAGAGGGCACGATGACCGTCGATGCAGGCATCATCTCGTTCAACGTGCCCTTCGGAAAGACGACAAAGGTCTCGGTCAGGGAGAGGTAGAGATCTGCCTGCGGTGGCAGACCTTATCGGTGGCCGCACCAGTGCAACCTGCAGGCGGGGTGAACCTGCCCTTGCCTCTTTTCGATCTGACAGACCGCACGATCTCCCGCCTCACCTACCCTCGCACTTCAGGCGACAGGAGTGCATTCGCACCACCCGGTCGATGCTGCCATCCCTGATGCAGGCATGTGGTACGTCACCCTCGCAGTCGGGGGCGTGACCCGCAGATATATATTATGCAGCAGACAGTAGGGCATGCTCGGAGAGATCATCGGGATCATCCTCGCCGTGATTGTGGCGGTGCTGCTGTATTACTTCGTCAAAAGCGTCGCCGCCCTGGTCATCAACGCCATCCTCGGCATCGTCGTCCTCTTCCTGATCGACCTATTCAACCTGATGGCGCTCTTTGGCAGGCCAGACATCCCGATAGATATTATCACCGTCTTGATCAGTGCAATCGGCGGCGTTATCGGCGTGGTGATCGTTGTCGTGCTCCACCTGCTTGGCGTACCCCTGTGACGTCCCTCAGGGAGCGACAACGAGGCGCAGGAAGAGGCGACTTGCCGCACCCGTACAAACCGGCAGTTTTATATTTTAAATTTTAGAATGCAGATGAGATACGCATGTCCTATATATATTATGGCCAGGGTGTGGCCGACTGCTACGACGACTTTCTGGAACGCCTGGTATCCCACCTTGCCCTTGAGGGGACTGAGATCACCGGCGAGAAGAGGGACGGCCAGAACGCCACGATGGACGTCAGAAGAACAGGAGAGCAGGGGACACTGCAGGTTGCGCCGGCCGGGAAGAATGTGAAGGTGACCTACACCGTCGTGCGAGAGAAAAAAGAGGTCACACGGGGCCTGATGGGGGCCCTTGTCGGTGCCGGTGTGGGGAGCGTCCTTGGCGGGATCCTGCGGCGGGAGGAGGGGAGCGTCACCGACGCTCTGGGCGGTGCCGCCGCGGGCGGGGCGTATGAGGCGTACCAGGGATATGAGGAGTCCCGCGAGGACAGGACCGCCTTCGCCGCTCTCCTTGCAGAGAAGGTGAAGGAGGTGGAGGACGAGATCGGGGAGATCAAAAACGCCCGGGCAGAGGCACAGGAGATGGCCCGCGAGAGGAACCGCGAGAAGAGGGCCGAAGTCGAGGCCGAGGAGGACGCGGTGCGTGCCGAACTCGAAGAGGTCTCCGGTGACCTGCTGACGCTCCGCGAGGAGATCGACCTTCTTGAAGAGGACGGGCAGAAAGGGAAGGTGAAAAAGGTACGGGCACGGGTCGAGCGGGCCGAACGCCTCTATACTGAGGCCGAAGACGCCTGTGACGGTGGCGAGTACGGTGCGGCCAGGTCGAAGATCAGGGCTGCACGCTCGATGATCGAAGGGGCGCGGGCGGCACTCGAAGAGGAGTGAGCGTCACCCATGGGACCCGAGATCAGGACCGCTGTCTGCGGTGTGATCTGCGGCGAGTGCGAGTACCGGCAGGAGTGCGGCGGATGCGACCATGTACAGGGGCGGCCCTTCTGGACGGCATTTGTCGGTGCGGAGATCTGTCCGGTGTATGCCTGCTGTATCAGGGAACGGCACTTCACCCACTGCGGCGAGTGCCCCGACCTGCTCTGCGAGCGTTTCACCCGGTACAGGAACCCTGACGTGGGCGAGGAAGAGGCCAGGGTCAGGCTTGCGATGAAGAAGGCACGGCTCCTCGCCCGGAGGGAATAGGGGCCTCCCTCAGCCTTTCCTCTCCAGGTTCCGGCGTGCCGTCTCGGCGACCTCGCCGATCGCCTTCTCAAGTTCGGCGCCGGCCGCCCGCACCTTCTTCTCCAGGTGATCACGCCCCTCCTTCGTCCCGAAGAGGTGTTTGCCCAGGTGGACGACGTCGTCGATCGCTTTTTTCACCGAAGTCGATGCCTCGTGCACCATCTCATCCACCTGAGGTCCCTTCGGAGTTTCCGGGGCGGCCTCAGGTTCCCTGTCCTCGACCCACCTGCCTGATTCAAAGTGTCCCTTCTGTTCGCTCATGGTTCTCAGAGATAGGTTTCCGCGGAGAAAATAAATAGGGGTGCATGGTGTTCCGGGCTGAAAACATCAGGCATGAGCAGGAGGATGGGGTAAGTACAGCGATCATGGGAAGGCTATCAATCCACAGAAGAAGGTGTCTATCATCAGGTCCTGAGATCAATATCGGATTCGGGTATATTTTGTAAAAAATGCCCTGTGGTGTGATATATTGTTCATATTATTGTCCAGATAACCGATAAAACACATATCAAAAAGTATATGGTTCGTCCTGATGATCCGGTGGCATGGGGATACCATGGGACAGGACCTCCTGAAACTGGGGATAGGATCGGCATGGGCGGCGGCAGGGTGCCTCCTCCTCGTCGGACTCGGCAGTTATGCCGTGACCGGGAGGGCCGAGGTGCTGGCTCGATACATCTTCTCCCTCAGTGTCGTCGCCGCCCTCATTGCAGTCTGCAGTGGCCTTGCTCTTGCTGGCAGGGCGTATTTGAGACGTTGATCACTGGATATTTGAGATCCGTCCCTTTATCTCGTCGAGACTGCAGTGCTTCAGTTCCATCAGGGCGGAGAGGACCGCATCAGAGAAGATGAGTGCCGTCATCTCGAAGAGCGTCCCGAAGGGGGCGAAGTCCGGGGAAGCAGACCGGTACTGGCCTGTGAGTTGCCGCACCTCATACTGCCCCGGGGCTTCATGGACCGGTGGCGACGCCACGCCGAGGTCCACGACGAGATCGGCGGTACGGCCGAGGGTCGAGTCCGGAGTTGTGGTGAGGAGACAGACCTGGCCGCCGAGGCCCTGTGCCGTCTCGCAGAACTCGACGATCGAGTGCGTCTCCCCCGACCCGGAGAAGGCGACAAGGAGGTCACCCTCGTGCAGTGCCGGGGTGATCGTCTCCCCGATGACATAGGACTCCATCCCGAGGTGCATCAGGCGCATCGCAAAGGCGCGGGCGACAAGGCCTGACCTCCCCGCACCCACCACATAGATCCTCCGTGCCGCAAGAATGGCGTCGACAAACGCGCCTGTCTCGGCGGCGTCAAGACTCCTCGCCGTCTCACCGATCCTGTCGGTCATGAGGAGCATGAGATCGGTGATACTGTAGCATCCCTCTGGCATCACCATCTCTTCGACTACTCCCCTCATCAGCGTGCCGGTTCTTCGATCGCCTCCTTCCTACCCTCCTTCTTCGCCCGGTAGTCCTTGATCGCCTCATGCAGGGCGTCGGCCGCCAGGTTCGAGCAGTGCATCTTCACCGGCGGCAGACCTTCGAGTTCGTCGGCGACGTCCTGCCGCGTGATCTTCAATGCCTCCTCGATATTCTTCCCTTTCGCCATCTCGGTGACCATGCTCGCGGTGGCGATCGCCGACCCGCACCCGAAGGTCTTGAACTTGATATCGGTGATGATGTCGTTCTCGACCCTGATCGAGACCTGCATCAGGTCCCCGCAGACAGGGTTTCCCACCGTCCCGATACCGTCGGCATTCTCGATATCCCCGACATTGCGGGGGT
Source organism: uncultured Methanofollis sp. (assembly GCF_937919355.1). Classification (GTDB taxonomy): domain Archaea; phylum Halobacteriota; class Methanomicrobia; order Methanomicrobiales; family Methanofollaceae; genus Methanofollis. The sequence continues at coordinate 1,983 of NZ_CALFSA010000214.1, read as the reverse complement.
TCATGAAGTGGTCCATCACCTTCTTTGAATAGCCGATCTGCGGCCTGTCCTCCATATCCCACACCTCCATCATTACAGGGGAGAGATCGATCGCAGCCTCGTCACCGTCTCCTTCATCGCCCGCCTGACAAGAGGCACGTCATCCATGGCATTCGACCGCCCGAGGCTCATCACCACCGAGCCATGGGCCTCCTCGTGCGCAAGGCCGATGGCGAGGAGCACATGGGACGGTTCCAGGGTCCGCGAGGTGCACGCCGACCCGGTCGCCACCTGGATGCCGAAGAAGGTGTCCAGGTTCAGGAGGATGCTCTCCCCCTCGATCCTCGAGAACCTGAAACTTGCGTGGTTCGGGAGGCGGAAGTCAGGGTGGCCGGTGAGGTATGAATCCTCGATCGTCAGCACCTCCTCGATCAGGCTATCCCTGATCGCCTTCTCCCGTGCCATCTCGCCCTCCATCTCCAGGGCGGCGATGCGGGCCGCCTCCCCCATCCCCGCGACCGCAAAGACATTCTCTGTCCCCGACCGCAGGCCTTTCTCCTGCCCGCCGCCCGGGATCACGGTCTGGACCTTCACGCCCGGTCTGATGTAGAGTGCCGCCGCACCCCGCGGCCCGCCGAGGTCATTCCCGGAGAGGGTCAGGAGGTCGATCCCGTCTTTCTGCACGTCGATCGGAATCCGGCCCCCGGCCGCCGTCGCATTGACATGGAGGAACGCCCCCTTCTCGTGCACGATCGCCGCCGCCTCCCGGACCGGTTCCACGGTCCCGATCTCGTCATTCGCATAATTGACCGAGACGATGGTCGTCCCGGGCGTGAGGTGCTCCTCCAGGAAACCGAGGTCGACGACCCCGTAGTGGTCCACCGGCACGAACCCGAGGTCGAACCCCTGCTTCTGGAGATCCTTCGCCGGGTTCAGGACGGAGACGTGTTCTATCACACTGACAAGGATGCCTTTCCCTTTTTTCCTGTTCCTGAGCGCCGTCCCCCGTATCGCCAGGTTGTTGGACTCGGTCGCACTCCCGGTAAAGACAATCGTGGAGGGCGTCTCCGCATGGACGAGGGCCGCCACCCCCACCCGCGCCTCTTCCACCGCCTGCTTCGCCGAAAGGCCGAGGGCGTACAGGGACGAGGGGTTGCCGTACTCCTCCTTCAGGTACCGCCCGGCAAAGGCAAGGACACGGGGGTCGACGGGGACAGACGACGCATGATCAAGATAGACCATCCTCCCCTCCTTCAGAATGACATCACCGCGTCGGCGTCCAGCGCCAGGTCATTGAGGGTCGCTCCCCCGGCGATGATCCCTTCAGGGATGAAGTCGCCCCGCGGGATGCCGAGGAGTTGCGTGCTCTGTTCGCAGATGTAGATCTTCACCCCGGCATCGATCGCCTGCCGCATCGCCTCTGCAAGTGTGGGAAAGGCACCGATCCGGATCTTCTCCGCCTCCCCTCTCCTGACAGCAGTGATCCCCCTGATCATGAAGAAGATCGCCGCCTCCACACCCATTGCGGCGGCGGTCGCCCCCAGGATAAAGGGGGCGTACAACCTCTCGGGCGTGTTTGTCCCGCTTGTCTGGACATAGAGTATCTTCGCCATTTTCCTCCCTCACTTCGTCCTTCTGATGTAAAATGTCAGAATCCCCTCATCTTTTTCGAAACTCACGATCTCGTGACCGACCCGTTTCGCCCACCGCGTGATGTCCTCCTCCGCGGCCGGGTCGTCGGCCTCAACCTTCAGAACCTCCCCGACCCTGATCTTCTCGATCTCCTCTTTCGTGCGGGCGATCGGCATGGGGCAGTAGAGGCCGATGCAGTCGAGTTCGCGGTCAGGCCTGATCTCCCTCTTCATCCTCTCCTCTCCACTCTCGCAATCTGCCCATGATACATGACACAGTCCCCCTATGCACCCGTCGGTGGATGCCTCGACTGATATACCTAACCCCTTGCGAGGGTGTGGGCGGGAAGAGGACATTCAGAAAAAAATGGGG
>NZ_CALFSA010000213.1 GCF_937919355.1 uncultured Methanofollis sp. | reverse complement strand
GAGGACCGGACCAATGACCTTGGTGCCAATGAAGTTGGTCTTCGCACCGGTCACCTCAACATTGGAGACCTGAACCAGACCGTTCGCAGATGCCTGGTTGTTGATGCCAGTGGCATACCCGGAGATCTTCGAGTTTGCGACCAGGATGGACGACGGGGCCGAAACCCTCGACTGCACCCTGATGCCTGCAGTTGAGCGGGAGGTGTCCGACGAGATGGTCAGACCGTTCATGCTCACCTTGGAGCCTCCTGCCAGGAAGAGGACCGGTTCGGGTGAGTTTTTAACCGACGACGAATCGATCTTCAGACCGCCCGCACCTACACTGAGGATGCGGAAACCGATCTTTGAACCCTTGTCGCTGGACCCTGAGACAGAACTGCTGTCGGGGTAGTCGCACATGAAGCCGACAATGTTGTCCTCGGAGATGCAGTTCTCAAGGGTCATGCCCTCCATGACAAGGTAGCCGGCACCGAAGTCGGGATGGGCAGCACCAGTCTTCTGCTTCTGGCCGTTGTCACGGCTGACGCAGTCGATGAGCCTGACGTTCTTCAGTTTCGGGGGAGGTTCGGCGTGGAACCCGGACTCCCAGGTGCCCTCGGCGATACACCGGGTGTAGGTGACGTCCTCGACGGTGTCGATATACTCGGCAATGTCGAAGCCGACATCCCAGGCCTCGCTGTACTGGCTTCTCTCACCATAATACTGCTCGTACCTGCCGCAGTTGATGGCCTGGCAGTCTGTGTAACTGATATTCCTGACGACCGAGGGTGTGCCCCAACCTGCACCGTTGTGGACAAAGCCCCAGCGGTCGCAGTCGATCGCTTTACAGTTGATGAACTGGATGTCTTCGACAGTCTTGCTGTAGGCGTAGATGATGAAGGCGGCCATGTACGAGTTGTCGACATTGTACACCTTCACATTCTCAATGACATGGTGGGACGAACTGATGTAGACGCGCCCTTTCCCATTGATCTGGAGATCGGAGACCTTGACATTGTTCACGCTGGCAAGGGAGATCGCCGATGATGAGACAAATTTCAGGAATGTCGCATCTTCGCCTTCCCCTTTCAGGGTCGTAGAACTTTTCGGGGCGACATTGCCGTCCAGGGTGTAGTGACCCTTGGCGAGAATGACCGTACCGCCTGCGGGGATGGCAGAAAGCGCTTTGTTGATCTCGATCTGATCGCTTGTACCGTCACAGACATAGTCTGCCTGATTTTTTACTAAGTTGCTGCTGTCGCTTGCTGCAACAACGAGGGATGCTGCCCCTGCTGCCTGAACAAGGCATGACAATAGGGCGAATCCTGCAACTAATGTTAATAGTGGTAATAATCTCATTTTTTTTCCTCTAATTCCTTCCGTTCTTCACCTTCTGCTCGTTTTTTGGTTTGTTGTATTGCAAATAATTAGTTTAGAGTAACTGCATATAAACAATTCCATTTTATAATATCGACAGGATTGCCGATTATTATGGACCAATATGATGAAAACGTATAATAAAAGAAGAAGAGAGTATAGAATAGATATTAGGATACAGAGTATTTATATACAAAAAGGAGGGGATATACAAAGAACAGAGAGGATATACCCCTCTCTTTGAAACTTCACGACAAGACAAATTGGTAAAATAACTTCATTGCTATGAGTATTAAATTTTTTTAATTGCAATATCGTTTCGCGACAAAAGAGATCAAATACTGTATTATGGCATGAAAAAGTCTCGATACACGATTAAAGAGATAAAATGAGAACTATCAGGTAGATATCACATTGCAATTTATAAAGTTTGTCTCTGACCCCGTGACCGACACATTCGCAACCTGCACAAGCCCCCGATTCTTTGCCAGGTTATCAATACCCAACTGATATCCTGAGATCACACTATCTTTGATAAAGATCCTATCAGGGTTCCGTACCAGTGCATCCACCGTGATCCCAGCGGTTGAGCGCGGGATCTGTGACAGGATCGTCATATCGGAGAGGGTAACATTCAGCGTCGATCCCGTCCAGACATAAACTGGCTCTGCGGCATCCTCAGTGACGCACGAGCGCAGGTGCAGACCATCCTGTCCGATAGACAATATCAAAAAACCCTTCTCCGATCCAATATCTCGACAGTTGACAAGATAACTGTCGTCGGCCCGTGAACAGTGAAAACCTGCGGTATTGTTCTGAGAAGTGCAGTTCTCAAGGTACATTCCCTCATTCACCAGAAACCCCGCACCGAAATCCACCTCTTCTTCACCGATCTTCTGTTTCTGGGCGTTATCGGTACTTGTACAATTGATGAGTCTGATATTGGTGAGACTGACATGAGATTCAGCATGAAAACCGGACTCCCAGCACCCTTCGGCATAGCAGTTGATATAGGTTATATTGTCCGCACTCCGGAGAGACTCGGCAATATCAAAGCCCACGTCCCATGCCTCCGTATATTGATGATCGACGCCGTAATACTGATCATATCGTCCGCAGTTAATCGCCTGACAGTTGATATAAACACAGTCCTGTACACGGTTCGGCGTTCCCTCACCGGAGTGGACAAAACCCCATCGATCAACATCCACCGCCCGACAATTGATAAAGCGGACATTCTCGATGACCTCGTTGGCAGCGTAAATTATGAATGCCGCCATGTAAGAACTATCCACGTTGAAGACGTCGACATTCTCGACGACAACATCGGATGTGCTGATATAGACATTACCCTTGCCGGTAACCCCGAAGTTCGAGAAACATATGTTTTTGCCAGAATTCACCCTGACTGAGCCGATAGAGGGAAAGTTCAGGACCGTCGCATTAGAACCCTGCCCCATAAGTGTGGAATTATCAGGGAGATTAATAGAACCTGTGCAGTTAAATGTCCCATTCATCAGGACGACAGTGCCACCCTGAGGGGGGAGGGCGCGAAATGCTGCTATGATCTCTTCCTGATCGTCCAGACCGTCACAGACAAAATCTGGAGGTGCAGACATTTCTCCGTCATACGTCTTCGAGGCAACGACCATGAGCGGACCTGAAGGCCATTGTGGACGTTCAGGTTCAGGGGTAACGTTCTCCTCTTCCTGAGGAAGGGGGGATATCTGGGAGATAATAACGGCAATACCTGTCAGAACAAGGACAAAAACCACCACGAGAATAATTATCCTCTGTTTATCGGCAGATATCACCTATTTCACTCCGTATTGAAGGGCAAAAGACGAACCAGATAGAGCAAAACGTTTCGGTCCCCCCATGCACCAACCAGGCAGACACCATACCTCTCTTATCACCCGGCAGAGACCACTATACTTCGGGTCAATTAAGAACTTTTCGTTCATACATTCCAGATTCCATTACTTTTCACAAAGGGATTTTACAGCGATTCGCGATTGAGTTATCTTTATTACGGGGATGTGTGCATCTACTGCCTGCGATGCAGGCAGAAAGAGGCGGCCTGGATATCCTCTTCATAGAGCCTTTGAAATCATTCGAAGGTGCCAACGGGAAGATTACTCATAGCTGCGAGCTCATCGAAGGCCTTGCAGCCAGACATAACAGACTTCATATCTTTTCGACCATCGATCTGCCATTTGTGCATACGGATCGTATTACCTGCTCACCTATACCAGAACAGGGTATGCTCAGGCTGTACTGGAGTATTATCCGTTCACTTCTTCGCAATAATTCTTCGCGGCGGTATGATGTGATCTATACCAGGAACTCATGTTTCGGAGTTCTGGGAGATCTCTTCTCAGGACGGCTCCATGGCACACCGATCATATGCGAGGTCAACGGCCTTTTCAGGGACGAGATCAGACTTCTCAACCATAGTAAACCATCATTTGGCATCTCCGCCAGGATGAACCAGACCCTGTGCCGAGTATCTGAACATTACCTGCTCAAAAGAGCCGATACTATTATCGCCGTGACGGCGGGGATAAAGCGCCACCTGATCGAAGAGTACGGGATAGACGAGAAGAGGGTAACAGTCATCGAGAACGGGGCAAATATCGAGATCTTCAGACCCGGCGATCAGGGCATAGCTCGAAAAGCGCTGGGCCTCGACCCCTCAGCCATGTATATCTGTTTTACCGGCAACTTCGCACCCTGGCAGGGGTTGCCAGACCTCATCAGAGCCGTCCCCCAGATCTGCACCATGTACCCCATGGCCCGCTTCCTGCTTGTCGGCGACGGCGTGATGAGAGAGACATGCATTGAACTTGCAGATAAACTGGGGGTAGGGGACAGAATCTACTTCACCGGTCGGGTTGCCTACAAGAGCGTGCCCATCTATGTCAATGCCAGCGACGTCTGCGTCGCACCGTTTATCAAGGACCGGAATGACACGATCGGTCTCTCCCCCCTGAAAGTCTATGAATATATGGGATGTGGAAAACCGGTCGTGGCGAGCGACATTACGGGTGTCAGAGAACTCCTCAAACGCTCCGGCGGGGGTATCACGGCCAGACCTGAGGATCCTGAGGCCCTCGCTTCGGCGGTCGTGAGTCTCCTCGCCGACCCCGAGAAGCGGACACAGATGGGAAGGGCCGGGTGCGAGTACGTCAGAAACAATAACACCTGGGAGATCGTCGCCCGGAAGGTTGGAGAGGTCTGTTCGGCCGTCGCATCACGCCATGGTCAGCAGAGCAGAAAACCTGGCGGATAAGGGATTATATCATCTAAGATTTTTAAAACATAGACAATCTCATTCAAGCATCTTTCAGGGATGCGATCCATAAAAGCGAGGATATAATTTTGAGATATAAAATGTGTGGCACATGCCAGATATAATCTGACAGACCTACAACCTATCCCAGAAATACCTCACTCCTTGACCCTTTTCGATCACGTCATTCCCGCAATGATTCGCCTGAATCTTTCGTCAGGATACCGCCAACAGAAAAAGAGAGGGGCGACAGCGAAAGCAATAAATAAAGCATCGATATAGGCAGTACAAAACGGGGGAGATGAACAGGCACATGCCTGAAGAGGCTTACCGATCCGGCACGTCGTGAACAATAGAACGACAAGAATTCCGGTAGAAAGGTATAGTTCGCTCTTTGAACGGGATAATCGATGGCATGACATCCCATTCTCTGTCAGGATGAGGGTTCAAGCGGCAGAGAGGAAGTTTGACATCTGTATACCACTGGACCGAACGCTTCGGTACACGCCAAGGTATCCTTCGGTTCCCGCACCGGAGGTCAGATGGAGCGGAGACAAAAATACAGATTATGGTCATGGTGACCGCAAATGCAGGTAGAAATTCGCCTATCAAACCACTTTTCACCGTGGAGACATATAGGGACGGATCAAGCCATTTGTTCGATAAAGGGCAATATATTCTACGATAACCGTCTGACCGACGACAGAGAGATAGTATTACGTCTCTCCCAGGAGATGTCCGGGTCCGCACCACGCAGAGAGGCGATCGCACGACAAATCGGGCACATGAATGGGAATTATGCCATCGTTATCGATGCACCAGATCATGTCCTCTGTGCAGTCGACCGTATCAGGAGCATTCCACTCTTTTATTCCAAAAGACAGGGGAAAATCATAATCTCCGACGATGCCCATATCCTGAAAAATGCGACGATTACAGGGCCGGATGACATACGAGCAGCCGAATTCCTGGCAACAGGCTTTGTCACCGGCAAAGATACTCTCTTCAACGGGATTGAACAGATACAGGCAGGGGAATTTCTATTATACAATAAAGGAACAGAACAAACAGGTGTATATTCTCACTACAACTATCAACACAGAGACTATTTCCAGATCTCCGACGAGCAGATGATTGAGAGGATGGATGAGGTCTACACGAACGTCTTCAAGCGCCTCATCAAAACCACCGTCGACCAGGGGAAACATATCGTCGTCCCCCTCAGCGGCGGACTCGATTCAAGGATCCTTGTGGCGCTGCTCAAACGGCTCGGTGTTGAGGACGTAACCTGTTTTACGTATGGGATCCAGAACAACCGGGAATCACGATTCAGCAGAGAGGTGGCCAGGGCACTGGGGTACCCCTGGTATTTCGTCGAATATACCGCGGCAAAGTGGGAAGAGATGTACCGATCCCCGGAACTGCCGGTGGTGCTCAGGTACGGCGGGAATCTCACCGCCCTCCCTCACATTCAGGACATGGTAGCCGTCAGGGAACTGAAAAAACTCGACGTAATCCCCGCGGGGTCGGTCTTTGTCCCGGGCCACGGGGCAGATGTGCTCTCCGGGTGTAAAATACCCCGTACCTATGACGTGAAGCGTGGATGCACTGCCGAAGAGGCCGTCCACTACATTCTTGCCGACCACCACTCTTACTGGGACCGGGGCAATAACGGTCCGCTCCAGAAACTCTTTGAAGAGAGAGTCAGTGCCATCATACCTCCCGTCCGTGCCGATGACTGCGAATCAGGGGCAAATGCAATTGAGTTCTTTGATTACAAGGAGAGACAGGCGAAATATATCATCAACTCGGTCAGGGCGTATGAATACTATGGTTATGAGTGGCGGATCCCCTTCTGGGATAACGAACTCATGGAATTTTTCATGAAAGTTCCTGTCCAGTACAGGATCTCGCAGAGACTGTACAAACAATTTGCGCGGGAGAGGGTCTTCACCGGTGATCTGAATAAACTCAAATATATCGAATGCACAACAAAATTCGATGATTCTCTCTTTCAACGGTGGATGGCCGCCCGGAATAAACTCAGACTGATATACGACCGTTTCGCAGACAGGGGCATCTATGCCCTGTGGTACCGGGATCTCAGATCCATACTGCTCAAAAAGAATGCCCTTATGACAGATCTCAGCAGCAGGTACCCTCTCCTCCAGACGATGATGATGCAGCACAGGATCGACCCCTCTGCATTAACAATCATCAGTCTCCTGAACCTCGAATATCTGCTGGAGTACGCAGATATTCCACGTCTTGATGAAGAAGACGTTAAAAGCAAAAAAGAATGTATCTGGGACATCAGCATTCCCGAACGCTCTAAAGAGACAACTCGATGATTTCCTGTTTTTTCGGTCTTTGAGATAGATATAAATAGAGAAATGGACATGACGATGGTCGGGGGGTCATGTGGCACACGTTTCTGACACCATACGGGTTCCGGATTTTTCGGGATATTATAACAAAGCACTCGAACAGATTCAGGATCTGGCCAGGGGAGTACGGAAAAACGGGACGGTTGAAGACGATCAGATCGATTACTCAGTCCCTATCGGGATCGACGAGAGAGTTGGTCACCTCGATGGGAAACCGTGCAGGCGCCTGGTGGTATTTCTCCGGTCAACAGGGTGTGAGTGGGTCAAGGAAAGCGGTGGATGCACGATGTGCGGCTTTTACTGCAGCACCAGGCACGGAATGAAGGTCTCGGACGAGGATTATATCAACCAGATCAAGCAGGTCACCGATATGGTGGACCTGAACGACTATCCGATCGTTGCTTTATACAATGACGGCAACTTCCTTGATGAGAAGGAGATATCATACAATGCCCAGAAAAAGATCTCGTCCATTCTCGACAGTTACCCTGGCATCAGGAGGGTTGTCATCGAGTCCAGGATCAATGACAATACCATTGAAATAGCAAAGAAGATCAAAAAGGATCTCTCCAACAAAGAACTGGAGATATTGTTCGGGTTTGAGTCGGCGAATCCAGATGTCATGAACCTCTGTATCAATAAGGGGTTTACCGCACGGAACTACGACTATTATCTCGCAAAAATGAATAATTCCGGCGTACTTTTCAAACCGCTTCTCCTCCTGAAACCTCCCTTTTTAACAGAGCAGGAAGCGATCACCGATGTTGTCAGGACAGTCGACTACCTATATGCGCGCGGCATCCGCAGGGTGGACCTCGAGGTAACAACGGTCGAGAAGAACACAGTTGTGCATGAACTCTGGAAGAAGGGCCTCTACACCCCCCCCATGTTGTGGAGTGTCCTTGAAGTGATACGGCAATATAAGCAGAAATACGGTGACAAGATGAGCATGTATATCAGCCCGTTCCAGTATTCTGTCGAATCGCTGGACTTCTCCAGAAATTGTGGGAGATGTGACCAGGAGATCCTGGACCGGATCGATATGCACAATCTGGATTTTAACATGGACGTATTCGCCGATCTCGACTGTACATGCAGACATGCCGAATGGGAGAAGAAGATCCAGGAGCAGGACAGAAGAGATTTTCCGGAAAGAGTGATACGTAATTTAGATGCCTTGAAAACCCCACAATAATCTTTTAACGTCGTAAACGACTCCGTCCAAAAGGATGGGGCTTCCTGCCTCACTGACAACACTTACATGACAGAGGATCTTTTTCTGTGGAGTCACTTTCATCATTTCATCCAGGAACCTCTTCTTTCTGACAAAGCTCTCCTCACAGATGGCTGGACAAGGAAAGAGAATGAAGAATCGCTCATGAAACGGAGTTTCAAGCGGTTCTTTGAAAGCCACCTCAGTGGTTTTCAGGGTAAAATCTCCTGAACAAAAGGATAATGAATCAGGTGCCCCTGAATGCAGACGACACTTTCAGGTACACAGATCGATTCTTCACGCCATAATAGGGTACGAGATGCGGACTGAAATTCTGGGTGAACTCGGCAAGATAAGGGATATTGGCTGTCATCAGGTTTATCTGTCGGTATCCTCTCTCCCCGAAGTCCAGAAGGGACTCATACAACAGGAGGAATGAGGCGCCGGAGGCCTTGGCCTCAGGGGTGGTTGCGGCAGCCCAGCGGTAGACCCGTCGGTTATCTGTAAGGTAGATATCTCCTCCGATTACGTCGCCGTCTCGGTTATGTGCGGTGACAAGTTCACAGTTCCCCCGCTCGTGGAAGGTCTTGAATATACTGCGCAACAGAGGTTTCTGCAAGGGAGGCGCCATACCCCTGTTCTGAAAAGTATACTCAAAGAGTTTGTAAAACATGTCTATATCCTCAAACTTCTGGATTACAATCCCGTTTTCCCTTCCTTTTTTCATATTTCTCCTTGCATTTCTCGACATACTGAAATTCGCCGGATCAAGATAGTAGGTGTACAACACATTGGTTTCCCACCCTTCCCAGATGAAGCACCTGATATCTTGCCATTCTGGAGCATGCACGATGTGGATACTGGCATAGTTCTCCACCTTCATCTGCTGAATCAGAGACCGGACCACATCCTGTTGTCTCTGCTCACAGGCACGGGCACTTCCCTCTTCGAGGGGCAGAAGAACGATCCCGCCGTACGGGTTCATCGGGGGAATCGACGTCCCCACAGAGATCAAGCCTCCAATCTGGTAGAAAAAAAGAGGACACCCGCCGATAAGATCGTCTCCATTGAAAAAACCATAGACCGTATAATCGATCTCCCGCCCACAACTCATGACCGAAAGCCATGGACTGGAATGGAAGATCGAACCTTCTGGTGCCGAACTCACGACCGCGTCCCATACAGGGAGTTCATCCGGCTCAAGACGCCGGACCGAGATCTCAGAGATACCTGGACCACCAATCATAAATCTCCTTGCCAGATGTCATCCACGCACCCTCCTTTGAACAATACTCGAGCAGTTTTTTATACAGCACAAGATAGTCCCCGGTCATGCAGTTGTTATGCCAGAGGACATTGAGAACGCCATTGCACTGTTTCACATTCTCGATAATCTGACAGATCAGTTTCCATGAGAGTTCAAGATCCAGGTGCATGTAGAAAAAGAGGGTCTTATCCATGATCGCAAGAGGAATCTCGACAATGTTCATCACCCGGTTGTTCCTGAGGTCAAACGGCCTGTACGGATAACACATCCCATTTCTGAAACCAGCACAATCGGCAAATCCCATCGTCGAGTCATACTGAAATCCTGCCTTCGATAGATACTCCCATGTCTCCGGCACTTTTATCTTGAGGTAGTGGTTTCGATACCCCACCACGGGTTTATTCAGCAATTTGTCCAGTTTTCTCTTATTTTCCCTGATTTCGTCTGGATTATTATAGGTTTGGTGACCACCGTGGAGACCGATCTCATACCCTTCATCCACGATCATGCCTAGGTCAGGTTCCAGGTCTTCGATGTCATAGGCATAATCCTCGCTTGCTGAGTCCAGAACAAGAAAGAAAAAGGTTGACGTGGCACCATAGTCTTGTTCCATCGCAATAATGTCCTGAAAATTACACCAGGGCGACCTCTTTGTCTTCATCTGCATCAGGGATCGTTTCGCGTCAGAGAGACATCCTGAGCGGAGGGCATTGAATGCCTTCAATCCCTTGGACATGAGAGAACTGTACACTGAATCAATGTCATGCGTCAGACAGAGGGCAAAATCCCTATCTTCAGGATATTCCGGGCAGAATCCCCGCTCAAAAAGGTACTGAGAGGCGACAGGCTCAAAAACATTTCGGTTCTTGCTGAGGTAGAAGGGGAAACGATCATACCGATCATGGAATCCAGGAGCATATTCTTCGCTCCGCGTAAAGAGTGCCCAGACGTCAGGATCTTCTCTCAGTGTTCCCAGCATGAATCCGATATCCTCCGGTCGAGATTCTCAGAAAAGGTAGATACTACCTTTTCGGGCAACAGATCGAAACATACGTAATCGGAACCTCCATATATAGATATCTCAGCAACGGGAATGATCCTCAGATGAGTGTGCCCGGATACGGCGTGAACCTCACAAAAATGGTTTACAGGCTATTTTGCAGGAGCTGAGATTATTTCTGACATTTCCTGGCCATATGGATAGGCAGACAGAAAAAAACAAGTGTGATCTGTTGTATCACATAGCCTCACCATTCTCGCCGTCGAGTCTTCTCCACGCCCGTGAGGAGCACGCTCATCCTACACGGGTCATCTGATACGATGCCGTCGGCACCGACGTCCCATGCCGCCAGAACCTCGTTGTCTGCATTCAGCACCCAGGGGACCACCATAAGGCCGCATCGATGTGCCCGCTCAACCAGAGCAGAGGTGAGCAGGTCTTTCTCGGGGAGGACGACGTCAGCACGGACTGACGTTGCTGTCGAGAGGGGATCTCCACCGTCTCTCGAGTAAATGAATCCTGTCCTGACACCCGGCAGGAGAATTTTCACCTTTTCGATACTCCCTTTGTGGAATGAGACGACAAAGAGTTTCTCAGGATCATATCCCTTCAGGACACGACAGACAATCTCCTCGCTTCCCTCTTCCTTGACCTCGACACAAAGGCCGCGCCTGCCGGAAACCCGGGAGACGACCTCCTGAAGAGTCGGGACGCGTTCTCCGTCCCCGGCGTCGAGGACCTTCAGTTCGGAGAGCAGGTATGCGCATATCGGTCCGCTGCCGTCGGTCGTCCGGTCGAGGGTGGCGTCGTGCATGATTACAGGCACACCGTCGCGGCTCAGGCGGACATCGACCTCGACATAGTCGGCGCATGCCATCCCGACCTCCAGTGCACGCAGGGTGTTCTCCGGGGCAACTGCACGTGCCCCCCGGTGACCGATGATGAACATGGGCGGGGTGACGGTGTGCCGCATGATATATGCACCGGCATGTCTCTCCATGGCTGTCTCTCTTCATCCCGCAGGTCATCTCATTCCCCGTGGTGAAGCACCAGTCCCGGGACACTACAGCGAAGGTCTCCGGATTTATTCGTAAAAGGGATTAAAAAAAGTGAGAAGGACTCATTCCATGTGATACTTCTGGATGAGTTCTTCTCTGTAGGGGTCGTTCATGAACTTTTCAAGGCCGTCGTCGATCATGGCGAGGAGTTTGTCGTCGCCCTTCCTGACCGCGATGCCGAAGTTCTCGCCGGTGTCGATGGTTCCGATCTTCTGGAGTTTCTTGCCGGCAATGACATCGTTGATGACGGTGCTGTCGAACATCACTGCATCGATGTTGCCGTTCTCAAGGTCGGTCACGGCGTTGGCAATGTTAGTATGGTGTTTGAGGTTCTTCTTGTCCATGAGACCCTTCTGGACGAGGTTCTTGTCGATCCAGATGTCGGCGGTGGTGCCGGTCTGGGTGCCGATGGTCGCCTTGCCGGCAAGGACGTCGTCCATTGTCAGGGTCGATCCCTCGCGCACGATGACGGTCTGGTTGACGGTCCAGTACGGGATGGAGAAGTTCACCTGTTCCATCCTATCCGGAGTGATGGTCATGCCCGAGTGGACCAGGTCAATTTTTCCGCCGTTCAGGGCAGGGATCAGGCTGTCAAAGGCGATCTGCTGGAACTTGACATTGAAACCTTCCTTTTCCGCGATCCAGAGCATGGTATCGGTGTCGAAACCTGTCGGATTGCCGTCCTTGCCCATGATGGAGAAAGGCGGATAGGGGGCGTCAATTCCCACGATGTAGGTCGGTTTTTCCTCTGCATCGGTCTGGGCGGGGTTCTTGGAGTCGCTTCCGATGCAACCCGCAAATGCCGCACAGCAGACTACAATGCAGAGCACGAGTGCTGTCAGATATTTTTGAGACATCAGAATGGTGTTTGAATGTAAAGGTAATATCTTTTATTAATTGTACCGAGCACATAAAATGCGGGACATGCATCTCTCTGCGTTTTTTTCTCTGAACCCCCGGCACTCCGGTCAGAATTATATGGTCACGGGAGAGCAGGGCAGATGCATACAGGCACCGCTACGAGGGGTGGGTATATAGGAAGAGACCGCCACCCCATACACCGATGCGGACAAGTCACCGCCTCCTCCTCAGGTTCCTCCACGATCCAGCCTACGATTTTTCTGCCGTAGCGGTCGTCTTCATCGACCGGGGTGCGCCCGGCGACTGCTCCCGGGTCTGCGGTCGGGATATTGCGGCGATCGAGGGGGCGCACATGGTAGTCGAGACCGATCGCGGGCAGAAGTACATCCCCTTCCACCGGGTGCTCAGGGTCCTCTACAGGGACGAGGTGGTCTGGGAGAGGGAGGGGTTCGAACCGTGAGGGAAAAGGGATGTGTCCCCCATCATCCCCTGTTCTCGATTTTATCAGCCCCTGCCGCATAAAAAATCTATATATCCGACAAAGGCAAGGTACCGGCGATGCAGACTCTCATCGCGTTCGCGCTGGTCCTCGTCCTCATCTCGATTGCGACGGTGAGGTATCGCCTCAACCCCTTCGTCACCCTCTTCTCGGCGGCCATCGTGTACGGCGTCCTTGCCGGCGTGCCGGCGGAGTCGGTCGTCGGCACTGCGGCCGAAGGGGCCGGGAAGATCTTCGCCCTCCTCGGTGTCGTCGTCTTTGCCGGATCTGTCATTGCAAAGGTGCTCGAAAAGGGAAAGTTCCAGGAACGCATCTTCAGCGACCTCAGGGCCTTCACCCACCGCCCTGCATTGACCGGGGGGATCGCCGGGTTCATCCTTGCAGTGCCGTTCATGTGCTGCATCACCGCCTTCATCGTGATCTCCCCTCTCCTCTCCTGTTTCGCTGATAAGAAGAAGGCAATCTATGGCGCCGCCATCGGGAGCACCCTCTCCTTCTCCCTCATCTACCCGACGCCGGTGACGATCGCCGCTGCGTCGGCGGTTCAGGGGTTCTCGGCAGGGGAGTACATGGCCGTCGCCCTTCCCCTTTCCCTCGTCCTCCTGGTCGCGGTCGGCATGGTGATCGGGCGGCAGAAGAGTGCCGCAGAAGGGGGCGACCAGGTCTGCGCCCCGGAAGTTGGGCGGCGGGCATGGATACCCCTCCTCCTCCCTCTTGCCCTGACCGCGGCGGCGGTCGTCTGGCCGGTCTTCGGGAAGGGGTCGATCTCGGTCGCCCTGCTCGTCGGGATGGCTGGCGCCCTCCTCGTCCTCGCACCCGACCTGCGGTACGCCGCCCTCAAGGACGGGACCAAACATGCCGGCGTGATCATCTACGACCTCTGTGGGGCCGGCGCCTTCGGGGCGACGATCATGGCAAGCACCTTCGCCACCGACGCCTTCGCCCTCTTTGGGGACGCGGTCCCGGCAGTTCTGGTGCCCTTCCTCCTCGGCGTCCTCCTCCAGGCGGCCCAGGGGTCGCGGGTGGTGACGGCCGTGATCACCGCGAGCATGGTCCTCTCGTCGGACTATGCGACGGCGATCGGCCAGATCCCCCTCATGCTGATGATCGCGGCGGGGACTCTTTCCATCTCCGCCTTCAGCGACCCTTTCTTCTGGGTGGTCAGGAACACAAGCGGCGACCCGGTCCAGGAGGTGCTCTGGCGGTACGCCCTCCCCCTCTCGGCGGCAAGTCTTGTCATTGCCGCGGTCGCCGTGGCCATTGAGATGGGGGTTTGAAGAGAGTCAAAAAAAGGAGTTCAGGGATTTGCCGGGATCTGGTGGGTGAAGGAGGGGATCTCCGCGACGTCCCTCAGGGTCTCGTTCTTCCCGTCGGCAAAAGTGACCTCTGTCACCGCAGGGGAGAAGTCGGCCTGCACCAGCGGCGCAAACCAGTAGTCGTTCAGTGCCTTCTCCGCTTCTTCGAGGTGAAGCGCCGGCGTCGCATAGATAGTAGCATTGTCGACAGAGGAAACACGGGCGAATGTCTCGGCCCTGAAGGATGCCGACCTGTCGCTCACGGCGACCGATTCAACCTCGGACCCGGAGTACTTCTCCAGCGCCTTTCCAAACTCCACATTTGGGTCTGCGATCTTCAGGAAGACCGCGATATTTTCGAGCCACGTCAGCGAATAGTCAAAGGTGACTATTGCGGCACCGTCCTCTTCGATATCTATCGTGAGTTTCTCAGCGGTAAAGGCGCCTGCCGGCATCACGATCGCACCGAAGAGGAGAAGGGTGAGAATACCACCAATCATCTTTTTTTTACTCATAAACATTTTCATGGCCTGCCACCCGCGGAAGATTATATTTTTGCAATTATAAACATATCGGGTTCCCGAGAACAGATCAGAGGGCGAGAAGATCGCGGTACCAGTTCAGATGCCATACCATATAACTCTTCAGCACAGACAGAGTAGCAGATGGCTCAGTTGACCGTGGATATTGGCGGGCGCCCGGGCGTCGACTGCCGGGGCTTCTGCGAGTATTGCTATTTCAAGCATGTCGGGGAGGTCAAACCTTTCGGGTGCAGGTACTGTCTGCCCTTCAAAGTGGGCTGCGACTACTGCACACGGGGCGTGAAAGAGCAGTACAGCGGGTTTAAACCTCTCTCCGCGGTCGCCGACGACACCCTCGCCCGGCTCCAGATGATCGGTGACGACCTCTCCCGGATCACCATCAGCGGTGGCGGGGACCCGAGTTGTTATCCCGAATTCCGCGACCTCGTCGAGATCCTGGGAAGCATGGACGTGCCCCTCCATATCGGCTATACCAGCGGGAAGGGCTTTGACGACCCGGAGATCGCCGACTTCCTCATCGACAACGGCCTCTCTGAGGTCTCGTACACGATCTTCTCGGCAGACCCGGAACGCCGGCGGCGGTACATGCACGACCCCACTCCCGAGATCTCCCTTGCGGTCATGCGCCGCCTCTGCGAGGAGATCGACGTCTATGCGGCCGCCGTGGTCATCCCGGGAGTCAATGACGGTGAAGACCTTGAGCAGACCTGTGCATGGCTCGACGACGCCGGGGCGAAGGGCCTGATCCTGATGAGATTTGCGAACACGACCGACCAGGGCCTGATCCTCGGCAACGCCCCGGTCATCCCGGGCCAGCAGGTCGAGAGTGTCGGGGCTTTCAGGGACCGTGTCACCGACCTGAACAACCGTTTCTCTCTCAAGATCAGCGGCACCCCTCTCTGGGACCCTGAGATCGGGTCGCCCTTCGCCATCCTCCAGGAGCCCGACCTCCTCGCACGGCTCCCCCGCGTGCGGGGAAAGGCGTCGGTGGTCACCGGGCAGGTCGCCGCACCCTACATCCAGCAGGTCCTCGACGCCTGCGGGGGCGAGTGCCGGGTCATTCCCGTGCAGAAGGAGATCGCCTGCCTGATCACCATCGACGATCTCGCCGCCATCGATCTCGCGGACCTGGAGGAGACAGTGGTCCTGCCCGGCCGCGCCTTCGTCCACGACCGACAGGCGGCGGAGGTGCTCGGCCGCGACGGGACGGTGCGGACGGTGCTCCGCGGCCCGGAGATGCTCACCGCCGATGCCGAAACCTCGATGGGGATGACCCGCGCCGGCGTCCTCCAGATGGAAATGGAGGGCTTTGCCTCTCTCATCCATATCATCAACCAGAATCGATGAAGAGTATACGGGGATATGATCTGACCGGTCTTCCCCCGATTTCATGGTGTCAAAAAAAGGGGATTTATCTTACAGGATAAAGGGGTGGAGCGGGGTAGTTCACTCTGTCCCGTGGTTGGAGTTGTGCCTCTCAAGTTCGAGGTCGCGCAGCACGTTCCTCCGGATCTTCCCTGAGATCGTCTTCGGGAGTTCGTCCACGAACTCGATGGCCCGCGGGTACTTGTACG